>NZ_JBNDYG010000017.1:0-73510 GCF_049893405.1 Paenibacillus sp. Dod16
ACCATCAGGAGTGCAAGCACTCCATCAAGACCATCAGGAGTGCAAGCACTCCATCAAGTCCGCTCGACTTGCATGTATTAGGCACGCCGCCAGCGTTCGTCCTGAGCCAGGATCAAACTCTCCAATAAAGTGTTTGACTTGCTCATTTCTTAACTGACGAGAATTTGTTCAATTCTCTTTATGCTCCACCATCCAACAAACCAAGGCTTGTACAGGATGATTTCGCAATGGATTCCACTAGTGAAATCCTTACTCACTCGTTGTTCAGTTTTCAAAGATCAATCATTTTCGTTCGTCATCCGCATCTCAGCGGCGACTTTTATAATATATCATACTAGCTTGCTGTTGGTCAAGAGGTTTTTTTGATTATTTTTTCAACCAATAACTGCCTGACCGGTGAAACTCTATCACCCGGAATCAAACGGGCGAACATTAATGTATCATAGAATATAAGCCTGCGTCAACTACCTAATACCGTTATTTTTAATCCAACAAGAAGGGCCACGCCAGGCAAGCCCAGGAGCATGACGGTTCCTATGGTCATCGGATTCAGAGGAATATACGTTTCGGCCGCCAATCCGGAGAAATTCACAACATAGATAGCCACTGCCGAGAGAGCAAGATGGGCGCCAAATACGGTTAACCATCCCAGCCCGAGCTTCTTTCTAAACACAACATAAATAAGCAGCAAGAGCGATATGCATAGTACGCCTAGCACAATCAGTTTCATAGTTACTCCTCCTTCAATGGTCATTGGACATCTCTCTCAGCCTTGGCTTAGCCATTCTCCCTTTTTTGCTCAATGTATTGCATCCTTGCCCCATCCAGGTTGAGCTGCTTGGCCTGTTTGAGATTCATCTGGTATTTGCGCTCCGCCGCCTCCAGCATATAGATCGCATAATCGATCTGATCCTGTCCCGTTGCCTCTTGAAACAGCAAGTGCGCACGCTCCCACTCCATTTGGGATCTCTGGACGTCCAAGAAGACATGCCACATCCGTTCCTGATCCTCTGCAGTGATATACGTTTCCTCTACTTTTTTCCTCGACTGCTTCCACCATATCTTCATTCCGTTCACTCCCTATGAATATGAATGTTAAAAAACTGCTCTTAATTAGACCGTCTGTAACATTCATATCGAGAGAGGGACAAACTTAGAACCAAAAGAACTCTTTCAATTACTGCTTTCTACACCTTACAGTGAGCAAACAAAAAAACGAGCCATCAGAATTTCTTCCAATGCTCGTTCTCGTATAGCTTTCATATCTCAAACAGTTACTGCAAAGAATCACAAAATATCAGTTCAGTTCTCTTCGGCCCTCGAGTGCCTTAGATAAAGTCACTTCATCTGCATACTCCAAGTCACCGCCAACAGGCAGTCCATGGGCAATTCGGGTCACCTTAATATCAAAAGGGCGGACCAGACGCGATATGTACATCGCCGTTGCCTCTCCCTCGATATTAGCGTTTGTCGCCAAAATGAGTTCTTTTACACGTTCGTCACTTAAACGCGTAAGAAGCTCCTTCAGACGGATCTCATCCGGCCCGATCCCCTCCATCGGAGATATGGCCCCATGGAGGACATGATAGTAGCCATCGAATTCCTTCGTACGCTCCATTGCCACGAGATCCTTCGCATCCTGTACCACGCAGATAGTCGAAGCATCCCGGGTTTTGTCCTGACATACCCGGCATGGATCCGTATCGGTGATGTTGCAGCAGACGGAGCAGTAGTGCAGATTCCTTTTGACACTGACTAGCGCTTTGGCAAAATCTATAACGTCATCTTCCTTCATGTTCAGAACATGAAAAGCCAGGCGGGCGGCCGTCTTCGGCCCCACACCCGGCAGTCGCGTAAAGGCGTCGATGAGCTTCGCGATCGGTTCAGGATAGTACAAATGTAACTACTCCTTCTAGGTTAGATTAGAACAAGCCCGGAATTTTCATGCCGCCTGTGAATTTGCCCATATCAGCATTTGCGATTTCTTCAGCCTTGGCAAGAGCATCGTTAACCGCAGTCAATACCAGATCCTGCAGCATTTCCACGTCATCCGGATCAACCGCCTCAGGTTTGATGTTGATGGACAAAATTTGTTTATGACCATTCGCTTCCACGGTAACCACGCCACCGCCGGAAGTTCCTTCAACGGTTTTCGTAGCGAGCTCTTCCTGAGCCTTGAGCATTTGCTCCTGCATCTTTTTCACTTGCTTCATCATTTGGTTCATATTATTCATGATTCATCTCTCCTTATAATAGGGTGCACGTAGGGACGTGCTAGTCTTTTATGACAACGAGGTCTTCTCCAAACAACTGGATGGCCTCATCAATCCATGGTTTTTCCCCACCGGCCTCCGCTTCTTCGTGCTCAAGCTTAAGTTCTTCTGCCTGAGGCTTGCCCACTCCTTCTACCGCGTCACTCCAATCACGAAGCATCATGGTAACCAGATGATACGGCTTGCCAAGCGTTGACTCAAGAACCCCTTCAATCACCTGTTTATTGGCAGGCTTCTCCGTGGTTTCGCGGTGGATGTTGTTTTTAAAAGCGATAAGAACCTTGTCTTCCCATACGGACACGGGCTCACCATCCATTAGCCATGCATGGACCGTTACCTTCTCCTCTTTCACGTTCTGCAGAATTTGGGCCCACTGCCGTTGAACAGATGTAAAATCCTCCCCGGTTCGGCAAGATACATACTGATCCATATGCTGCGGAATCTTGGCTGATGAAGCTGCTTTCGGTGCCGGTGTACGGGTAGACTTGGCCGGTTCGCGTTGACCTGATGCAGGAACACCATTTTGTATCAGTCGTTCCAGCTTCTTCTCAAGTGCGGCTACGTGCTGTTTCAGCTGAGCGAGTTCACCTGCATCGGCCGTACTATGGGCAGCTGAGGCCCCACCCGCAGATTGGGTTATACCGGAGAGCTTGAGCAACGCTACCTCAAACAGAGTTTGCGGCTGCGAGGCGTATTTCATCTCACTCTGATACCGGTTCAGCGTATCAATCATTTGAAATAGTTCCTCTCGGCTGAAGGCATTTGCCATCTCCTGAAACTCTGCCGGATTCAAAACCCGATCGGTCAGCTTGTCAGCGCCTGGAACCATCTTGATCATGAGCAAATCGCGGAAATAATACAGGAGGTTCTCCATGCATTTATCTGCACTTTTTCCCTCCTGCATAAATTGCTCCACAATCTGCAGCACAAGTCCGGCATCCCCCTGTTTCACAGCACTGGCCAGACGGCCAAACTGCTCCGAGGCAATGCCGCCCGTCATGTCCATGACCTGCTGGTAAGATACCGTACCTCCGGTAAAGGAAGCAATCTGATCCAGAATGCTCAGTGCATCCCGCATACCGCCATCCGACAGACGTGCGATATACTGCAGCGCTTCATGCTCTGCCGTAATGCCTTCTTCTCCGCAAATCTGCTCCAGACGCCCGGTTTGTTCGTCCAAGGAAACTCTACGGAAGTCAAACCGTTGACAGCGTGAGATGATCGTTGCCGGAAGCCTGTGCGGCTCTGTTGTCGCTAGTATAAACATCACGTGTGCCGGCGGTTCCTCCAGCGTTTTCAATAAGGCATTGAACGCTTCCGTCGTCAGCATGTGTACTTCATCGATAATATAAACCTTACGCCGAACCTCGGTCGGTGCGTATTTGACTTTCTCCCGCAAATCACGGATTTCCTCGACGCCGCGGTTGGATGCAGCATCGATCTCCTGAACATCCATGACGGCTCCGGACGTTATACGCCGGCAGGCCTCGCATTCATTGCAGGGTTCCTCAGCCGGACCATGCTCGCAGTTCACGGCTTTGGCCAAAATTTTAGCGGCACTGGTCTTGCCTGTACCCCGTGGACCGCTGAACAGGTAGGCATGGGAAACCCGCTGCTCGCGAATGGCATTCTGCAGGGTCTGGATAATATGCTGCTGGCCCACCATGTCGCCGAACGACTGTGGTCGCCAAGCACGATATAACGCGATATGTTCCACTGTGCTTTACCCTCTTTCAACTTCCACTTCACGAGATCGAGAACCCTAAGGTTTATACTAAGCCCGATCTTCGCGTGCTTTACTATTGCATTTATGGTCAATCCCAGCCCAAAAGGCGTGAGTTTAACGGTTATATTATACTACATTCTATACTACTTTCCCCTGCCTTAGCAAAACGTTTACTTGGAAATCTTTATCCAAAGTGCACATGAAGGATCAGCTTGAATCTATAGCCGTCTCGACAAAAAACACCCTTGCCAATATGGCAAAGGTGTTATGTGCAGATATGTATACCGTGCACCTGTTATTGATAATTGCGATCCGAGCGGCAATCCTGAGCAACAACTCGGGCTAGGCACCCCTCCGGCACAAAAGCGATCTTGCTTATGGCTGCTTCCTTCCGGACCTGACCAGGTTCACAAGTGCTCATTGCGGAGGACCCAACCGTCAACGTTGAGCGCAGGGACCAGCCTCACATCGACAATACCTCTAACAGGAATTCAACCTCGCTACAGCGGATTGCGAGTTACAGGGCACCGCTACCTCCCCGTCTAGCACGGCGAACTTTAGTATATCGCATGGCTATCAAAAAAGCAACCGACGGAAGAAGTTGCATACTCCACCAGCCCTGTAAACAGACAAAAACCCTTCGACCACAAGGGCGAAGGGTTTGTTTATTAGATACCGTATTTCTTCTTGAATCTATCAACACGACCGCCAGCATCCAGGAATTTCTGTTTACCTGTGAAGAACGGATGACAGTTCGAGCAAATCTCTACACGAAGATCTGGTTTTACAGAACCTGTCTCAAACGTATTACCGCAAGCACAAGTAACTGTAGTAACGTGATATTTCGGTTGAATATCTTGTTTCATTGTAGCTTTCACCTCTTTCCGCCCTGAGCCTCATGCGGACCCAGAGTTATATGGACACATAAATGGAGTATATCACGAGCATATTGAATGCGCAATAGCCCATACACAAATCATCAGACAAGTCCACAATTGGAATTTCAACCTGATTTTAACACATGCAATGCCAGCACGATTCTGCTAGATAATTGAAGGTCTCTTCTTCGGTCTTGCCTGTCCCGGAGGCGGCACATGCGTATAGGAGCCAATCACCACATCCGGCAGCTCCTCCTGCATAATCTCAATAGCCTGCTTCATCCCCAGAATCTCACCTTGCGCAGGCGGAATAAGCTCGAGATAGCTCTCAGGGTCAATATTGAGATTACGGAGCTGGATTAACTTGAGGCCCGTGCGGCGGGCAAACTCAATCATAGCCTCCAGCTCTTCCTCGCGATCGGTCACGCCCGGGAAGATCAGATAGTTGATGGATGTATACACGCCTTGATCGGTTGCATAGCGAAGGGATTTCTCCACATTGGCCAGCGTATAGCCCCTTGGCTTGTAGTATGCGTTATAATGATCATCCAATGCACTGATTGTGCTGACTCTCATCAGATCAAGACCCGCATCCACGATGCCGCGGATAAAATCGGTCAGTCCCGCATTGGTATTAATATTAATGTAGCCCATATCAGTCTGCGCCCGAACTTCTCTCATGGCTTCTATAATGATTTTCGCCTGCGTGGAGGGCTCTCCCTCACAACCTTGGCCAAAGCTGATGATCGATTCCGGTGTCTTCAGATGCTCCAGCATGACCTGCACCAGCTCATCCACTCTCGGACGGAAGTTCATGCGGGTCTGAGGCGCGACAAAGCCGCTGTCATCCGGCTGTTCCGATATACAACCGAAGCAACCGGCATTGCAGGAATAAGATACGGGAACAGCGCCTTCCCAGCGATTCAGGAAGGTGTTGGATGCCGTCAGGCATTCATATCCTAATGCACAGTTAGACAGATGCTCATAGAGTCGATTCTCCGGATATTTCTCCTTCAGCGTCTTAACCCCAAGCTCAAGATCGTTCAGATCGCAGTTCACAGGGTTCCACTTCTCAGGGTCATCGGACAAACGCGCCGTCGTATAGAAGGCGCCATCCTTCCATACCACCGCCGAATAACCAAACAGCGGCAGCTTATATTCCTTGTCCGTCTTCACGTACCCTGGCAAGCACAAGCGGGTATATCCTTGCGGCAAAAGCGCTCCGACAGCGGTATACCCATCCTCAAGCGGCATCATTTCACCGGTCTCCGGATCCATCCCGATCGCTCGGGTGCTCGGCAGCCCGACCAGGGTAGCTCCCTCTGGCAAAGGTATCAATTCATCATCCAATATTTCAACGATCATATCACCGCTTCGGGCAAGCCCGAACAGCTCGGAATGATCATAAACGTTCCCTTGCTCATCTGCATAAACCAAATACATGTTGATCTCCTATTCTCCTGGTTGATTCAGGCTTAGCTCTGAGGTGCCGTCGCTGCAGATGCACGCGATGGACGTCTGGCTGTCTGGCTCTGAGTCCCGGTTCCGCTGCCGTTATTGGCATTCACATCAAATGATGCCAAGAACTCCGCGTTATTCTTGCTGTCACGCATTTTTTTGAGGAATCCTTCCACAAAGTCAGCAGAGTCGTTCATATTTTTACGGATCGCCCAAATGGTATCCAGTTCATCCTTGTTCAAGAGCACCTCTTCACGCCGGGTACCGGAGCGACGAATGTCGATCGCCGGGAAAATACGGCGTTCCGCGAAGCGGCGATCCAAGTGCAGTTCCATATTGCCCGTTCCTTTAAATTCCTCATAAATAWTATCATCCATCCGCGATCCGGTTTCAACCAAGGCTGTAGCCAAAATCGTCAAGCTTCCGCCTTCCTCCACGTTACGCGCCGAACCGAAGAAGCGTTTCGGACGATGGAATGCAGCAGGATCAATACCGCCGCTCAGGGTTCTTCCGGACGGAGGGATAACCAGGTTATATGCACGCGCAAGACGGGTGATGCTGTCCAGCAATATAACAACGTCCTTCTTATGCTCCACCAGCCGCAAGGCACGGGACAATACCAGTTCCGCCACTTTAATATGGTTCTCCGGAAGCTCGTCAAAAGTAGAAGCAACCACCTCGCCCTTAACGGAACGCTGCATATCCGTCACTTCTTCAGGCCGTTCATCGATGAGTAAAACAAACAGTTCAATCTCTGGATTGTTGGTTGAGATGCTGTTGGCGATTTCTTTTAAGAGGAGCGTTTTCCCTGCTTTTGGCGGTGCCACGATCAAACCGCGTTGTCCTAAACCTACAGGTGCAAGCAGATCCATAATTCGGGTTGACAACTGATTAGGGGATGTTTCAAGAACAAGCTTTTCTTGCGGATATAGAGGAGTCAAGGCTGGGAAGTGCAATCGTTCCGCTGCGACGGCAGGATTCTCACCATTCACAGCGTTGACCTGCAGCAGCCCGAAGTAACGTTCGTTCTCTTTAGGTGTCCGGCATTTGCCCGAAACCAAATCTCCGGTCCGTAAATCAAATTTACGAATCTGGGAGGCTGAAATGTAGATGTCCTCCGTGCTCGGCAGATAGTTGATCGGTCTAAGAAAACCGTAACCTTCCGGCAAAATCTCGAGTACGCCCTCCATGAACATCAAGCCGCTCTGTTCGGCCTGCGCCCGGAGAATGGCAAATATCAATTCTTTTTTCTTCAACTGGCCATAATAAGGAATCTGATACTTTTTGGCCAGCTTATACAGATCCGTCAGCTTCATGCCTTCCAAATCGGCTATTTGTAAATCCATTCAATAACCACCTATTCAATTATTTGTTTCTGTCACAGCAATCCTGCTGTCATGTAGTCTATTATTCTATGAGAGCTTTACTAGGAGCATTACCCAAATCTGAGGGAGATATGCAGTTTCAACCACACATTTCCCTCATTTTGGTAAAAAATCATTCTTCCTCGGTCTCACGCCATACGTCGGCACCCAGCATGCGCAGATTGGATACCAGATGGTCATAGCCGCGATCAATGAATTCTACGCCGCTTACCTCCGTCACCCCTTCGGGTACGGTTAGTCCCGCAATCACAAGAGCCGCACCTGCGCGCAGGTCGGTCGCTTTGACCTTGGCTGCGTTCAGCGGACCACCTTCTATAATGGCCGAGCGTCCCTCCACGCGGATCTTGGCACCCATGCGAACTAACTCCGGAACATGTTTAAATCGGTTGCTATATACAAAATCACTAAGGACACTGACGCCTTCCGCTTGGGTAAGCAGGCTGGTCATTGGTGATTGCAAATCCGTTGCAAATCCAGGATATACAAGCGCCTTCACGTCCACATGCTGGTATCGGTCCTTACCGATCACGCGGATGCTTTCGTCCAGCTCCTCAATACCAACACCCATCTCGATCAACTTGGCAGTGAGGGCTTCAAGGTGTTTCGGGATGACGTTGTCAATCAGAACATCACCGCGAGTAGCTGCGGCAGCAATCATATATGTACCGGCCTGAATCCGGTCTGGAATAATGGAATGGCGGCAGCCATGCATCTCGGTTACGCCTTCGATCCGGATCGTTTCCGTTCCGGCGCCCTTAATGACAGCTCCCATGGAATTCAAAAGTGTTGCAACATCTATAATTTCAGGCTCTTTCGCCGCATTTTCAATAATTGTGGAGCCTTTGGCCTTAGCAGCCGCCAGCATAATATTAATCGTTGCACCAACACTGCTCACATCCAGATAGATCTTCGCGCCTCGCAGCTCTTTAGCATGCAGATGAATCGAACCGTGTTCATTGGTGACGGTTGCGCCAAGCGCTTCAAAACCCTTAATGTGCTGGTCGATGGGACGAGGTTCAAAATTACAGCCGCCCGGCAGGCCGATCACGGCTTCTTTAAATCTTCCAAGCATGGCGCCCATCATATAGTAGGACGCGCGCAGTTTCTTAACGGGTCCGTTAGGCATCGGAATAGATTTGATATCAGAAGGGTCAATTCTCATCTGATTGCCTTCCCATGAAACTTGCCCGCCCAATTCTTCCAAGATCTCAGCATAAACAGCCACATCGCTGAGAAGCGGCAAATTATCAAGTACGACTTCCGATTCCGCCAGAATTGCGGCGGGAATTAACGCAATCGCGCTGTTCTTTGCACCACTGATTGTTACAGTACCTCGCAGTGGGCGTCCACCGCTGATCATCAATTTTTCCATAAGCTTTCGGGTCCCCCTACATCACTTCGCAGCCGGAAATGGTTCTGATGGCCGTCATACAAGAAAAACGTCTTATCGACGTTCCTTAAGGATGACAGACCGCATTTAGCGTTTCTTATTGTTCTCGATGATCCGGTTGTGAAGCTCACAACCCGCTTGTACTTTGATATCTTAATAAATGAAATGGAAAAACACCGGCTACGCGGTGTGCTTTCCATTTCATTGTATGCAGCATAAGACAGCCTAAATATCTTAGGTGATTCCAATCGTCATGTCGTAGCCACTAGAACTACAAGCGACTTAACTATGAATAATTAGGCTTGATTGTTGGAACCAAACTCACGGATTTTGCCAACAACGGTTTCCTTGATTGCCTCACGGCCTGGTTTCAGGAATGTGCGTGGATCGTAAGCTTCCGGTTTAGCAGCAAGCACTTCACGAACAACTTTAGAGAACGAGATTTGGTTCTCAGTATTCACGTTGATTTTGGAAGTACCCAAGGAGATCGCTTTCTTGATGTCATGCGTCGGAATGCCTGTACCACCATGAAGCACCAACGGAAGTTTCACAGCATTGCGAATCTCTTCCATCTCTTTGAAACCAAGGTTTGGTTCGCCTTTGTAAGGACCATGAACAGAACCAAGCGCAGGTGCCAATGTGTCGATGCCTGTTTCGTTCACGATGCGAACGCAATCGTCCAGCTTCGCGTACATTACGTCACCGATAACATCATCTTCTTGTCCGCCGACCATACCGACTTCAGCTTCAACGGAAACGCCTTTAGCATGAGCATACTCAACGACTTGTTTCGTTGTTGCAATATTCGTATCAATCGGGCTGTGGGAATCATCGATCATAACCGAAGTGAATCCTGCGTCGATTGCTTCTTTACATTTCTCAACACTTGAACCGTGGTCAAGGTGAATGGCAACAGGAACCGTAACTTTCAGGTCCTCCATCAAGCCTTTTACCATGTGTACGACGGTGCTGAATCCACCCATATAACGAGCTGCCCCTTCGGAAACACCAAGAATTACCGGTGATTTCTCTTGCTCAGCCGCTTCAAGAATCGCATATGTCCACTCCAGGTTGTTGATGTTGTATTGACCAACAGCATATTTACCTTCGAGTGCTTTGTTCAGCATGTCTGTCATTGATACTAATGGCATGGTTTCATCCTCCTATAGATGCTTAGTTTGTCTATGGTTTTTAGCCGATATAACATACGGACTTATTATACCACATCGCGTCATAAATACTAAACAAGCATTTCCTAAAATGCTGCGAAGGAGCTCACATTCTGGCAAAAAAAAGAATTCCGCCCTTTGAGCAGAATTCATCATTCAACCGATATTACTGGCGGTCCCTTTCAGCTGCATATTAACGGCTTGACGCATCTCGTCAATATCAAAGGGTTTGGTAAAATGCATCAACGCACCAAGATCGGTTGCTTCCTTGATCATGTCAAGCTCTCCATAGGCCGTCATCATGATCACCTTAATGTCCGGATTCATCTGTTTTATATGCTTCAAAATCTCAAGCCCGTCCATTCCAGGAATTTTCATATCCAGCAGCACCAAATCCGGAGCATGCATCTTCACAATTTCAAGTGCCGCCTTGCCGTTCGCCGCTTGAAACGTCTCATATCCCTCACTGCTGAACACTTCCACAAGCAGGATGCGGATACCATTCTGGTCATCCACAATCAACACTTTGTGTTTGCTTTCCTTGCTCATCCTTCTAACCTCCCCGATACATAAATTCGTATAATGAGTATATGCAAACTCGAAAGTTCCTAACTTTCCCATAACCGACCATTATTTGTATTCGCCTGTAGATGTCGAATTCCTTCCTATCCTAAAAAAAGTAAGAAAAAAAGATGTACGAATTTGTTGTATGTGAATCGACAGCTCCGGACATCCGCTCTGAAGGTTAGCTTGCCCTCTCTGTCATTATGATAATGGATTTCTACGCAAAAAAGAGCCTCTTCAAAAGAGGCTCTTCTCATTATGCCTGATGCTGGATCGAGGCTTTTACAAATTCACGGAACAGCGGCTGCGGACGGTTCGGACGGGAAGTGAATTCCGGATGGAATTGCACGGCGAGGAACCAAGGGTGTCCTGGCAGCTCTACAATTTCAACCAGACGTCCATCCGGAGAAGTACCGGATATGCGCAGACCTGCTTTTTCAATATCTTCGCGGTACTGGTTGTTGAACTCATACCGGTGGCGATGTCTTTCATAAACGAGCTCGTCCTGGTAGCAGGACTCTGCAAGCGATCCTGGAACCAGCTTACATGGATACAGACCCAGACGCATCGTTCCGCCAAGATCCTCGATATCCTTCTGCTCCGGCAGCAGGTCGATGACTGGATATTCGGTAGCCGGATCAATTTCCGAGCTGTTCGCGCCGTTCAGACCGACAATCGAACGGGCATATTCAATAACAGACACTTGCATCCCAAGACAAATACCGAAGAATGGAATGTTGCGCTCACGGGCATAACGAATCGCGCTGATCTTACCTTCGATACCCCGATCTCCAAATCCACCCGGTACAAGGATACCACCAATGCCCCTCAACGCCTCTTCCACGTTGTCTGCCGTAATCTCTTCGGCATTCACCCAGCGGATTTTCACGTCAGCATTAGCATCAAAGCCTGCATGAGACAGGGATTCAACAACACTGAGGTAAGCATCGTGCAGTGCGACATATTTACCAACGATCGCAATCTCAACGGTCTTCTCCAGTTTGGATACACGCTCCACCAGATCTTCCCACTCGCTCATATCCGGCGCAGGGGTAGTCAATTTCAAATGATTGACAACAATTTCATCAAGACCTTCTTCACGCAAATTCAGCGGTACCTCATACAGCGAGGAGGCATCGCGGCATTCTACAACCGCGTTAGGATCGATGTCGCAGAAGAGCGCGATTTTTGCTTTCATCTCGGTTGAAAGCTCATGCTCCGTACGGCACACGATAACATTCGGCTGAATGCCGATACTGCGGAGTTCTTTTACACTGTGCTGAGTCGGCTTCGTTTTTACTTCACCGGCTGCCTTAATATATGGAATGAGGGTTACATGAATATACATCACGTTCTCACGGCCAACGTCGCTCTTAATTTGACGGATCGCCTCAAGGAAAGGAAGGCTTTCGATATCGCCGACCGTTCCGCCGATTTCGGTAATAACCACATCCGAACCCGCTTCACGGCCTGCACGGAACACGCGCTCCTTGATTTCGTTCGTAATATGAGGGATTACCTGCACGGTACCGCCCAAATATTCTCCCCGACGTTCCTTGCTGATAACAGATGAGTATACTTTCCCTGTTGTCACATTGCTGTTCTTCGACAGGTTAATATCGATGAAGCGCTCATAGTGTCCCAGGTCCAGGTCGGTTTCCGCACCGTCGTCCGTAACGAATACTTCGCCATGCTGGTAAGGACTCATGGTGCCCGGATCTATATTAATGTACGGATCGAATTTCTGAATCGTTACCTTGAGCCCTCTGTTCTTAAGCAATCTACCGAGCGAAGCGGCGGTAATTCCCTTACCAAGAGATGACACGACCCCGCCTGTTACAAAAATATACTTTGTCACTGTAAAAACCCTCCTATATAATCTCCATAACTTCAGGCGACATATGATGTTTATCCTAACCCGTTTTCCCCTGATTCATCAGAGGGACCAACAAAAAAGCATCGCTCGCTTCCAAAAATGGTGAGCGAGCTGACCTCCGACCTATTACAAACCGCATATATTGACGCTTAAATGATCCTCATATCATGTCGAGCTGCTTAACACGGCATACGTTATGAGGCATCAAGACGAGCGGTTTCCATACCTCATCTTAAACAACTGCAAACTTGAATCTTAGTTGACATAAGGTTTAGCAGAAGATGTCCCCTACCGGCGGAATACTCACTGCAAGAGACCATGAAAGTCCAGTCCCTACAGGAAGGATGCCTCCACAGTCCAAAGAAAAAATGTCTATCGACAAACTTCCAGAAGACAGACCGCTTTTGATAAGGTGCTTCTCTTGCGTTATTAGGTCCAGAAGCTAGCGTCGTTTACACTTTCTGAGCCTTAAAAACAAAAAAAGTGACCCCGAATAAATAACGGGGCACTTTTATATTAAACATATTTAATCCACAATCATAAGCCCAAGCAATAGTTTACTCTGTGCCTTGTCTGCTTGTCAAGAGAAGAAGCAGCCTCAAAATTCCCCAATCGGCTGACAATGTAAAACACCGTCATAATCAGCTCAGACAAGTGCTAAAGTCCCTGCTGCATGAGGGATTAATCCTTATCGTCTTCCTCAAATGCCTCATCTTCCAGATCATCTTCCTCATCGGATTCGGAATCCTCGTCTTCCAATTCGTCATCATCCAGAACAACCTCTTCGTCTACTTCATCGTCGGCATCGTCATCATCCGGGAAGAGATCGTCGTGATCATCATCTTCTTCATCGATGCTGTCGAAATCCTCCTCGACATCGTCACCGCTATAAGTATCCTCTTCATCGGTGAAGTCATCGTCATCATCATCTTCATCGTTGATGATCCGCGGACGCTTGGCGTTCGCAATCGGATCCTCGGACTTCTCCAGCGGATACCAGCGTTTTAGTCCCCACAGATTCGTTCCTACACATGCGAAACGTCCGTCTATATTGATCTCGGTATATAACTGGGCAATCGTTTCGTTAATTTCCTGTTCCGTAAAGCCGCGAAGCTTGGCCACCTCATTCATAAGGTCACGGTAATAATACGGCGTATTCGCCGCCTTCAGAACCATAAAAGCCAGGTCAACCATTGGGATTTCCTGAATCTTCTCCGGATCGATCTTTAAATTGAGCGGATTACTCACTAACGCACACTTCCTCTCACACAATCTTCACGTTATACCCTCAACATATCCATTATCAAAACTAAGTAAAACCTATTTGGAAATAAAAATCAAGTTTTTCTGCGCCATTACCCATCAGATGCCAAAAGGAAAAAGACGGAGACAATTGTCTCCGTCTTCTGACTGTATCCGCCCCAAGGATCGACTCCTTACGGGATTAGATAAGAGAACCTTGATGTTCCCTCCATGTATCTTATGTTAGCCCTGCTGCTTTGACACGGTAAACAGGGCCTATTTCCCGGAAAAAGGGCAACATCCCATTCGGGCACTCTCCCCGGTTCATACAATACTGAAGCAACGGTTCATCGAGAAGGGAGATTGCCACATATGGATTACACCCGGATCATGCAATCACTACTTACAGAGACGAACCCTATGCGGAACGTCCGGGAAATGAACCGGCGGCTCCTCACGTTTCATGACCCTCAGTTGTACCAGGAATGTATCCGCGAATGGATGCGACTTGTCTGGAAAAGGCGTTTTCCGAGTTCAGTCAGCTATTCGCCGCTTACCCAAACCATCATCGCTCCAGCTCCCCAAACCGCGAAGTTTGAAGCGGAGTTCCGGAATGAACTGATGGTAGAAGAGGATGACCAGGTTCATATCCAAGCCATACAAGGGACAATTGGAACGCTAACCGGGATCCCATGGGGTATCAAGCAAATCAAAGCCCCTCAAACCTGGTCGATCTCGACAGGACACCGCATGAAGATTGCGGTTATCGACACCGGGGTGGATTTCGCTCACCCCGATCTGAAGTATTCGCTGACCCGAGGGATTAATCTCGTCCACCGAAACATACCGCCATACGATGACAACGGACACGGAACACATATTTCGGGTACCATCGCTGCTGCGAACAGCACGCAGGGCATGATTGGCGTTGCTCCAAGATCTGTGGTGTATCCAGTCAAAGCCTTTGATCACAACGGATCCGCCTTTGTGTCGGATATCATTCTGGCCATCGACTGGTGCGTGCGGGCCGAGATCGATATCATTAATATGAGTTTCGGTATGCAGACCCGAAGCCGTACGCTGCTGGATATTGTAGGCAAGGCCAACCAAGCAGGCGTCATTATTGTAGCCTCCTCCGGCAATGACGGCAAACGTCGTACCGCGGACTATCCTGCCCGTTATCCTCAAACCATATCCGTCGGAGCTACCGACCGCAACCGGAAGATCCCCTCCTTTAGCAATCGTGGGCAATTTGTCGATATTTATGCACCTGGAGATAAAATCGTGTCCGCTTGGCTGCAAGGAAAATACCACGAGATGAGCGGCACCTCTATGGCGACTTCGCACGTCAGCGGAGCGATCGCCCTGCTGCTTGCGCAAAAGCCTGACCTGAAAAAAACGGCTACCATTAAGGCCCTGCTGCGACGCACCTCCTCTCCCCTTAAGCTTAAAAAAGGATACAGCGTCTCCGATGGAGAGGTAAATGCCTTGAAATTTTTGCGCGAGGGCATGAAATTATAGACTGATTCTTCAGTAGTTACAAAAGAAGTCCGTTTGCAAATTCAAAACAGCCGCCTTTCCACGGAAAGACGGCTGCTGTCACATATTCAAATTAGGGCTCCTTACATCCGTTCCGGCGCCGATACGCCCATCAGGCGAAGCACGTTAGCAATAACGGTACGAACAGCTCGAAGCAAAGCCAGGCGAGCCTGCGTTTGATCCGTATCCTCCGTAATCACGCGCTCAGCTCGATAGTAGCTGTGGAACAAGGAGGCCAGCTCGTATACATACCGGATAAGTCGGTGCGGAGCATAGTTCTCTGCAGCAAGCGACACTTCCTGCGGGAGCTCTCCTATTTTGCGCAAAATGTCGTATTCATGCTCGGTTGTCAGAACGCTCAGGTTCACTTCCGAAAGCGGCAGGAGGTTAACGCCCTGCTCCTCCGCTTGGCGGAATACGCTGCAGATACGTGCGTGTGCATACTGCACATAGAAGACCGGATTCTCATTGGACGTTGACACCGCCAGATCCATATCGAAATCCAGATGCGAATCCATGCTGCGCATAGTGAAGAAATAGCGGATTGCGTCTACGCCGACTTCATCCATCAAGTCTTCCATCGTGACCGCTTTACCGGTACGCTTGGACATTTTCACTTTCTCGCCATCCTGGAACAGGCTGACCATCTGAGCGATCAATACAATCAGTTTGTCCGGATCATTGCCCAGCGCCTCCATAGCTGCCTTCATCCGCGGAATGTAACCATGATGATCGGCTCCCCAAATATTGAGGATCTTGTCGTAACCGCGCTCGTATTTATTGCGGTGGTACGCAATATCCGGCGTTAGGTAAGTATAGGTTCCGTCATTCTTCACGAGGACGCGGTCTTTGTCATCCCCATAGTCGGTGGTACGAAGCCAGGTTGCCCCATCCTTCTCATAAGCTTCGCCCTTCGATTTCAGCTCTTCCAGGGATTTCTCCACGAGTCCGTTCTCGTACAGGGATGTCTCACTAAACCATTCGTCAAAATGAACGCGGAATCGATTCAAATCGCGTTTGATTTTATCCAGTTCCTTCTCAAGCCCGAACTGACGAAGGAATGCAGCTCTCTCGCCTGGATCCATGGACAGCAAAGAGTCGCCCTTCTCAGCTACAAGCTCTTTAGCAAACCCTTTGATATCTTCGCCGTGGTATCCATCTTCCGGCATTTCGGCATCCTGACCGAGCTCCTGCAAATAACGGGCTTCGAGGGATTTTATCAGGTTCACAACTTGGTTGCCTGCATCATTAATGTAGTATTCACGCGTCACTTCGTATCCAGCAAAATCAAGCACATTGCAAAGGGCATCACCTACCGCCGCTCCGCGGGCATGTCCCAGGTGCAAACTTCCGGTGGGATTGGCGCTGACAAACTCCATCTGAACCTTTTGCCCCTCTCCGGTAGCAATTCGCCCGTAGTTGTCGCCCTGTTCTTCTACCAACGCAACGATCGGATAGAGGTAACCCTTGTCCAAGGTAAAATTAATGAATCCTGGCCCGGCTATTTCCGCTTTTTCAATGGAAGCCTTCGCCATGTTCAGATGTTCCAGGATAGCCTCCGCAATTTGTCGCGGGTTCTTCTTGGCGATTCGTGTCAACTGCATCGCTACGTTCGTAGCCAAGTCGCCATGCGACTTATCCTTGGGAACTTCAAGCGTAATGCCTGGCAATTCCTCACGGGAAACCAATCCTGCAGCTACGGCAGCGTCCGCCACCGCTTCTGCAACCAGCCCGTTAATGTGATCTAATGGATTCATTGTCATGATTCATGTGCCTCCTGAATAGTCAAACTAATAGAAAAGTGTCCCGAAAACTCGTCAAACACATATAAATCATACGCCCAAGCCGCTCGTCCGGACACGCCTTCAAGCGCAAGCTCCAGACGCTGGGTGTGCGTAGACAGATTAAATGAAGTGAACGGGGAGCGGTAATACCCAGGCAATCGCTGACCCAGCTTAAATGCCTGCTCGGACTCCACCTCGCCGTGACGGATCAGCTTCAGCTCGTCCTCCGTCAGCTTGAGCATGGCCCGGGTTTCCCCTTGATGCGGTCCAAGCGCTGGTTCGGTATAGCGAACATACAGGACATTTCCTTTGATAAACGCCTCTGCCGGAAGCTCCTGTATCGTATTCTCCCCTTCGTGAAGGCTTTGAAGACGGATGCTCACTTGTTTTCGGTCGTTCATGTTCGTTCCTCTTTTCCTTACCTATTGTATTACTATATCCAGTATAGCCCTGCAATTCAAATGAGGATTTTAGCAAATGTGAAGTAAACGTCTATCCGCGTGCTTACACGAAAGATCGGGTGCATCCTCAATCCCCGTATTTCTCGACCCATTGCTTGTGCCACTCACGATAACTTACACCCGTGATTTCCTCCAGAGTCTTCCCGTCGATGGAATAAGGCGCACCGGCTAAATCGCCCCGATCAGGGAACGAGGTTCCCCCGATAACCTCACCCTCTGCTATCCTACCAATTAGAATACCAAAATATCACATGCTGTAGGCATACCCGGAAAAGAATATGCCTGATCCGTAACGAATCAGGCATGAACTATCATATAAGTTACAACGGAAGCAAGGCTACCTTCTCCCGCATTTCCAGCTTGGCCACCATGTCGTTCCAGGCCTGTGGTTTCTCAGGCAGTACCGAATAGTAACGTCTCAGGAAGTTGACGATCAGCTCCGCAGACAGCTCATCAACGGCATCATCGCCAGGCATGAAGCACAAATCGAGCCCGCTCACCGCTTCGCCATCATTGTTCCAGGAAGGATGCACGTAGGCGATATCCGTGCGTTTGTAGCCAAGATGCGAGAGGACTTCGCGGCGAACAAAAGGATCCATCGGCTTCACACCGCCGAATGCATGATCCTGCACCCGGTACGGATCGTAAATCTCGGCAAACATGCCGAACAGCTCTTTGCCGTTCGCGGCCGCCAGTTGATTTAGATCCTTCAAACGATGCTGTGCCAAGAATCGGCCGATGCCGAGCCCTTCGCGCCCGATGATGGTAAAATCGGTCATCGCTACATTCCAGTCCTCATAATAGCGGTATTCCGTTGTACCCACCACTTCGTCCTCATGCAGGGCAACGAATACCCGGATGCCCGGATCTTCCAGCGGTTCCTTCCACAAACTGAATTCCAGCACCTCTTCCGGAGGGAACACTTCCTTCATCAGATTGTGCATTTTGCGGAACAAGGGATCGTCGATGCTCGTAATGCGAATATATTCCATTAAATTAAAGCCTCCTTATTATATGTAATAAAAAAATCCATCATTATAGTTGAAATCAATTTATATCGTTCAAGCGAGACTTCTTTATCCAGTGAAAGGGTTCTTCCATTCCATCAGAGCCCCGTAGTTGCAGGACTCCTCATCCTCCAAATAATCTGCCGCTACCCCAACGGGCGTCCGGCCGCAACGAAGCAGGAAGGTAATCACCGGATCCTTGAGATCACCCCGGACAACAGCGTCCAGATACTCCGCAGCCGACATTTGATGGGCATGCCGATGATAGCCGGGCATCCGTCCGCCGCCAAGGAGCCGGTCCAATCCCTGTTCGACGGTCACGTGATACAGCGACTGAATCAGCCATTTGCCGAGCCCAAGCTTGCGAAAGCGCGGCCTGACGCAAATGTCGGCAATGTATAGCGTATTCCCGTCCGCCTTATGCGACCGGATATACCCGTTATCCGTGGCCTCCGCCCAGGAGTGGGCAGGCTCCATCGGATCGTAATCCACGATGAGCGAAGTGATGGACCCTGCGAGCATGCCTTCCACTTCAACGCACAGAGCCCCCTCAGGGAACAGGGTAACATGCTGCTTCAGCTGCTCCTTGTTCCACCACTGCTCCGGCGGATATGGGGGCGGGAACGTCTCGGATTGAATGACGATCAGCTCGTCAAAATCCGCTTCCGTGTAGCTTCGAATGATAACCGGCACCGGCCGGGCATCGTCAAATACATATAACTGTTGATGAAACCGGGCCATTTCCTCTGCACCGCCTTTGTCCTATTTTCCTCAAGTAATGATAAACGGCTTACTCCCAATCCGGATACAGATCAGTACGCCGGTCACGCCATGTCGTGACGGAGCCCTTCTCGCGCACTTGATACAATAAATCCAGATCGAGATCGGCGGTTATGATCATGTCGTTGTTCAGCTCTCCCTCGGCCAGCAGGCCCTGTGGAGGAAACGGGATATCGTTCGGGGTAATGATGGCCGCCTGTCCGAAGTTGGCACGCATCAGATCCACGGTTGGCAGCGAACCAACGGTACCGGTCAACACCACATAGATCTGATTCTCAATGGCGCGGGCATGGCTGGTGTAACGCACGCGATGGAATCCGTGACGATCATCCGTACAGGATGGACAGAAAATGACATCGGCTCCTTTAGCCTTGGCCATGCGCACAATCTCAGGAAATTCGATGTCATAGCAGGTCAGCATCGCAATGGTGCCTTTTTCCGTCTCGAACACTTCGAGCCCTTCGCCCGCTCCCATATTCCATCCGCTAATCTCCGAAGGCGTGATATGGATCTTGGCCTGCTCCGCAATGCGGCCGTCCGGATAGAACAGATGCGCTACATTGTACAGCTTCCCTTCCCGGCGAATGACGTGCGTCCCGCCAATGATATGCATATGATATTGCTTCGCAAAGCCTTGAAACAGCAAGCGGTAACGGTCTGTGAAATCCGGAAGATCATTGATCGTCAATGCCTTGCCCTGATCGTCCCCGATGGACATCAGCTGGGTCGTGAAAAATTCCGGAAACAGCACAAAATCAGCTTCAAATTCCTCCGCCGTCCGAATGTAATGCTCCGACTGACGGGCAAAATCGTCAAAGGATTGAATCGTGTGCAGATGGTATTGCACGGCAGAAACGCGAAATTTCATGCTTCTCCTCCTTAAGCGTGGTTAGATGCTTACATTATATCGGATTCTGCGCTTCGAGAACATGGGAACATGAAGTCATCCTCCCTTGGAAACCATAATCCTAAGAAGCAAGCTTCCAGCACGCTAAAACGGTTATCATCAACTCGCCGTGCGATAAGGAATGCTCAATTTATGAAAAAATACAAGTCATTCATACCCACGCTTAACAATTCTCCTGTATACTGTCGTATGTAAGCCTCTTGTCTACACTATGAATCTTTAGCCCTTACAAGCATATATTGCAGCCCGATTGGACTTTGGGCTGCCAGCTTACAAAATTATAATGTGAGGTGTTCTGTTCACAATGATTACTCGTTCGATGGATTGGCTTCAGCAACATGACCACCTTATCTTCCGCTGGTTAAACCGCAAGATCAGCAACAAAACGGTGGATTCGATGCTCGCGCTGGTCACCCATATGGGGGGTGCTATCTTTACCATTGTGCTGACACTCTCGATAGCGTTTTTTGCACCTGAGCCGTGGAATACGATGGGGTGGCAGAGCTTTATTGCGCTTTCCCTCAGCTTCCTGATTACGGCCCTCATCAAAAGGAAGATGCGGCGCATCAGGCCTTATCTGGCACTTGAAAAGGTGCGCTTCGAAAAAAAACCGATGAAGGATCACTCGTTTCCTTCCGGGCACTCGACGGCGATCTTTTCCATTATTACGCCGTTTCTGTTCATAACGCCGTGGCTATCATTGCTCTTGATCCTGCTGGCCCTTACGGTCAGCCTGTCACGGATTTATCTTGGCTTTCACTATCCTTCGGATTGTTTGGCCGGCTGTTTCGTCGGAACGACCTCGGCGCTGCTTATCGTGCTCAGTTAAAAAAACAGGCATCTCCCTCTTGGCTTTACGGCTCTGGATGGAATGCCTGTTTTTTTGTGCTTCCCTCATTGTTTTTCTTGCCTCTATTCAGGCTGCTACATAGCAATTTCCACATCTTTCGCACACGTGTACATTATAATTTTGCAGAAATATGAAAAAAGATTGAACCATTCCGGCTGGTAAATCGTACTAATAGTACATTCATAATAAGGAGGTATTTATTTGAAGAAAAGACTATCACGGATGCTGGTTACCCTACTCGCCGTTACGATGATCCTTCCGGCTGGGGTAATGGCAGCAGATAACAGCCAAGCTGCCGCTGGAGGAAGCCTTGAGAAAACCGCCGCTGAGAAAGCCAAGCTGCTCACCGGGACGTATGGAACGACAAGCGTTCAATATGCCCTTATCGACAACGGGGTGATTACCGTGTCCGGGCAAGAGGGCGTCAATGATATGGAAGGAAAGAAACCGCTGACTAAAGATACGATGTATGCCATCGGTTCCACGAGTAAAGTGTTCACCGCCGCTGCGGTAATGAAATTGGTGGATGAGGGAAAAATCAACCTGGATACGCCTGTGGTTCAGTACATACCCGAATTCACGATGAAAGACGAACGTTACAAAAAAATCACGCCGCGCATGCTGCTTAACCATTCCTCCGGACTGCAAGGCTCAAGCCTGAATAATGCATTTTTGTTCGAGGATAATGACCCTCATGCACATGACACGCTGCTGAAGCAGCTGTCCACCCAAAACCTGAAAGCGGATCCGGGTGCATTCTCCGTTTATTGTAATGATGGATTCACGCTAGCTGAGATACTGGTAGAGAAAGTCAGCGACAAGGATTTTACCGCCTTCATTCATCAATATTTTACCGAGCCGTTAGATTTGGACCACACGAAGACATCCCAAGATAATTTGGATTTAAGCCAAATGGCAGGTCTGTATTTTCCTACTCACCAAGGACAGCTTCCTAACGAGACGGTCAATGTGATCGGCACCGGCGGCATCTATTCTACGGCTGAAGACTTGGTACAGTTCGCGCAGATTTTCACCGGAGAAGCCGAAGGCATTCTTTCCGACAAATCCGTTAAAGCCATGGAGCAGGAAGAATATAAAAAGGGTCTGTGGCCCGAAGATGCCGATAACTCGTTCGATTACGGACTTGGCTGGGACAGCGTAAGACTGTTCCCGTTTAACCAATATGACATGAAAGCCGTAACCAAAGGTGGAGACACCATCCTGTATCACGCTTCGCTCGTTGTTCTTCCGGAGCAGAACATGGCTGCCGCTGTATTATCGTCCGGCGGTTCCAGCTCAACCAACCAACTGTTGGCCAACGACATTCTGCTGCAAGCGCTCAAGGAGAAAGGCACCATCAAGGAAATCAAGCCGGAGAAATCCTTCGGCAAACCGGTCAAGGCCGACATGCCTAGCGACATCGCGAAATATGCCGGTTACTATGGCGTGACGAATCAGCAGATGAAAGTCGACATCAAGGACGGCGAACTATCCATTACCGTACCGATGGTGCCGGATTATCCTGCGGAGAAATATGTATACACTGCGGATGGAACCTTTGTCAGCGCGGATGGCAGCACGAAGGTAAGCTTCGTCAAAGAAAAGAATGACCGCATCTATTTATGGGTAAGACAATATGTAACGATTCCTGGACTTGGGCAAATGGCTTTATCGCATTATACCGCCGAGAAAATGGAAGCGAACCCGTTATCCAAGGAGACCGCTGCCGCTTGGGCCAAGCGGGAAGGCGAAACGTTCTATCCATTGAACGAGAAATTCACATCCCTGATGTACTTCATTACGAAACCGACGGTTGAGATTAACAGCAAGAGCGGTCTGGAAGGTTACATGATCGACAAAAAGATCATTGACCAGGATACCGCAGTAAGCCAGCATCAGGTTCCGGCTATCGGTAGCCGGGATACGGCCGAATTCCGCTTCTATAAAGAAAAGGGCGTAGAGTATCTCGAAGGGGCAGGCTCCCTGTTTGTGAGCGGTAAGAACGTGAAGCCGCTTTATAAAGGAAAAAAATCAACCGTCACCCTGCAAGCCGATGGTTATGCCAAATGGTACACCGTCCCTAAACAAGCTGAGGGCAAAACCATGACCGTCACCCTGCCGGCACAAGGCGCATTCGTCGTGTATGACGAAAAAGGTGCGGTTGTAAACTACAGCCTCGTCAGCGGTAGTAACGAAGTGAAGCTCCCAGCCAATGGAGCTGTTGTATTTGCCGGTGCCCCAGGCTCGGCCTTCGGAATCACCTTGCAGCCTTAATAAAAGTGGACAGCCAAGCAACATGTTCTCAGTTAAGCCAAGATAACTCTTAAAGGAAAAGCACCTCAACCAAAAGCTAATGCCCATGGTTGAGGTGCCTTTTTGCGTTAACCGGTCTTCGCTAGCTACAATTTCAAGGTCCGATTACGTCCCCGTCGACCTGCGGGCTGCAATGGATCGACAGCTGTGTTCCCGGGCCCAGACGAACCGCATAAAAAAGGGGCCCTAGCGTTGATGGCTGGATGGAGGCTCCCTGCCCAGACATGGAGCTTTTTCCTGCCCAAGGCGGCAGGGAAACGAGGATGTTCGTCTCCCGTTCAGCCTCAAGCTTAGCGTGGAACATACCGGCATCCCGGTTCCATTCCATGGTGATCCGACCGGTATGGAATCTCCAACCTGAGAGCCGGCCAATACGCCAGCGCTCCGGCAGCGCCGGCAGGAGCTTCACCATATCCGGCGATACCTGCAGCAGCATCTCCTGTACGGCATTCACCCAACCCATGTTCGCATCGAGCTGTATCGGCGCTGCCGGCATATCCATGCATATCCCCATCCCCCTCCAATCGTTATGGAGGGTAAACAGATTCGGCAGCAGGCATGATTGCGCCAGTGTATCCAGACACTCCAGTGCACTGTCGCCTTCCCCTAACCTCGCATAGATGGACGCCATATGAGCCAGCGACCAGCCGCTTTGGGCGCCGAGCCGGCGCAGACGTACCGCCTTCTCGAAGGCGACATACAACTCCGGCGCTGATTCGCGGGTCACTTCATCACCCGGGAACAACGGATAGATATGCGAGAGATGACGGTGATCGTATCGGTCCTTAAACTTAGGATCCAGCCATTCCGCAAGAGCTCCGTCCTCGTTCGTCCGGTAAGAGGGGATGCGTTCGAACATTCGCTTCCACCGCTCCTCCTCATCCTTCGAACCTGGGCCTCCGACGAGCCGATTCGCTTCGATCAGATGGGTAAGCAGTTCCTTCATAATCGCAATATCCATCGCTGCATTGACGGTTGTCGGCATCGGGTGAGCCAGCTGCTTTCCGTCCTCCGGCATGAAATTAAGCGGCGTATTCTCCGGCGATACCGAAGGATACAGACGATAGGAGCCGTCTTCACCAACGACTGCGAAATCCTCGTAGAATTGAAGAGCTTCGCGCATGAACGGCAGCGCTTCCTCCCGCAAAAACCGGATATCGCCCGTATACAAAAAATGCTCGTAATAATGCCGGGCGAGCCACCCGGCTGCTCCCGTCCAGTTTAGAATGACGGGTACGATTTGATTCGGCGTTCCGATCCCCGGCGTGGTCCCAGCCGGGATGTAGATTCCGCGACATCCGTACAGCTTGCGGGCATTGCCGCGAAAATCGCCCATTAGGCTGCCATAGTAGCGGAACAGAGGGGGCACTAATTCTCCCAAGGCTCCAACATGCGCGTGCCAATACATCATTTGAATATTCTCATTTGCCATATGGTGGCACCAGACAAGCCGGTAGTCTCCGCCCCACAAGCCATACAGTCCGAAAGGCCCTGATTCGGCTGCCGTCCCGCTAATAAACAAGTACCTTCCATAAGCCCACATTTTACGGACAAGCGATACGGGCGCTTCGCCCTCGTAAGCCTCCAGCATCAGCTCCTCGTTCGAACGCACGTCCTCCCTGCTGGCAGTGTTAAGCTCCAGGGATGCGGAATGGAACAAAGGACCATGGAGCTCGGTGTGGCGCTTGAGCAACAGGTCATATTCACACGTTTCAGGGAAGGTTTTGAGTTCATGCTCAAGCTGCTCCCATTCCTGTTCACGCTTGCCACGAATAAATACTTTCACCAGTACAAGCACCCGGCGGGCCTTAGTAAAATTCAACATCGTTCCTTCCTTAGTTGACTGCAAGCTTCCACCTTCACAAATAAGCCGCAGCACGGCACCGAAATCTGTACCGTCATCATTGCGGCCGGCGTACCGGATATACGCGCCTTTCGCCGAAGTGACCACGGATTCGGCCAATTCCCTGAATTCTGGCGTGTCCCCCCATCGATCACTTGGGTAAAGCGTCAGTCCGATCTCCCCCGAAATACAGTGAAACGCCCCGGCTTGATCCTCGATATGCTTACCGGTCCCCTTCCTGTCTCCAGGGTGTATTTCTTCGTTGACACATTCTTCGGAGCCAATCTCATAGACGACAGCCCCATCTGCACGGGATACAAACAGCCGCCTTACGTACCGGTTCGGGCCGTCCGTCCAGCCTACCGAAACTTCGCCGGTCTCCATATTGAGGGATCTTCGGTAACGACGGAATGCCCGTGTGCTGGGCATGAACAGCTTAATCGCCGCGAGCGGAAAGCGGGAGGCCAGCCTCGTCCCGTATCCCCGCTCCCTTAAAGCGTTCGCCAAGTTCCAGCTGGCCTCCATATAGTGTCCTTCATCCATCAGGGTGCGCGTTTCGGCGAGCGTCATGCTCACGTCCGGCAGCGGATCTTTTCGACCCCAATGCCACAACCCCTCGTGATTCAGCAGTACCGTCTCTTCCTGCACGCCCCCGAAAACCGAGGCCCCGACAATGCCATTGCCTGATGGCAGCGCCTCACGCCACATATTACGCCACCAAGAGGCGGGATACCTCATGGTTAACAGGTTCTCTTGACTCATCCCCGATACCCGCCTTTGCCCCCCGCCTGCAGCCTCTCCATTTCGATGCTGGCCAGCAGAAGCGGAGCGACGCCCATGAGCGAATCACTGACAACCTTTTCACTCAAATAATAATCGTATGATCCGTCGCGATATTTGCGCCCGCCCAATCCGGCGCCGTGGCAGATACCGTGAAGGTGCAGCCCTTCGCCGTCGACGGTGATAAAATGTTTCTGGATGCCGTCATAGGCGCGTTCGACCACCCCGATGTCGATCTCGGCCAAATAATGAAGCCGAATGCCTTTGGCCAAGGCATAGGTCAACATGCAGGAGCCGGAAGCTTCCATATAATTGCCCTGCCGGCCATTGCAGTCCATCACCTGATACCACAGCCCGCTGTCTTGATCCTGAACGCGTACGAGCGCATTGGCCATCCTTTCGAAAATGCCCATCAGCTGCCCGCGCTGCGGATGCCTCACAGGGAAAAACTCCAGCGCGTCCACAAGCGCCATCGCATACCAGCCCATGGCCCGGCCCCATACATGGCGCGAGCGGCCCGTTTCCTTGTCGCACCAGCGCTGCTCCCGGCTCTCATCATAAGCGTGATGCAGCAGCCCCGTCTGCGGATTCCGAGTACGCCGCTCGATGAGCAGCAGCTGCCGGGCCGCTTCGTCGAACCATGCCGGCTCATCAAACGTTTCTGCATATTCTGCCATAAACGGTGACGACATATAGAGGCCGTCCAGCCACATCTGAAACGGATAGATTTTCTTATGCCAAAATCCGCCTTCGTCGGTCCGCGGCTGTCCAACCAACTGAGATGCCAGCAGCTCGGCAGCCCGGCGATATTTCTCCTCTCCTGTCGTGCGCCACAAGGGCAGCAGATTCTTGCCTTTATTGATATGATCGAGATTATAGTCCTCCAGTGTGTAGTCGGCTATTGCCCCGTCTTCCTGTATGAAGACGTCCATATGACGCTTGACCACTTCATTGTAACGCTCCTCACCCGTCCAATTGGCCAGGCGGCCCAGTGCAGTCAAAGCCATGCCGGCCACGTAGCCCCATTTGTTGGCTATATTCAGATGGTATCCGTCCACGCAAGCGGACAGGATCGTCTCTGCAACCTGGACCGGTATTCGTTCCAGCACCGTTGCTTCAGCCACGGTTGACCACTCCCTTCTCCTTCGCTTAAACCGACAGCAGCGGCAGCGAATCAAAATCCTCCGGCATGCCGACCAGATACAGATTGCCGTAACCATTTTTATCGCTTGTAAACAAGAGTCGTTTACCGCCCGGATCAAAACGCGGATGCGCGTGCACCTTCTGGGAATGAAAGCTGCATCGAAGCTCGCACAGCATTCGCGGTCCTTGGTAGACTCCTTTGGCGTCTTTACGCCATACGGAGAGGGTTTTGACCGCCCCCTTGCCATCGACAACGGCCTGACCGTAGCCGTCCGCATACGCATGCCACGTATCAAACTCGAAGTCCGTCTCTTCCATGGCCGTATTGTCATACCGGATGCTTCCGAAGAAATTAGTTCCATCCATGCGGAAGCCATGGTAACCGATGGTCATACCGTCAGGATAAAAAAATTCATGGCCGACCTTTTCTCCGGGTTCAAGGCGCTGGCGAATTCTCCAGGCCTCTCCGCTCCGAAGGTCCAGGCCCCATATCCGGTGATCGACCAAATGCCAGGGTCCTTCGTGGCAGAAGGTGATCAGCCATGGTTCGACGGGTGACGCGTTAATATGGGTTATAAAACGATGGGCTTCATATAGGGTTTCCGGCTGAGTCTGCCCTTCCGAGTCGATCCGCACGATCCTGCTGTGGGGAGCGGCCTCCATCAACTCCCTATGGCCGACATAACCGTTGCCCAGATCGAGCGGCATGCGATGGGACAGATCCTCCTGTATGCAGGTGACGACTGAGCGTCCATCCGCAGGACAGCTCAGATTGCCGATGTTGTACCCCTCCGGGGCTTCGTAGATCAGTTCTTCCTCCAATGTTGCCAGATCGAGACGGCGTACGCTCCGATTCGTTTTGACAAAGGCGGCCCGGCCATCCGGTAATAGACAGGCATCCACAGCATCATTGTCCGGGTAATCCGTCAGCTGAAGCATCTCACCGCTGTTAACATCCATGCTGTACAAGTTCGAGCTGTTGTCCCTGTCCGATACGAACAACAGCCGCTTCCCGCCGTCATACCATCCGCTTTCCGTAAAATACAGATGATGACTGTGAGCTTTGTAGTCGGTCAGCTGCACCACTTCGACTCCGGTCAACCGGTCGCGGTAAAACTTACGTTCCGGCCTCCACACCGTTCCCTTGGCCATATTCAGCCCTCCTGTCCGCAAGTTGTATAAGCCGAAGCTATAGCCACGGCTTCAGCCCCTCCCACTGCACCGTCCAGCCGCTTGCCGGAAATCCCGGGCAGTTCGGGTCCTCTTCGCCTTCCCAGCCGCAGGCCATCATGGCGACCGCCGTAAGCAGTCCGCCGTTACCCGGCAAGTAAGCGGATAGGCCTGGGCGCTGATAGTTATGCCCGTTTGGCAAATACGTGTTTTTCATTTCGTCCATTAACAGAAAATCGACAGCCAGATCGCGTTCGCCGAGCCGAGCAGCGGTCATGGCGCATACGGGAAAATCCCATCCCCAGGCCGTCTCCCATTTCCAAGCATCCTTAACCTTCCACAGTGTACGCCGCATGGTTTCGCGGTCGATCAGCTTGCCGGGAAGCACGCCTAATGCGCACAGCATGGACGGGTGGTCATGATTCTTCTCCGTAAACGTGTCCGGCGCAAACTCATGCGCCAGGTAAACGCCGTCGAGTCGGGGCGGTGCCGCCAGATTGCTTGCCACCTCGGCCCAACGCGGATTCGGCTGAATTTCCAACCGATCAGCCCACTTTATAGCGATATCAAAGCCGTATTTCCAATACTCCAGCTCGTAAGGCGGGTTCSCGCTTGCATTCATCGGATGGCATTCTTGAGCCGGAATAAGCGGCGGGCCAAGATCGAAAGCGCCTGTTGCCTCATTCCAGTGAACATAGGAAACCATAAAGTCAGCCGATTCAAAGACGATGTCACGGAACCGGCGCAGCGTTTCTTGTGCTGAGTCGGCCTTATAGCACAGCTCCGCCATGGCGATTGGATGCGGCTGCTGCCAGATCAAGCCCGGAGCGACCGGCGACGGGCACGGGATGCCGTCAAAACCGACCATTTTCGGCCAGCGTGCTCCCTCGTATCCCTGGGATAGCGCCAGCTCGCGGGCGACCGGCAGTATGCCGTTGTACCAGTCCAAACTTCTCCGCAGGATGGAAGCCCGGCCCCACAGCGCGAAATGGGCGGCATGCCACCAATGCATCTCCAAATGCGATTTGCCAAACCAGCTGTTATACATTAGGCCGGTCTCCTGGGGCGGCATAGAGCCCCCACTGTGAATGGCGCATAACCATTGCGACAGGACAACGCGTCGCTCCAGCTCAAAGGCTCGCGGATCGGAGCTGCCTGCGAAGCTGACTGCACCCCCGCTCTGCCAAAACGATGCCCAGTGCCGGGCGCTGGCCGGAACGATGGCCTCAAAGTCAGCCGCACCGGGCGACCCAGCTGCAAAGCCGACGGAAAACGCCAGCTCCTCCGAAGATTGTTCAGGAGATTCGCCGGGAAACAGCGTAAATTCATGGGTTTCCGTCTGCTCCAATCGGCCAGAGCTCCAATGCCAGCGGACCACATAACGTTCTTCGTCCAGCGTTCGCTCAATCAAGGCCGCCCCTTCCTCCTGCCGGACGAGAACGGTATCATGTCGTTGATCGTTTTCCCAATCGGGAAACACCGATTTCGACCAAGCCGAATGCGTCATATCCGGTGCGGGGAAGCGGATAAATACCTGAAGCCGCCCTTCCCGGATGAGGGGCGAGACAACCCGCACGCCTATAATATCAGCAGCCGGATGGCACGCCGTCGTAACTTCGACCGGCACGCCGCGAATTTCGAACTTGCTCGATAGAATGCCCGTCCACAGATCGAGATTTTGACGGAATTGGCCTGCAGCGCTGTAATCGAGCTCTTCTCCCGCTTCGTCTAGAAATCGGAACGACAGCCGGCCTAGGTGAAGACGGTGGGGATTTTGCCGCAGCCATTGGTAAGCTTCCGGCTTATCCCCCGGCTTCATCGGATAGCCGACCTGCCGGCCGTGGGTCTCGAACATCTGCAACGCTGCATCCTTCGCGGAGAACCTTTCGCGCCCCCCCGTAAAATGCCAGCCCCAGTTCGACTGGGTGCCAAGCGGCACCTCGTATTGTTCTGGAAATGTCTGCAGCCCGGTAATATCGGCGGTAAACGCAAATTCCCCGTTGCCTACCGACAGTGGTGAAAGCGGATCCAGCCTGTCGAATTCAGGATTATGCCGCCTAACAATCTGCTCTCTCTCCATCTCCATAGCTCCTCCCTTCCCTGCCCTTTATTCAAACAAGGCGTCTATCCGGGTTCTCATCATATCCCGGTATTTGCCCGGGGTGATATCCTTGAATTTGCGGAAGCTGCGAATGAAGCTGTTTTCATGCTGGTAACCGACCATTTGGGCGATATCGGATATTTTGCGGTCGGTTTTGACCAGCAGCTCGCTAGCCCGCTCCATCCGCAGCCGGGTTAAGTAGTTATAGATCGTTTCGTTTGTTTCCTGCTTAAAAAGCTGGCTGGCCAAGCTGCTGCTGATGCCGGTCGATTCCGCAATTTCCGGAATGCCGATCGGATCGCCGAGGTGCTGCTCCATGAATTCGATCATCCGCTGGCACATTAAAAAATCCTTGCTGCCGATTAAACGGCGGTAGCGGTCGGCCAAGGCCGAAATCAGGCCGGAAAGCTCCGCCTCGATATCTTCGATGTACAGCGTGCCCAGCCGACCGGCCGGATCCCCCTCGGAACCATCGCCCTCTGGGCATATCCCTTTAAGACGTTCCAGCAGCGCCTGAAGCAAGGCAAGCGCCTCCGAAGGATACCAGTAATGGCTGCGGATATCGCCAATAATACGCCCAAGCAGCTCTATAGCCCGCTCCCCATCACCGGTCTCCACAGCCGTCATCAACTCCCGTACGCCATCTTCCTGCGGCTGCATATCCGTCACTTCGTGACTGGATACATCCTGAAACGGCACGAGCTGACCATACCCTTTATATAAACGGTAGGTTAACGCATTCTCCGCTTCCAGCATGGCCTGCTTTAACCGGCAGACCGCACTCTGTGGCATGCTCACCCCGGCGGATACACTGAATTTCAGCAAACGGGACACCGTTTCGATCGCCTCGACCAGCGGTGGCCGCGCTTCGCCACTTCGCGGCTGCAGCAGGATAGCCATCCGGTCCGCCCCAAAATCGGCGCAGGCCACCCTCCATTCGGGCGCATGCAGCTCTGCCATGATATTGGCAAGCGCAAACTTCAGCAGCGAGTGGTCACTGGCCGGAAATCTGCGCGACCACGAATCGTAGCGGTCGATCGACAGCACCGCTACCGTGACGGGCGCATCTGTCCATTCCGCGAAATATCGTCTCCACTTCTCGCGAATTTCGCGTCTGCCGCTCATATGACCCGAGTGAATGTCATACAGAAACTTGGAAGCCGCATCGGATATCGTCTCGCGGATCAACTGAGACAGATGCGCATGATTGCTGAGCAGTTCGCCGGCCAGCTTTTCCAGATCGATGCGATCCGGGCTGGTCGCTTTCCCGTCGTAGGCACTGAACAGCTGCTTAAGCCTGCGCACCGGCCGGAAGGCCGCGGAGTTTACGTATAGAATGGTCAGCAAGCCGAGTGCAAGCGCCGCCACCGATACATACAGCACCGTGTCTCGCACCTTTTTGGACTGGGCAAGCAAGCTGTCCTGCGAAACGATGGATACGTATTTCCATCCGGTCAGCGGCGATTCGATCTGGTTGACCAGCAGCTTCCGCCCCTCATGGAAAAAATCGCCGAAGCGGTCCTCCTTCAGCTCGTGCAGCGCCTGCCTCACGGCTTCCGGTTTGAATTCCGAGTTCGAAACCGAATAAAGAATGTTGTTATGCTGGTCCACGATGTACCGCATGCTGTCGAGCTGCGACAGCGCCGGCGGATTTAGTTTTGCGAACAGTTCCGCATCCCGCAAATTGACCGCTACGACACCTCTTAAACGGCCCTGAATCATGATTTTGCGGAACAGCGTCAGCTCCGACCCTTTATTGCCCGCTCCCTCCGGGACATGCCTTTTTCGGATGATCATCATGTCGTCCCCGAATTCGTCAGCAATACTGGTCCATTCGGAATCCACGAAGGTGAGCCTGCTAGAGCTATACCCCTGCGGAAGCGAAATAAAGCTTCCCCGCTCGACATCGTATACGTATATGCTGTTAATGTATTTCGAATTGCTGATCCAGGTGGATAGCAGTCGGTACAATGTCGATATATTGGCCACCGAGTTCTGATTCTCGCTAGTCAGAAAATCATAGATATAGTCATTCACCGCGACCTGGACCGCAATCTTGTCGCTCTCCCGGATTAAATCGTCAATATATTTCATACTGATCTGCAGCATTTGGTGCTGCGGCTCGCTGAGCTCTTCCTGAAGCACCGATTTAGAGGTGTAATATGAGGTCAGGCTGACGGCCAAAATGATCATAAAAACGGAAACGGTCAAAATGAGCACCAGCCTCGCTTGCGTATGGGCCAGCGTGTATTTTAGCCACTTGCCGATCGATTGGAACATATCAACCCCCGCTTTACTACCAGAATGGTTCCATTATAGCTCACGATCCGCTCCTGCCGTCACGTAAACTTAAGCGTTTACAATATGGTTTGACCGCATGAATTCAAGAAGCTCGACCCCGGCCAACAGCACGATGCCGATTCCGTGCGTATCATTCAAGTTCCACGATAAGTCGTGCTTGTAATAAGCATGGGAAGTCGACCAGCTGCTGCCCTTGCACACACCGTACACATTTCCCCTGCCGTCGATGGCCCTGCTGGTTAAACCGTCCCACCCCGCAATGGCAGATTTCAAGTACCGATCCGGATTCTCCAGCCAGCCATGGCGTACCCCCCGCGCCAAACCAAAAATAAACATCGCGGTACAGGAGGCTTCCTCATAGGATTCAGGGTCCGTCAGCACTTGGTGCCATAACCCATGCACTCCCTGCAAGCGGAGGTATCCCTCCGCCAGACTGCGATAAAAATGAAGCAGTTTCACATAGTCGGGATGGCCGACCGGAAGCACGGCAAGCAGCTCTGACAGTGAGAAAAACACCCATCCGTTGCCCCTTCCCCATACCGTCCGGGAAGGCTGCCCACGACGTACATCGTATACGTGCGACATTAACTGCAGGTCCGGCATGTACAGGTATGACTTATACAGCAGAAGCTGGCGTGCCGCTTCGTCCAGATAGCGGGAATCTCCGGACAGCTCGGCGTATCGGCACAGGAACGGTACGCTCATGTACATGTCATCGCACCACATCGTCAGGTGCATGCTTGGGGAAACGCCGACCTCGCGATAAAGTGCCCCGTCCGCAAGACGTGATTGTGTATCCATGATGTACCGGGCGATATCGTCTGCTGCCTTGCGCACTCCTTTCAAGGATCGAATTCGGTCTGCAAGAATGGCTAGCGCGCCAAATGATCCGCAATCGTCCAGACTGTCAATGTCGGACAGCTGGTTGTTCAGCCCTGCCGCACCGAATTCCGCGCGGTCCCACAAGGAATACTCGTAATGGCCCGCGGTAAACTCGACGTGGCGGAGTACATATTCCTGGATGTCCAGGCGATTAAGCAGCCTTCCCGTCTCCAGCAAGCCGTACATTGTGACGCCGAGCGGATAATTCCAGCGGCCAAAAAGCTCATTCTCCAAAAACGGCCTTACGTACGCTCCCGGCTCGCTCCCTGTCCAGAACAGTCTCTCTCCGCCGTCAACAGCGACCGTGTCCAGACCAAAATAGTCGGACAGCTCAAGATCGGCTTCTGCGCGGAACGGACCCAGATAAAGCCACTCTCCGGTCAAGCCGTGCACCCTTCGCGGAGCGATCAGCATCCCTTCAGGCGATGCTTCGCCGATCTCAAACCCCCAGCCCTCTGCACCGCATTCGCAGCGTGCGGTAAGCTCCCCGCGGCCCGGAGGCACATCGATGACGATACTGAACGTGCCTGCCTCGCGGCTGGCGTAAACCTCCCTGCCGTTCCATTCAAACCGGACCGGGCCATAGGAGGTTCCCGACAAGGTCACCTTCTTGGCCGCCAAGGTCCGGTTGACAACGGCAGTCCAGGCGTAAGCGGCATACCCCGGCTTCCACCCGTACATTCTCCACATCGGGCCGCGATCTGCTTCCCCATCGTGTTTTGCAAGCACGGGCAGCCACTGTGCCCCCGTCCATGATTCGCGTTCCATTGAATCGGGGATGCGGGCAAGCGCCCGTTCCAGCGGCACCGTCACAATCCATCCTTCCTCACCTTCACGCTCCATGGAAGGAGCCAGAAAGTGAAACGGCTTGTTCTTGCGGTTGCTTGTGCCAAATACCGCTCTGCAGCCGCTTGGGCCCCGGCGGAATTCCAGAACGAAGTGATTCCACCCCTGGGTAAGCTGAATCCCCAGCTTCAGGGGCAATCCGTCCGCTGTCGCTTCTTCCCCTGGCGCTGAACCGAACCGCTTCCGGCCGTTATGGTACAGCCGAACATGCCCCGTCCATTCCATCAGAAAGGGGAAGCTCTGCGGCTGGGCAGCCCACAGCTTCGTCCAGGCGTAGACCACCTGGCCCTCCGTCATTTCGGGGAACATATCCACGATGGGGAGCTGATAGCAGTGGTCGGCCCGCTTGCGGATCGGACTCTTCCGCGTCACCCGGTAAACCGGGGCATTAGGCGGATGGTCACCGACATAACGCTGGGCAATGACCGTAAGCGCATGCTCGATGTTACTGCCCTCTGTTTGGGAAGCCAGGCTTTCCGCCGGGTCAAAATATCCTTTATCGATCAATAGGCTCACTCTCCTTCCACCCGCCCAGAACATCCGCTATCGCCACTGGACGGTGCTCCTTCACGGAACGCCACACGGCTTCCCCCGCCGCCACGGAATAGGCGCCATCCACAGCCCCGGACAAAATCGGGAACGGCCTTTCCCGGTTTTCACCAAGAAACAGGTCATTCAGCAGCAGCGGGTCGCCTCCCCCGTGGCCGCCTTCCCGATGAACGACATGGATGGTTTCCTTGGAGCCGAACAACGGGAAGTAGTCGATCGTCTGGACCGGCGTTGGAAAAGGGGTTCTGGACGGAACATGGTATTCCATCGTCTCCAGCCGGCCTTTCGTACCGTTGATCGCCAGGCGATACCCTTCATACGGCAGCGAAAAGTTGACGGAATAACTGAGCAATGCTCCTCCGTCGTACTTGACGGTGGCCGCATACGTATCCTCGATGTCGATCTCATCATCAAAAATACACCGGTCCGGGCGGTAGCCTGTATAAGGAAACTGCGGCCCCCCGCTCTCCAGCAGACCGAGATGATCATCCGGCACATGACTTGCGTTCCAGCGCGAGTAATAGGCGCAGCGGCTGGCTGAGAGGCAGGTTCCGCAATGACGACCGGCTTCTTTGCCCGGATTAAGCTCCCCTTCGGCGCCGTAATAATGGAGGGCCCCGTAGGCGAAGGCCTCAACTGGCTTTTGCCCGATCCACCAGTTCACGAGGTCGAAATGATGCGTGCTTTTGTGGATGGAGAGACCTCCTGACATTTCGCGCCGGCGGTTCCACCGTTTGAAATAGCTGGAGCCATGATATGTGTCCAAATACCAGTTGAGATCGACGGATGTAATCCGACCGAGCTTACCTTCCCATACCATCTCTTTGATTTTGGTGTGAATCGGGGCGTAGCGGTAATTAAACGTGACCGTCACCGAGCCTTTGCTCACCCGCTCCGCATCCAGCACACGCCGGGCGTCCTCACCCGTCGTGACCATCGGTTTTTCCGTGATGACATCCAAATCCCTTTCCAGGGCGGCAACAATATAACGCGCATGCGTATCGTCTCGCCCCGCCACGATGACCACATCCGGCTTAGTCTCGTCGATCATCTTCCCGAATTCCTCTTCGCCGTAAGTTCCAACGGCGGTATGCTCGGGGAAGCGGGAGCGGTAGAGCTCGAAGCGGGCCGGATCACTGTCCAGCATGCCGACCAGGTCGCAGCGCCAGGCATAGGTCGTCAATATCGGCTTGGCGAACATCCCGAGTGCACGACCGCTTACACCGCATATGGCATATTTCTTTTTCACTGTATGATCACATCCTTGAGTACCATTCCTCTACCCTCTTCGTTACTTCGTCTCCGCCTGCCTTATGCCAGCGGTCGACGAATTCATCGAACTTCTCCAGGGGCCATTCGCCGATGACAATCTTGGTTACATACTCCTGAAACAGCTTATGCGATTGAATATCCGGGAAGCCTTCATACACGGTGCTCGGAAGTCCGTCCCCCGCGATCCGCTTCGCGTCCGCGGTACTCACCTCGAATATATCCTTCACCATCTGCTGCATGTCTACCGGGATCGTCTCCTGAATCCGTATGTCCATGTCCTCCTCTGTCGTCAGGTTGCGCATGCCGAGCGCCAACGGACGGCTATCCTCGGCTGGAAGCAGCACTTTTTTGCCGTCGACAACTTCATGCTGCTGTCCTTCGATGCCAAAGCGGATAAATTCGTCATTCGACCGATCATAGAAGAAATCAAGCAGCTTCAAGGCTGCGGGGGCTTTATCCTGGGCCTTTGCCGGAATGATCCACTCCGGTTCGCCCATGCTCTTCTGCGTGACAAAGCCCTCATACCCTTCGGCCTTTGGAAGCGGCATGCCAACGATATAAGCATCCGGTGCTTTTTGCTGCATGGCTGTAAACCGGTCGCGCAGGTTGGCGGGAAGATGGTACCAGCTGCCAACCAAATTGTTATTGATCTTCGCCGTCCATACATCGCCTTTGTTCAGAAACGTCTCATTGTCAAGCAGCTTCTCGTCATATAACTCACGGGCAAATGCAATGGCTGCCTTCATATTGTCCGTTACGCCGGCATATTGGATTTTACCGTCGTAGATGTCCCATTCCGGATTCCCCTCCCACATCGCGACACCGAACATGGCAAACAAATGATCCATCCATTTGCCGAATTCCCGGCCTGTTGTGGGCAATTCGTCCTTCAGACCGTTGCCGTTCGGGTCTTTGTCAAGAAAGGCTCGCAGCACCTCCTTGTATTCCTCCGTTGTCTTCGGCATGGACATGCCTACCTTGTCAAGCCAATCCTGACGGATGAGCGGTGCTCTTTCCGGAACCAGGAACACTTTAGGCACATAATAGATTTTGCCGTCCGGTGAAGCGGATCGAACGACATCCCATGCCTCCTGAGGGATATTTTTCCAGACATTCGGGGCATACTGGGGCAGCAAATCGTCCAGCGCCAGCGCACCTCCTTGGCGGATCAGGGTCTGCTCGATCCCGCCGATCGGGCGAAGAATATCCGGCAAGTCGTCGGATGCAATCATCAGATTGAGATATTCAGTCGGCTCCGAGCCCGGCGGGGTCGTTACCAGCTGATATTCCACGCCGGTCCGTTCCGCCACATATTGGACATGCGGATTATCTGCACCCGGAATCGTGCCGACACCCATGTGGCTTTTGAACACCTTTACCTGTGTAAGTTCTTGATTTCCCTCCCCACTCTGGCCCGATTGCGATTCGCCGTCGCCCTTGCCGCCGCAGCCAAACAGCATGACTGCCGCAAGTGTCGCCGTGAGCGCCGGTTTCCATGCCCCTTTTTGGAAAAACCATTTCGACATGAGTAAATCCTCCCCTTTTTCGGATTGGTAGTTATATCAAACCGGCCGTAAGACCGATTTCATATCGCATGCCTCGCTTTGCTTTATTCCTTTAACGAACCCAGCATGGACCCTTTGACAAAGTATTTTTGCAGATACGGGTATACCAGAATGATCGGAATGGTAGCAAACAGGATTGTTGCCGCTTTCAATGTTGTCGTGTTGAAATCGTAATCCCCAAGAAACAGATTGACCGCAGCCAGCTCCTCGGGAGACTGGAGGTATGCTCTCAGCTTCATTTGAAGCGGCCATTTCTCCGGGTCCCTTATAAACAGCACGGCACGGGAGAAAGTGTTCCAATATCCGACTGCGTAAAACAGACTGACCGTCGCCATGACCGGTTTGGACAAAGGCAAATACATGCGGAACAATATGCCGAACTCGCTGCATCCGTCGATTCGAGCCGAATCATCCAGCTCACTGGGAATGCCCATGAAAAAGGTCCGGATAATGATCATGTTGAACGTGCCAACCAGGCCGGGAATAATGAGCGCCCACAGGGAGTTCATCATGCCAAGCTCGCGAACGGTCAAAAAAAACGGAATCATCGGCGCATTGAAAATCATCGTTAACACAATGCCGAACATGACCTGTTTGCGGATCAGAAATTCCCGTCTTGAGAGCGGGTATGCCGTCATGACCGAAAACAGCATGCTGAGCAGTGTCCCGGCGATCGTAATATATACGGTAATCCCAAAAGATGTCCACAAGCCTTTATTTTTTAATACATGCTCCCAAGATGCGGTTGTAAACTCCACGGGCAGCAGGAATACTTCCTTCGAATCGGCAGCTACCGGGGAGCTGAGCGATACGGCAAGCAGTTGAAGAAGCGGGAACAGCATCGTCACCGCAGCAGCGAACAGAAACACATAATTCAGCGTCTGAAACATTTTTTCTCCGAATGTCGCTTTCATCACCACAACCCCTGATCCGTTTTTCTGGCCAATCGGTTAAAAATCCACAGCAGTATAAACCCAATAACAGACTGGAACAGCCCGATGGCCGTCGTCATGCTGTATTGTCCCTGAAGCACACCCGCACGATAGACGTACGTCTCGATGATATCCCCGACCGAGTACGTCATCGGTGTCAATAAATTGTAAATCTGATCGAAGCCGAGCTCCAGGAAGTTACCGATTTGCAGCAGGAACAGCACCAGAGCCGTTGGAAACATGGTGGGCAGCGTAATATAGATCGTTTGTTTCCACCGGCTTGCTCCATCCATGACGGCCGCTTCATATAAATTCGGATTGATGCCGGCGATGGCAGCCAAATATATAATCGTGCCCCAGCCAACTTCCTTCCAGATCGAGGACAGGACGACAATCCCTCGGAAATACCGCTCCTCCTGCATGAACAGAATGGGCTCATAGCCGAACCAGTCCCGCACCGCATTCACAACTCCTTGGTTGGACAACAGCTCGAAAACGATCCCGCCGACAACGACCCATGATAAAAAGTGCGGGAGATAGAACATGCTTTGCACAACCCGCTTCGCCAGCATGATGCGGATTTCATTAAACAGCAGAGCCAGCACGATCGGGGCCGGAAAACCAAAAACAAGCTGATAGAAAGCGATCACCGCCGTATTGCGCAGCACGTTGTAGAAATCCTGATATGAAAAAATAAACCCAAAGTTGTCCAGGCCCACCCACGGACTGCCAAGGATGCCTTTGAAAATCTGATAGTCCTGAAATGCGATGACACTGCCCGCCAGCGGTACATATTTAAACACAATATAATAGAGAATTCCGGGAATGATCATGAGATACAACATCCAATGCTTGCGGATGTTGGCTATGTACCGGTTGCGGGATGTCCCTGGGTGCCGGGCGGTTATCAAATCCTCGCGCTTTATTTCGGGTGACTGGGCTGCCATCGTATTCGCACCTCCTTTTCGTCGATATGGTCGATGTAACGCCAATATTAACGGCTTCCGGTATATCGGCACAATCGTTCAATCCGACACGCAATGAGCAGATCGCCGATTCTTCCCACAACTACGCGTACCGTGTACCCATGAATGGACTTGAAGTCGACTTGAAATTAGAGGAGGAGCAAGCAAACGGAGGGAGGGTAAAAAGGATTTGTTGATGGGATGGAGGATGGGTTTGGTTTCACCGGAAAGAAAAAAAACCAGCTACCCGCAGCAATAGTGAAGGTGGATGGTTCTTCATTAAGATGGTGTTATGAAAAACATATAAATTAGTGTTAAGACGACCATGACCGCAAGTAAGCTATAGATGAATTTTCTCATGCTGCTCTCTCCTGTTTCCAGTATCATTGCAACTAGTCTAACATTCAGGGCTTAAACGTGGCCCTGGTAAAATCCACAAAACGATTTGTTCATGAAAATGCCTCATCACAAATCGTTTGTTTCGTTATACAGCCGAGCCGACTGTCTTATTGTCCCTCCGTAGATTCGGCGAGATTCTCGAGGGTGGACCTCAAGCCTTCATCGTGATCTTCCTTCCGTACGCCTTCGGGCACATTCTCACACACGATCGTGACTTGGGTGTCTTCCGCAAGCGGCTCCAATGCCCATGTCATCTTCATAAACCCCGCATAATTGGGATCCTCAGACTCAAATTCGACCAGCTGCACAACCTTCTCATCGTGAACAAACTCCAGAAACTTTCCTTCAATGACGTCCGTATTGTCCGAAGACTTACCGGGTGCCGTGTGATCGGTATCGTTATAGGTGAGGATCATTCGATAAGTCCCGCCCTCGCGGGCATCAAACGTGTCGACATGGCCTGTCATCCCTTTTGGCGGAAGCCACGAAGCCAGCGCCTCCGGATTCAAGAATGCCTGATAAATCGTAGACGGCGACGCCATAATAACTCTTGATGCCGTGTCGGTTCTCTTCTTGCTCGAAGCATTCGTCATGATGTAACCCTCCTTAATAAATCTGAATCTATCTTAAGTTTACATCATAGAATCGCCGAGGATTTCTTCTCAATTGCTCAGGCAAGCCGAACCCGATAGCCAAAGGCTTAGGTAGGGGAGGCTTGCTTTTTCTACCACAGCCGAGGGGCAGTGCCAACCCGGCTCATACTCCCGGCCACCGAGCATGCCCGTCAGGGCAGCTCACACGAGGTGGCCTCCAACAAGTGCGAAAAAGCAAGCCGAACCCGATAGCCAAAGGCTTAGGTAGGGGAGGCTTGCTTTTTCTTCAACAGCCGAGGGGCAGTGCCAACCCGGCYGATACTCCCGGCCMCCGAGCATGCCCGTCAGGGCAGYTCACGCGAGGKGGCCTCCAACRAGTGCGAAAAAGCAAGCCGACCCCGATAGCCGAAGGCTYAGRTAGGGGAAGCTTGCTTTTTCTWCYACAGCCGAGGGGCAGTGCCAACCCGGCTCATACTCCCGGCCCCCGAGCATGCCCGTCAGGGCAGCTCACGCGAGGKGGCCTCCAACRAGTGCGAAAAAGCAAGCCGACCCCGATAGCCRAAGGCTYAGRTAGGGGAAGCTTGCTTTTTCTTCAAACAAGCCGAGGGGCGATTAGCCTCGGCTAATATATGGGCGCACAAGAGGCCACGAGGACGTCCCCGCAGGGGAGACCGAGCGGTGGCCGGGCATAAGCACCAGCCCCGCCCATATCCTCATACCCACTCCGAACACCAAAGTTCCGGGTGTCCAGAGGGCAGCGCCCTTGGGGCCCTCCCTGGCAGGGAGGGTTTGGGTGGGTGGACTATTTTACGAATCCCAGCAGCATCTCACGAATCAGCTTCGCAGCCACGATCTGGGTCTGCTCGGTTGGATCGTAGATCGGAGCCACTTCCACGAGATCGCAGCCGACCACATTCACATCGGAGCCAGCAATGAGATGCACGGCTTCCAGCAGCTCTTTCGACGTAATGCCGCCCGCTTCTGCGGTACCGGTGCCCGGTGCGGCAGATGGATCAAGCACATCGATGTCGATAGTCACGTAGACCGGACGATTACCCATGGAAGGCAAGGCTTCTTTAAGAGGGGCAGCCACTTCGAACGGATAGAAGTTAATGTTCTCGCGTCCATATTGGAACTCCTCGCGGGAGCCGGAACGGATACCAAACTGATAAATGTTCTTTCCGCCCATAATACCCGCCGCCTTACGGACTGGCGTGGAATGGGACAACGGCTCTCCCTCATAATGCTCACGCAGGTCAGCATGGGCGTCGATATGGATCAGAATAAGATCCGGATACTTCTCATACACCTTCTGAATGATCGGCCAGGATACGAGGTGTTCGCCGCCAAGTCCGATCGGGAATTTCCCGTCATCCAGCAGTTTGCCTACATAATCGCCAATCACTTCGAGACTGCGGCCGGCATTGCCGAAAGGCAGCATCAGGTCGCCTGCATCGAAATACGTCATGTCTTCAATGCTTTTATCCAAGTACGGACTGTACTCCTCCAAGCCTACGGAAGCCTGGCGAATACGTGCCGGACCAAAACGGGAGCCGGGACGGTAGCTAACCGTGAAATCCATCGGCATACCATAAATGACGGCCTTGGACCCTTCATAATCCTCGGAGCTCAGAATAAACACGTTGCCGGAGTAACCTTGATCCAGTTTCATCAGTTTATACGCTCCTCCTTATTTCACCAGGTCTTCAACAAATTTAGGCAGCACGAATGCGGCTTTATGCAGGCGAGGCGAATAATATTTCGTATCCATCTCATCAATGGTGGACTCGTCCACTTCAAGCGGATCATACGTTTTGCTGCCCAATGTAAAGGTCCACAGACCGCTCGGGTAGGTTGGAATGTTCGCTCCATACACACGTACGATCGGGAAGATTTCCTTCACGTCTTTGTTGACCTGCTGAATCAGGTCCGCTTTAAACCATGGGTTGTCCGTTTGCGCCACGAAAATACCGTCTTCCTTGAGCGCCTCGTAGATCCCTTGGTAGAATCCGCGCTCAAACAACGGAGCAGCCGGGCCCACAGGCTCGGTGGAGTCTACCATAATGACGTCGTATTCGTTCTTATGCTCAATAATGTGCATATATCCATCGTTAACCAGCACTTCGACCTTCGGATCATCCAGCTTGCCGGCGATCTCAGGCAAATACTGCTTCGAATATTCAATGACTTTTCCATCAATTTCAACGAGTACTGCTTTCTCTACGCCCGGATGCTTGATCACTTCGCGAATGACGCCACCGTCTCCTCCGCCGACAACAAGAACCTTCTTCGGATTTGGATGCGTGTTCAGCGCGGGGTGAGCGACCATCTCATGATAGACGAATTCATCCTTAATTGTAGTCATAACCATACCGTCCAAAACGAGCATGCGCCCGAATTCCTCAGTATCGATCATATCCAGTTGTTGAAACTCCGTCTTCTCATGTACAAAAGTCTCCCGGATTTTAGCCGTGATGCCAAAAGTCGGGGTTTGCTTCTCTGTGTACCATAATTCCATCGTCACTACCTTCTTTCCGCTAGAATAATGTTCAGCCGTCCAGATCCAAGCCGTAAAACTTTATTCGGGGCAGATGCCTTTAGCTTACAGTTTCACACTTTTTCTATTGTACCAAACAAATTAGATTATATTAAATCAAGCCCAAATTGCAACCAAAAGTTCCAGATCGCACGGACAGAAGCAAAATCCTCATGGATTCCCATGAATATCCTGCCCGCTCCAGCCCCATACTATATAGAAAAAGAAGGAAGCCAAGGGGAATTTCAACACATCTTCATCCTTGGCAGCTTAAAGCCATCACTTTACAAAAAGGACTGGAAGGAGAACCATCATGCCGGGACAAAAAAAATCACCCAAGCGCAAACGTCGTTTCGTCCGGCTTGCTACATTTCTGTTCGTACTTCTTGGCATTTCCATCATCGCCGGCGGCATTCTGCTCGCCTATTTATTTATAACGCCACTGCCCGTCGCGGAAACATCCCGCTACTCCCGTCTGCTCGACAGCCAAGGAGATTTAATCGCCACCTTCTCCACTACGGGACATACCTCCGAGCAAGTGAGCTTAACCGATATATCTCCGCACCTGATCGAGGCTACCTTGGCAGTGGAGGACCGGAAGTTCTATGATCATCCGGGGTTTGATATGAAGGGCATGGCCCGAGCCGTACTGGTCAACCTGCAGCATATGGATCGCAAACAGGGGGCAAGCACGTTAACCCAGCAGCTTGCACGAAACCTATACCTATCTCATGAAAAAACGTGGACACGGAAGCTCAAGGAGGCCAAATTCACCGTCCAGCTTGAGATGAAATATACGAAAGATGAAATACTTGAGATGTACCTCAACGAAATATATTACGGACATGGTGCTTACGGCATCGAGTCAGCGTCCCTGCTCTACTTCGGCAAGTCGGCAAAAAACCTGACGTTGGCCGAAAGCGCGATGCTGGCCGGCATTCCAAAGGGTCCGACCTATTACTCGCCCTATAACCATATCGACAACGCGCTCAAAAGACAGCAGATTATCTTGAATGCCATGGCGGAGACTGGATTCATTACCGAGGCAGAAGCCGATAAAGCCGCTTCAGCCAAACTCGCCCTGCTTCCTCAGGACCGACAGGAGAATAAAGTGATTGCCTCCTATTTCCGGGACTACGTCCGGAGTCTCGTCACCAAGCAGCTGAACATTACGGATCAGCAGCTCGAACAGGGTGGTCTGAACATTTATACGACCCTGGACCCGCGGGCCCAGAAGGCAGCCGAAGAGGCTGTATCTGCGGGCATGGACAGCAAGAGCGAGCTGGAAACGGCGCTAGTATCCATCGACCCGCGTAACGGGCACATTAAAGCCATGGTTGGCGGTAAGAACTACCGGGAGAATCAGTACAACCACGCGTTAGCCAAAACAAGGCAGCCCGGGTCGTCATTTAAGCCGATCATGTACTTAACGGCCATTGCTTCCAAGGAAATGACAAGCACCAGCGTGTTCAACAGCCAGCCTACCCTGTTTCATTACGATAACAACCGCAAGACGTATCAGCCCAGCAACTTCGGCGATAAATATTTAGGCGAAATTCCCATGAGGGAAGCTATCGCCGCTTCGGATAATATTTATGCCGTGAACACCATCATGAAGATCGGCCCGGATAAAGTCGCCGACATGGCAAAAAAGATGGGTATCACAAGTCCGCTGGAGCCTGTTCCTTCCCTGGCCCTCGGCACCTCGCCCGTCAGCCCGCTGGAGATGGCCTCGGCTTACGCCGTCATGGCTAACAGCGGCAAACGGGTCTCCCCTGTCGCGGTGCTGAATATCACCGACGCTGCCGGCCGCAGCTTGTATTCAGCGCCGGAAGATGCAGGTGAACAAGTGGTTGAGCCTTCCGCTGCTTACGTGATGACGCGCATGATGGAGGGGGTATTCGAGACTGGCGGCACGGGCAACCGTGTCTCTACCCTAATGAAACGACCGGTGGCCGGAAAGACAGGCACCACCGACACCGACGCTTGGCTTGTCGGCTATACGCCGGAGCTGTCGACGGCGGTATGGGTGGGGTATGACAAAGGACGGGAGATTAGCAAAGTAGACGGACGGCGGGCAGCTCCGATTTTTGCGCAGTATACGGAGAAGGCGCTGGAGAACGTACCGCCTAAGATTTTTCCGATCCCGGACGAAGTCGTCAGCGCATATGTGGATCCCAAGACCGGCAAGCTCGCCGGCGCCGGCTGTCCGGACAAAGTTCTGGAGGTCTTCGTCAAAGGAACGGAGCCTGCGGAATATTGCGACGAACATGAAGGCGGGGAGCCGGCCAAGAAGGCCAACCCTGCGGATGCGGCCGAGAAACAGGAAGAGCGTTCCTGGTGGAAGGATTTCAAACGATGGTGGGTCGAGTAACTCGGATCGAAGCCGTCACATCAAAAAAAACAGCAAGCTCCTTTAACGGGATTTTCCCGCACGAGGACCTGCTGTTTTTCTTTTTTTACGATATGTTATGTAGATGGCTTCATTATAAAACGGTTATATATTCGATCATGGAACTACCCAGAATCACGATCACGAGCATCAGTGCAACGTAGACCAGGAGGATCGCATACAGCGGATCCAGGCCGCCAACCATTCTTTTTTTGTAGCTGGTCATAACGAATAACGGGACGGTCATCACGGTGCTGATGAACGACAGAAGGATGATAACCTTCGAGATATCGCCATTCAGGAACAGGAACAGAAAGCTGACCCCATACAACACGAGGAACAAGGGCAGCAAAGCGCCGAATCTTGCCATCACTTCTTTTAGCTTCGCAGCCGGGTTGAAGGACAGCTTGACCGCAGCGAAGGTAAAGACGTTCAGCAAAAACAGGAAAATCGCAGTCCAAACGGTTGGCTTTAGGACAAGATCTGCAAATGCCCCCTCAGGCAGCCCTTGCAGCTCATGATGAAGCGCTGCATACAGTGCGAGTGGAAAAAGAACAACATAGAGCAGCATGGACACGATCGCGTTGAAAAACTGGCTGCTTTCCGTTCCGGCAGCTGCGCCAAAGGGATTTCTTAATCCCTTCAGAAAATAATCCCCATAGAGCTGTCCGTACAATTTTAAGCTGGTCCAATAAGGATTGGGTTCCTCTTCTTCTTCAGAATGCTGCCGGCCTGCCGCTCGGAACGGAATATCCGGCGGGGTATATACCGGCAGAACAGATTCGGTCTGGCGTACATGAGGTAACTCCCCTCTACTGCTGGCATTTCGCCTAGTGACACTGTACGCCTCCGACGTTGCCGCTTGCTCTTTCATGGCGGCAAATACGGGCGAATCCTCGATAATCAGCCTTGCCCCGCATTTCTTGCAATACTTCCCATCTCCCGTTTCATATCGACATATTGGACAAGTCATACTCTGGCCCCCCTGTTCATACACATCCGCAAATCGAAGGATAGGTATTAGATAATGTACACATTCGAGTCGAAACGTTTGGCCCGTGCAAGGATGCTATGTAACATGAGGCGCTCTGGGCCCAGGTATTCTTACTATGAGAATTTACATCTTTTTGCTAATAGTATAAGTTGGCGTGTTATGAAATGAAAGGATTTTCTGAGGGACGATACTGCGCCTAACCCTTGGAATTGGTTAATACTATATGACTTGTTGATTCAATCCCGTTCTGTGAAATGCTTGTGAACAATCAAATATCCGTTTGAATATCGAGTGTAAATCGGGTATATTATGACTAACAATCAAATCAACGTTTGAATATATATAGAATAAAGAGCACTTATTGCTCCTACTCCAAGGAGGTTGTTCTTATGAATGTACGGACGATGAACGAAGAAGTCGCCCTCGAGCTGTGTGAAACGGAATGTCCTTCAACTGAAAGAATTGCTTCCTTAAAAGAAACGATCTCCGATGAGGATATGATCGGCATGGCGGAAATCTTCAAGGCTTTGGCCGACCCGACGCGCGTCAAGGTAGCTTATATGCTGGACCGCGGCGGCGAGTTATGTGTTTGCGATGTAGCCGAAGTACTCGGAAGCTCAACGGCAACGGCCTCCCATCATCTGCGTACGCTGAAGAACAAAGATATCGCCAAGTCGCGCAAGGCCGGAAAGAATGTATACTACTCGCTCAAAGATGACCATATCCGAACATTGCTTCACATGACGCTGGAGCACCAGAAGGAGAAGATGTAGATGAGCAAGGACAACCATCAACATTCCCAATCCTCTCCGGAGACGAGCGGCGAACTTATTGAATACCGGGTACAAGGGCTCTCCTGCCCTAACTGTACACGTGAAATGAAGGAGGAGATCCAGAAGCTGGATCATGGGAACAATGCCCGACTGAGTTACAACAGCGGGAAGCTGACCCTCTCTCCCCATGTCAATCTAAGCCGAGTAGAAACCATTCTGAAAAGTGACGGTGCGCGCATCGTTTATGCTCCGCAGACAGCCTTATCGGCCGCCAGTGCTGAAGTGCAGCCTATCCATTCATCGCATGCTCACGGATCGGCACAAGGACTTGTTCACGAACATGGCCATGATCATGCTCATGAACATAGTCATGGCGGCATAGGGAGTATGAAGTGGCTGCTGTCCATCTCCGCTGTTTTCTATCTCTTCACCTTTCTATTGGAAGGAAAAGTCGCCGAACCGGTTGTGATCGCATTATATGCAGGCGCTATGATTTTGAGCGGATATACGACATTTTTGCGCGGACTGCGTAATCTGACCCGCTTTAAATTCAATATGGATACCCTGATGACCGTTGCGCTCGTGGGTGCCGTCATCATCGGGGAGTGGCGGGAAGCCACACTGGTTGCCATTCTGTTTGGTCTCAACGAGCTGCTGGAAGGATACGGCATGAATCGGGCCCGGCAATCGATGGAAGCGCTGCTGGCCGCAGCGCCCAAAGAAGCGGAACTATGGAAAGACGGTCAAACCCAGCGCGTGCCGATCGAGAGTCTCACTCCCGGGGACGTTGTCCGGGTGAGACCCGGGGAGAAGATCCCTTCCGATGGAGCCATAACCCAAGGAACCGGGGCGGTGAGCGAAGCCGCCATTACCGGGGAATCGGTACCTGTTACGAAACGGGAAGGCGATGCTGTGTTTGGCGGCAGTGTCAGCACCGATGGTGTGCTCTATATCGCCATATCGAAGGCCTATGAGGATTCCTCCCTGGCCAAGATCATGCATCTTGTTCAGGAGGCACAGGACAGCAAGACACCGACAGAGCTCTTCATCGATAAATTTGCTAAGTACTATACTCCCGCTATTATGATCATCGCACTGGCGGTTACGCTGATTYCTCCGCTGCTGCTGAATCAGCCCTGGATGACCTGGATCTATCAGGGGCTGTCCATCCTCATTGTCGGATGCCCTTGTTCGCTTGTGCTTTCCTCTCCGATTGCATTGGTCAGCGGGATGACCCGCGCGGCACGCAACGGTATTCTGATCAAAGGCGGGGTCCATCTGGAGCAGCTTGGCCGGCTGGAAGCCATCGCTTTTGACAAGACGGGAACCTTGACCAAAGGCGAGCCTGCCGTCTATGCAGAGACGGTATATGATGAAACCAAATTTTATGCCGTTGTAGGCGCACTAGAGCAATCGTCTCTCCATCCGTTGGCTAAAGCCGTCATGAAACATCTGGAGATCAAGAATCCGCAGTGCATGTTCAATGAACCTCAACAGATAACGGTACTGCCAGGCGAAGGCATTCGGGCTGAAGTTGGAGGGAAATTGTTCTGGGTCGGAAGCGAGGAAGTGCTGAAGCATGTGAACGGCCAGCAAGATCATATCCGTGCCGTGGAGGATGACATTCGGCGCATGAAGGCCCAAGGTTATACGATTGTTGCCGCTGTAAGTGAGGATCGCGTATTAGGCCAGTTCGGCCTTGCCGACGAGATCAGACCGGAGACCGCAACCGTCGTCCGCAAGCTTCACGAGGCCGGTATCACGGATACGGTCATGCTGACAGGCGACCATGAGCAGTCCGCACAGGCCATCGCGAAACAATCCGGTGTAGCTAGGGTATTCGCAAGCCTCCTGCCGGAACAGAAGGTTGCCAAGATCAAGGAGCTTTCTTCCCGCAAAAAAACCGGCATGGTTGGCGATGGTATTAACGACGCCCCTGCATTGGCCGCTGCCGATCTGGGTATCGCGATGGGAAAAGGGACTGACAGTGCCATAGAAACCGCCGACGTTGTATTGATGCAGGATCACCTTGGCAAGCTTCCGGGGGCCATCAAAACCGCAAGACGGGTCAATCAGATTATCAAGTGGAATATCGGACTTTCCTTGTCGCTGAAGGCCATTGCTTTGCTGCTAACGATTCCAGGTTGGCTGACCCTGTGGATTGCAATCATATCGGACATGGGCGCCACCATTATCGTTACCTTGCTTGGTCTCACCATCCTGCTTGGCAAGGATCAGGAGCTGAAATCAGGATATTAATATAACCGGAGCCTCGTCCCTTTAGGGCAGCTCCGGTTTTTTAGTTCGTCCTTTGACCACTAGCTCTGATCTTACGCCATCGCATATATCATTTTTTACATAATTTTGCGATAGGGTGAAACATTTCCCATTATTTAGTCGTTTATATAGGCGGGAGTGTAAAACATAAGGAGGAACTGATATGAAATCCGTGCAACTCATCAAATTAGCAGGTACCGCATCCATAGCCATGTCTTTATTGCTTACGTCCTCATCGCTCATAACGATTCCTGCCCATGCGGCAGCAGCCTCCACATCACAGAGCAAGGCAAACTGGAGCACGCTGGACGTGAAACATAAACCTTATACGAATAAAGGCGTCGTATTCATTCCGTTGAAGGAAGTTTCCGAACAACTGCAGCTGCAGTTGACGATCCCGGGAAAAAAAGAGCTGTATATTAACAGCCCGACACAGTCTGTTCGCATTATCATCGGACAGTCGCGCGCAGTCAATGCCAAGGGGACCCCTCTCAAGCTTGAGGCGGCTCCGGTCGTGAAGAAAGGCGTGACTTATGTTCCAGCCAGTCTGATTACCAAAGCTTTCGGCATCCCTCTGAAATATGACAGCAAATCCGGGCTTAGAACGACCTTTGATGCTTGGTCAAAATATGCCTATGCTTCCAAGGCCAATATGCTGTTCTGGGTAAATCGCGAGAATGGTATGCTCTCGATGGGTAAAGCCGGATCCACGCCAGCCCAAGTTGGTATAATCCCGGTTGAGGAGATCGATCAAGTCAGCTTAAGCGCACATCGCATCAATAGCAATACCTACGTGGTCGACTTGTCCAATTATTACGGCGAACCTCATATTCATGAGAGAAGATACCGGGTGCTCATACAGGACAAGAAAATCCTGAAGCTATCCAAAACCAATCATTCCAATTTTGCCGGGATCAACTACCATCCGGACCAACTCAGCTACAAAGGCAATATTGCCATGATGAACGGCAGTACGCTTGAGCTGGTTCATCCGATGGGCAAAACGGTCAAAACTTATGACCTGGCCGCGCTCACGGGAGTAAAGGATAGTTTTATCGTAGAAGCGATTGAACAGGACTTCCTGCTCGTCCGACCATACACGAAGGCGACCCTGTATATCGTCCATCCGACTGGCAAGACAGCCGAGCTTATCTATCCTGAGCTTCTGGACGAGGAAACCATCAAGGTCATAGAGGAAATGCCGCCGAATGAGGTGGGCTTCATTGGTGACGGCCTTACGTATCTCGGATATGCCAGCGGCAAGCTGACGTTCCAATACAACAATCCGTTTCTCGATCAAAAAGAAAAGCTGACCTACCCCCTTCCATTCTAATCGATATGCAAATAAGTAGAAGACCGGCCGGATTCATTTACGAATCCAACCGGTCTTCTTCATGTTCGTCCTTTTTGGAAAGGCTTCTTTAATTTATTGTATCATTCCGCTGTCTGAAGTGCTTCCCTGAATTCCTCTGGCGATGCATTCCACCATTCCTCGTTACGCGAAATCAGCAGCTCGCGCAGTGCCTTCTTCTCGACGTCGCCAAGACCATCCAGAATGATCTTGCGCTTCATCGCCGCATCCATTTTATTCACATGATCGGCGAGGATCTTCCAGCCGCGACGGGCCTCCTGGTCGATCCACATTTCACAGGCGGTCATGCCTGCATAATGCTGTCCTTCCGCCGTACGATCTACAGCCACCCACACGATCCATACCTGTCGTCCATTGGGCACTTCATCCCGGTTCATGCTGAAACGGATACCCTTCTCCACCTTACTCTTGGCATGCATGGCCCCAATATCCACTCGGGCCTCGCCATTATCGATAATGACGGGTGACAGACTGTTCAGATCGATGGAGCCTGATCCAAACCCTTTATGCTTACTCTTGCTATTAATAATATTCAAAGCAATCGGTTTCTTCGCACCCTGCTTCTGCTCTTCATTCTCCACTGCTGCCGACCTCCTATATCAGAGCCGATGCTTACGTATCAGCTGCTAAATTGATAACCATGTCCCAATAATTTTATTTTAACTAATAATCCCCCAAAAGCAAACATATACATGCACTAGATGCTTGTCAACGGGAGGTTGTTCGATATGGTCCCACCACGTGCCAAAGTCTTTCTATCATCCCTGCTTGCCCTAGGTTTGCTTGCAGGATCGATGCCGATATTTCTGAATCCAGGGTCCTCAGCGTCTGCTCTTGCCCCAAATGCGGGCAAGCCCTCCGCCTCTGCCGTGGAGAAGGCCCCGCTCTCACCGCCTAAGGTGCAGCCTAATATTCCCGCTCCGGCCTTAAGCGACCGGCTGGTGGAATATCATATGGATGTTCGGTACGAGCCTGAGGAGAACAAGCTTAAGGGCAAACAGACACTCACTTGGACTCATCCAGGCAAAAAAAGCGTAAACGAGCTGTACTTTCATCTGTATCCCAATGCTTTTGCTTCCAATGATACGACTTTTATGAAGGAATCGGGCGGCAGGCTTCGTTCCGATCCCATGCCAGATGACGGATACGGCTCCATGACCATTACCAGCGTGAAAACAACCGAAGGACTGGCCCTGACCCATCGTCTTCAATTTGTTCAACCTGACGACGGCAACATCAAGGATCACAGCCTTGCCAAGCTAAGGTTGCCTAAACCCATCAAGAGCGGGGAGAGTGTTACCATTCATTTGGAGTTCGAGGTCGAGCTTCCCAAAATATTTGCCCGCATGGGAACCACCGAGAATTTTATTATGGCTGGCCAATGGTTTCCGAAAATTTCGGTCTATGAACCGGCCGGTCTTCGCGGAAGAGCAGAGGAAGGCTGGAATCTTCATCAATACCACGGCAACTCCGAATTCTATTCCAACTTCGGCATTTACAGCGTTCGCATTCGAGTGCCCGAAAATTACATTGTCGCCGCGACCGGATTCCCTACCAAGCCTGCCCAAAAATCAAACGGGGAAAAAATTTATCAGTTTTACGCGGATGACGTGCATGATTTTGCCTGGTCGGCATCGCCAAACTTTGTCACGGCAGAAGAAGCATTCTCCGCACCAGGCGTACCTGGCGTCCGCATCAAGCTGTATCTCGATCCAGCCCATAAAGACTTAAAGGAGCGTTACTTTGATGCCGCCAAGTCGGCACTCGCTTCGTTTGGAAAATGGTACGGAACCTATCCGTACTCCACGTTGTCCATCGTCGTTCCGCCTGAATCGGGCAACGGTGCAGGCGGCATGGAATACCCGACGCTGGTCACAGCCTTCGGTGCCAAGAACGATTCGCCGGGATATGAACTGGAGCGGACCGTTATTCATGAGATCGCCCATCAATATTTTTACGGAATGATTGCAAGTAACGAATTTGAGGAAGCGTGGCTGGACGAGGCCTTTGCAACCTATGCAGAAGAACGAGTGATGGAAAAAGAATACGGTATTACCTCCAATACGGCGGCTCAGGGAGCATCCATTACTTCCCCTGCACCGCTGAAGATGGAATCCTGGAAATACAGCTCTCACGAAAACTACGCACTGAATGTATATACGAGGGGCAAGCTGGTGCTGCAAGGCATCGAACGGCAGGTCGGTCCACAGATGATGGGCAAGATTATGCATACCTATGCCCAGAAATACCGGTTCAAGCATCCAACCACATCTGACTTTCAGAAAGTCGTCGAGCAAGTAAGCAAAACGTCCTGGCAGTCGTATTTTGACCAATATGTATATGGAAGCCAGATGGCGGATGTCGCCATCGACGTGATCAAAACCAAAAATACAGGCACGGCTGAAAATCCTCGGTATGAGTCCACGGTCCAGATTACGAGCAAGGACGGGGATATCACCGATGTGCCGATCGTGTTCGCCTTTGAGGACGGCAAAACGGTGGAACGAACCTGGAGCGGCAAAGACGGCAAAGTGGCTTACACCCTGGAATACAGCTCTCCGCTCGCCTGGGCCATGGTTGATCCGAAGTACTCCATCGTCCTGGAGAATAAACACATTAATAACTATATGAAGGCAGGAATGGATCCGACGGTGGTTACACGCTGGAATCTCAGTATTACCAAGCTTGTGGAGACGCTGTTCGGCAGCCTGTCATGGTGAGGGGGGAGCACATGAAAAGTTACGCAGGCCAAGGGTGGATCAGTGTTAAAGACCAGCTATACGTCTCGATTCTGCTCTTCTTATACCGTTTGCTGTGGGGATATTGCCTGTACCGACTCGTAAAATCGGCAGTCGTCCCCCTTCTGATGCGATATCCGGATTCCGCCCCTAACGAGCTCAGCCGTCTTTTATTCTTCTACGAGGGCGAGATGAGCCTTTCCTTGAGCAGCACAGTACACACTTACGGATGGCTTTTGGCCGGTTTGCTCCTGATCCGGATGATCCTCACCCCGCTCATTCGGGCCGGCATCTTCTACAACCTTCACCAGGAAGCCAAGGGCGAGCGCGGTTTATTCTTCTTCACTGGCATGCGGAAACTGTGGAAACCCGTAACGCTATTCTATCTGGTTGAGCTTATTCTCACCTTCGCACCCGGTTACTGGATTCTGCCCAAAATCCTCCCGATTCTGCTGAATGGAATTCAGGAGCCTGTACTGCTGCTTCATGCACTGCCCTATGCAGCTGGCTGGTTCTTGTACGCCTATCTGATCCGCCTGTTATTGCTCTATATGCAATTTGGCCGTACCGGCGATTCCAGCATGATCAGCTCTATCCATGCGCTCTTCCGCCGCTTGGGCACAGCAATGCTGTTATCCATCACCATCGGCGGATCCGCCTGTGTCATTCTGCTGCTCCTGAGCTCGGCCTCGCTCTTCTGGGCCGGGTTGATCGGCTTAATTATTCAGCAGGCCTCTTATTTCCTGAATGGACTTTTCCAAATTTGGGCAATGTCCGCTCAATATCATTTGTGGAGAGATTCCTCCTCACAGCATCCTTAATGGTTACAATTCGTCACCCTAAAATAATGAAACACTCGTGAATAAGCTGTAATCAGAAGCGACACGTTTCTATCCCGCGCTAGATTTTACAGAGAATAAGAGTTCATTTATCCTCTATATTACAAATTTCTGAACGCCAAATTACAAAAAAACCTGTTCCCTCAAGATGGGGACAGGTTTTTTTGTTTAAAAATAATGTTTCCTCGTTTGCCAAATTGTTAATACTCTGCTAAAATAACGAATATGTTAGTAACAACTTTGTCATCTTTACTGTAACTTTTTATGTAAGAACGTTGTAATTCGCTAACTATGTTGGAACGTCAAACGTCAATGAATGGGTTCATCAACATTTTAAGGAGCCGAATTCCCATAACGATATGGGAAGCGGGGGATCCGTTTTGGGTGAATTGATCTCGCAAGAGAGGGATCATAGGGGACCTTCAACCGAACCCTTAAGCTAACCTCGCAGGCAATGGAAGGGGCTTTTGTTTTGAAAAAGAAGTTAACGGCTGTTTCTCTAGGCCTCGCACTCGCACTCACATTAGGGACCGGAAGCGCTTTCGCCGATTCCAAATTAAATACTGCAATCAAACCAGCCATTGGTGTTTCTTACAAAACAGGTGGAACTACAACGAATGGATTTGACTGCTCCGGATTCACCAGCTATGTTTACAAAAAGCTTGGTCTTAGCCTGCCCCGTACGTCTGCAGCTCAATACAAAGTAGGTACGGCCGTATCCAAGAGCAACCTGAAAGCTGGCGATCTCGTGTTCTTCAACACATCCGGTAGAGGTGTATCTCATGTGGGTATTTATGTCGGGAGCGGCAAATTCGCTCATTCTTCATCTTCGCGCGGTGTCATTATCAGTCCGCTGAGCCAGAGCTATTACGCTAACCGATATGTAGGCGCTAAGAGAATTATGAGTCAGAATACGTACAAATCTGTAGCTGTGAACTACAATTAATGTTGGAACTTAATTGATTTACTCTTACAAGAAAGCCCTGGGTTTATGAGATTGTGCCGATCTCATCCAGCGGCTTTTTTCTTTTGTTGATTGTGTGTATACCTTTATAACGTTCAGGACAGCAAAAAAGTTCCCGCTTTTCGAAAAAAAATAAAATTTATTATACAAGTTCACTTCACTTCGCCATGTCTTCACATCATCTATCCTTTATATACCCTTCTCTCCCTTCATTAAACACCCATTTTGGAAAAATATTGATTTTCCTTGGTGCTTCGACAGCTAATGCTATTGAAAAATAGCGAAATTCACCAAGAAATAATTGCCAATCTCGCTTGCTGTCTGATAGAATGGACGCAGTAACAACTTTGTCATTAATGTAAGTGCTTTAATATATAGATTGCTATGCCTCGCGGCATCGAAAAGGAGCTTTCCATGCTGAAGAAAACATTATCGACAGCAGCCCTAAGTATCACGCTGTTGTTCACTTTGGGCGTTGGCAGCGTCTTTGCTGATCATGCGCTGGATCAGGAAATCGATAAGGTTCTAGGTACAAGATACAGCTACGGTGGTACAACCACGAGCGGTTTTGACTGTTCCGGCTTCACCATGTATGTTTATGCTAAACTCGGTCTGAAGCTCCCGCATCAATCCGGCTCTCAATTCGACATGGGGACAAGCGTGTCCCGTAAGGAGCTGCGCGCTGGCGATTTGGTGTTCTTCAACACATCGGGCCAGGGCATCTCCCACGTCGGCATTTATGTCGGCGATGGCAAATTCGCCCATGCTTCCTCCAACCGCGGCGTGGTTATCAACCGCCTGGCAGAGGATTACTACGATCAGCGGTACGTGGGTGCAAAGCGTATCATGAGCGATGATAAGTATGAAGAGTCGGTCGGTGAATCATCCTAAGCTATAGAGGCTAATCTTCCCTATACATAATGCTTGCCCGTTAAAGGAGCCCTTACCTCTCTTTGGCGGGCTTTTTTGATGCAACCTGGATGCTCGTAATATGGTTATTATTTATGCAGACGATAGGAGGACTTCGCAAATGGATGCCACACCGATTACATTTCACACCGTGGTCATGCGTGAAGAGCACGCCGAAGAAATATGCGCCTGGGCCTACCCTCCCCCCTATAATATCTATGGCTTTCTTCCCTGGGAGCAGATGAAAGGGCTTGAGGTGGAGTTTGGCGATCCGGACATTCGCCGAAGACAGTACATCTCGGTTCTGGATGAGCGGGAGGCCCTCTGGGGATTTGCCCAGCTGTTTCCGATGCATGAGGTGACACGAATTGGACTTGGCATGCGGCCTGATTGGTGCGGGCATGGAATGGGTAAACGATTTATGCAGACGATTGTCCGGGAAGCCAGACGGAGGCGGCCTGCCGACGAAATTGACCTTGAGGTAATGACCTGGAATGAGCGAGCAATCCGCGCTTATCAAAGGGCAGGCTTTCACATCACCGATACGTATGAGCGGCTTACGCCAACGGGCAACGCCCTTTTCCACTGTATGGTGTATGAGCCCCCGACAAATGAGGAATAGTAATCTTTGTCTATATGAAAAAGTACAATTTTGTGTACTTTTTATGAAGCTACGCCGTATAGTTGCTTTTTTTGTCACAACTGGCTATGCTGTCTATGGATGTTGGTTTATAATGGAGACAAGTGCAAAAGTGCAGTATACATAGAAGGGACGATATGACGATGCAAAAATGGATCATGAGCGGATTGTTCTTCGTCGCATGTGCGTTGGCTATCGCGCTGATGTTTACGCTCCCAGGTAAGGAACAGGTAGCTCAGGAAGAGAAGCCGACCATGCCGGAAGTGACTCTCGATGCAGCCGCAGCGGAAGCCACACTGAAAGCAAGCTGCATTAGCTGTCACGGCGACCAACTTCAAGGCGGCGCTGGGCCGGCTTTGAATCAAGTAGGCGGACACATGGATGCGGACGCGATCTTCAACGTTGTAACTAAAGGTCGTAAGGGAATGCCTTCCTTTAAAGACCAACTTAAACCTGAAGAAATCGCAAACATCGCGCTGTACCTTGCTGAGAAAAAATAAATCAGCTTATACGCAAAACACGCTTGCACCTGGAGTTGTTCCCGGTGCAAGCGTGTTTTTTTACATATTCGGGACCTCTAAAGGGACTAATGGTCTCCCCGTTCTATTGTCCCGACTTGCCATCCTTCGAACGACTCTTCTCATAGGCTTCGTTAAACTGCTGCGCTTCCTTAATATCCACAGCCGTAATGCCACCGTCGTCCCAAGAAGTGAGACGAAGTGTAACGACTTTATAATCTATGGTGATGTAGGGGTGATGTCCGAAAGCTTCCGAAATAGCTGCCACTTCATCAACAAAAGCGATTCCCTTCATGAAGGAGGAGAAGGTATACTTTCGTACAATCCATCTCCCTTGTTCAAATTCCCAACCCTCAAGCTTTTCCAGATGAGCCTCTACTTCTTGCTGCGTATAAAGCATCTTTTATCTTCCTCCCCGAAAAAAACCTATCTTAAAGCCGACTAACCGTAATATGGGCTATCTGTCATCTATTCTATTCTGCCCTGTATCTGTTGATAACTGGAGTGATTACACAAGGGCCACAAAAGCCAACTCTTCCTCACCAATCAAAATATGTATTCGATGGTTCGTCTGATCATGCATGACCACGCCGCTGCCAACATTAATCACCGGCTCTGTGCCCAGCGCATAGAACAAATCCTCTGCCAGCGCCTCATGGACCTCATTTCGCTCGGCTTCACCCAAATTGCCCCAATCCTCAGCTTCCATTTCAAAGAAGACATAGCTGTCGGAAATTCGCCCGACCGCCTCGGTCAGTTCTGCCAGAATTTCGCCATAATCCCTTCCGTGCTTAACGCCCATCTTAATCACTCCTTTCCTTGCCGTACTTAGCTTCGTTTCCCTTCCTTCCATTATACCGGAAATTACAACTAAAAAAAAAAGCCCGACCTGACGATAAATAGGATAACGCCCCACATAAGGGGCCCGGTTCTCCATGAGAGCCGTTCTGACGAATGGATTCGTTATTTTATTTCTCACGGATGAGGTGTGGTATGGAAATTTCAACAATTATAGGCTTAATAATCGGTATCGTCGCGGTACTGGTGGGCATGATCCTGAAAGGTGCCTCCCTTCTCGCTTTGTATAATCCGGCAGCCTATCTAATCATTCTTGGCGGTACGGCAGCAACTTTATTCATCGGATTTCCGCTAGTCGAGCTAAAAAAGATTCCGAAGCTGGTCAAGATGACCTTCGTGAAACAGAATCTGATGGACAAAACGGATATGATCAAGCTGTTTATGGAGTGGGCTTCGATCACACGCCGTGAAGGACTTCTGGCTCTGGAAACCAAAGTCGATGAAATCGATGACAGCTTCCTGCGTAATGGGATGCGCATGATCATCGACGGCAACGATCAGGAATTCGTACGTGACGTTTTAATGGAAGATATTAATGCCACCGAGGAGCGCCATCGTTCCGGTTCATTGATCTTCTCGCAGGCCGGTATGTATGCACCTTCCCTCGGTGTACTCGGAGCCGTTATCGGTTTGATCGCTGCACTGTCCCACATGGAAGATATGGGCGAACTTGCTCATGCTATCGGGGCTGCGTTTATTGCTACCCTGCTCGGTATCTTCACCGGTTATGTTATCTGTCACCCGATTGCGAATAAACTCAAGCGTCTGTCCAAACGCGAGGTTGAAATCCGCCTGATGATGGTAGAAGGCCTGCTGTCTATTCAATCCGGTGTATCCACCATTGCAATCAATCAAAAGCTCTCCGTGTTCCTGACACCGTCCGAACGGGCTGAGCTCAGCGAGAGGGAGGCTGGTGCTAGTGAGCAAAAAGACTAGGCACGAGCCGCATGAGGAGCATGCCGACGAATCCTGGCTTCTTCCTTACGCAGACCTACTGACCTTGCTTCTAGCCCTGTTCCTGGTGCTATACGCCATGAGCGCGACAGACGCACGCAAATTTCAAGAGATGAGCGAAGCCTTCAGCGTTGCTCTCACTGGCGGGACCGGCGTGCTGGATTACAGCAAAACGGAATCCAGCGATGATCCGCCCAATATTAAAGATCATAAAGCGACATCCCCTTCCGTTCCCGCAACAACACCTGACCAACGACGTGCAGAGCTGATGCGTCAGGAACAACAGGATCTGGAGAAGCTAAAGAAGCAGCTCGATAATTATATTAAAAATAACGGTTTAACCTCGGAGCTCAGCACCAAGTTGAACCACTCCCAGCTTGTCATTACGATACGGGATAACGCCTTGTTCCCTTCCGGCGAAGCCGTTGTGAAACCGGAGGCCCGTAAACTGGCCAAGGCTATCTCACAAATGCTTCATAAGTTCCCGGACTATGAAATTATTGTATCCGGCCATACGGACAATGTGCCAATCTCTAACAGCCGATATCCGTCGAATTGGGATTTAAGCTCGGATCGTGCCTTGCAGTTCATGAAGATTCTGCTCACCAACTCGGAGTTGGATCCTAAACGGTTCATGCCGATCGGTTATGGTGAATACCATCCGATTGCCGATAACAACACCGCTGCTGGACGAGCGAAGAACCGCAGAGTCGAGGTTTCCATTATACGTAAATACCAGGATAGTGCAACCTTTACCAGCGTGAATGAATAACTTAAAAAGGGAACGGTCCCTACAGACTATAACACACAATAAACCGATGCATCTGGTCTCCAGATCCATCGGTTGTTTTGGTTTAGGGTTATAGATGTATTTCAGCCTGCTACTCGAGCCTATAGTTCAGCAGCCGACCAAGCTCTTCCTTCTCCTTCTCGTTAAGATCACGCCAAGCGCCGATGCGTTGACTGCCGAGACGGATATTCATAATCCGGATTCGCTGTAATTTTCGGACCTCATAACCAAAAGCGCTGCACATTCTGCGGATTTGACGATTTTTCCCCTCTGTCAGAATGATTCGGAACACTTGCTCAGACATTCGAGTGACCTCACAGGGCAGCGTCATCTCACCTAAAATCTTGACGCCGCTGGACATCCCGCTAAGGAAGGATTCCGTTACCGGGCGATCCACCGTCACAATGTATTCTTTCTCATGTTTCCCCTCGGAGCGAAGGATCTTATTGACGATATCCCCATCATTCGTCAGCAGAATCAGTCCCTCGGAGTCCTTATCCAATCGTCCGATAGGAAAAATACGCTCCTTATGGCCTACGAAGTCTACAATATTGCCCTTAATATGCGGTTCGGTGGTGCTTGTAATCCCGACCGGCTTATTAAGAGCAATATACACATGCTTCTTCTTATCTTGAAGCGGCTTTCCCTGAATCCGGACATCGTCTCCTTCTTCTGCCTGGCTTCCAAGGACTGCAACCACGCCATTAATGGTAACCTTCCCGCTCTCCACCAGCTTGTCCGCTTCACGCCGTGAGCAATATCCCGTTTCACTGATAAATTTATTGATTCTCAAGATGCCATCCCCTTATCTGTAACTACTTCTTGCTTATCCCTCAATCGAATTCCGCTGAACCGCAGGCAGAACTATACTCACCTTCGTGCCTGCTCCCACTTCACTCTCGATTTCCATCATACCCCGGTGGCCCTGAATAATACGCTGGCTTACCATCAATCCCAGCCCTGTGCCCGTCTCCTTATTCGTAATAAACGGTTCGCCAAGATGCGGCATCAGATCCTCCGGAATACCTTGCCCTTCATCCCGAATGTCGATTTGGACCCATTCACCCTTCGGTCTTGAAAGCTCAATCCAGATCCTGCCGCCATCCGGCATCGCTTCAATCGCATTCTTGAGCAGATTGATGAACACCTGCTTGAGTTGGTTCTCCTCACAGTGTACGTAGGTTAGTGCTTCAGTAAACTTCAATTTGAACTCGATGCTGTACAAATGGGCTTGGCTGTCGAGGAATGAAATGACATCTCTCATGATGATTCGTACATCCCTCTCTTGGAAATGAATCGCCTGCGGCTTCGCTAATATCAGAAATTCACTGACAATCAGATTAATTCGGTCCAGCTCCGACAGCATCAGATCAATATGGTCCGGATTGACCTTGTGGGTCTGCTGCTGAAGCTGCAGAAATCCTCGAAGGGTCGTCAGCGGATTTCGGATCTCATGAGCAACGCCGGCAGCCAGCTGGCCAACAGTATTGAGCTTCTCCGAACGTCGCAGCAGCTCCTCGATGCGATTGCGTTCCGTCACATCCCTAGACACGCTAATCATTGAGGTAACTTCACCGTTCTCATCGCGCACCAGCGAGGTGCTGATGCTGACCTCAATAGCGCTTCCATCTTTATGAAGGCGGACCGTCTCTACTGGAGGAAGCCGTTCTCCGGCCCGCAGGCGGCGGATGCGTTCCTTTTCTTCTTCCTCCTTAGCCGGAGGGACAAGTGCAGGCTTCCGTCCAACCACTTCGTGCGCCTTCCAACCATACAATTGCTCAAACGCTTTATTTACACTAATAACCCGTTCATAGGTATCGGTTGTATGAATGGCGTCGGCTGTCTGATTAATGACAGACTCCAGATATTCCTTAACGGACTGATTCTCATCGACCATTTGCTTCAACTGGCTCGTATAGTTGCCCAGATTACGTGTCATCGCATTGATTCGACCTGCAAGCTGACCCAGCTCGTCCCGGCTGCTTACCTCCAGCCTTCGATCAAAGTGACCATCCGACACATCATTTACAGTTCCAAGGATAGCCTGAATCGGCTTGGTAAAATACCCTGCAACAATATAACTGCCGAATATCACAATTTCCAATAAAACCAATGAGATCGCCACAAGACTGATCATTTGCTCCCTCATCACGGAGGAGATGGCTTCATAGTCCATAACGACACTAATGACACTGGTCGGTTTATTTTCGGATACGATAGGGATGAAGCTTTTTAGCACCTTCTTATTATTGATGGTGCTGACAAACACCACATTATCGCCGGTAGAAACAGCCTTCTGTACAGCTTCCGCATCTTGGTCCAGGCTCCCATAGTCATAGGTGCCGAATGTAATCGGTCGATTGCGAAGCTTGTGGTGAACGTCATCCGTTCCATCTTCCCTCATATATTCATTGCCAAACGTTTCAGGGTTGATGCCTGTTACTTCCAATATCCGCGGATTCGACTTCAAGGTCTCTTTCACAACGGTGTCCGGACTTGTAATCTTCACAAAGTCCTTGATATTGGAATTCCTTATGTAGGGATCAATAATATAATTGCGCTTGCTATCGTAATAGTATCCCCATTTATCAATGAATTCCGGATTGGAAGTAGAGAACTCAAACGGTCCAGACCAAAAATGATCGGAGCGCTGGCCCTCGGTAACTGAGACGACTTTACCATACTGGAACAATTCCAGAAAAGCCGTATGCCAATACCCCCAGTTCTTTGTTGAAAGGCCGATTTCATCTTGAGAGGAGGATCGGGCAACAACGATATCATCATTCGTCCGAACCATTAATGAAATGTGAGTGACGCCAATCTCCTTACTCAATTCCACCAATTGCTGATTGGTTATATTGTTAATATCCGGATCCAAAGCTTTTGCCGCGTTGACCGCGGCCACCTTCAGCATATCGCCGAATATGTTATCCACATATGCAGAACTAAAGCCGGTTTGCTGGACCGTAATGGCGATCTGAGTAGCGGCCATCACCATCTTGGTTTCACTATCCTGCTGCAAATTTTCCTGGGTCGTGTAATAGTTCAGCGTAATGTTGAGCAGAAGAATAAATAATACCGATATGGACATGATCATCGATAATTTCGTCTTAATCGACAAGTGGCATCTTCACCTTTCTGCTTCACATAGACGACTTGCGAATCTAATACCCTCATGATACCTTGATCACGAACGTTTGAAAAGACAAGCGGCGTTATGGCTATATGGTTTTTTCCACAATCGCATTGCTATTGAAATAAGGAATCCTTACAATATAAGAGGTCATTCCCAGTAAAATAAACAACGTATCCACAGATTGCGCACAAATACACAACTTATCTGGGGATAGTGTGCATAACTTTGTGTATAATATTTTAGTTATCCACAATTTTGTCCACAACATGTTAACAAACGAATAAATGTTCGTTGAACATTGGGTATAAATACAGGGTTTTAACGGGCTGTGAAAGGAGACTTTAGTTTGATATCAAATTCAATAGACCCACTGGCTGTGGATAACGATAATCATGAACACTGGATGAGAGAAGCCATTGCAGAAGCACGGAAAGCTGAAGAGCTCGGTGAAGTTCCGATTGGTGCTGTCATCGTGCGGGGCGATGAGATTATTGGCCGTGGATACAATTTGCGTGAAACGACTTACGATGGTACGGCCCATGCCGAGATGGTAGCTATTCGGGAGGCAAGCCAGCATCTTGGAGCATGGCGGCTGCTGGACTGCCGATTATACGTGACGTTAGAGCCCTGTCCCATGTGTGCAGGAGCTATCGTCCAATCCCGGGTCCCAGAGCTGATCTACGGCACTGGTGATCCCAAAGCCGGTTGTGCCGGCACACTGATGAATTTGCTTCAAGAGCCGCGTTTTAATCACCGGACTAACGTGGTTCAGGGCGTGCTGCAGGAGGAATGCGCATCACTGCTCACTCAATTCTTTCGTCGTTTGCGCGGGAAACTATGATCCTTATGTAGAGTATAAGTATAACAACGTAAAAAACCCGGCCATGACGGCCGGGTTTTGTTGTCTGCGATGAATAATATTAATAAGTGCCCATTTGGCTCATGGATTCCTCAAATTGCTCCATCGTGATGACATCAGCATCTTTTGGAATACCGATTTTGAATTCTTGTTTAGCGTTGATGTTGTTGTATTGGGTGCTACCCTTCACAGCCAACTTCACGTTCTCATTGGTTTCTGGATCGTTGAAATCAACGTTCAACACAACATCCTGATATGCAGGGAAATCCTTTTTATCGATAGCCGTGTTGATGTTGAATGTGTTGATCTTCAGATACTTCTGCATCTCTTCCAAGCCCGCTTTGAATTCGTCTTGGTTAACGTTAGATACTTCAGCTTTAGCAGCATCGATATCTTCTTGGGTCAGACCCAGCAATTCGCGGTACTCGTCTTTAGCTGCAATGTCAACAACCTTAGGTGCAACCTTGTTTACCATAATATCCAATGCTTCATTCAGGTTATCATTGGTTACAAAGAATTGAACCACTTGTTTAGCGTCAACGCCTTCTGGAAGGCCAGCATCTTTAACATTGATCTCTTTGAAGTATTTCGCTTGGTCATACTCGCTCAGCAAGGCTTCAAGGATTTCGTTAACGAATTTCTGGGACTTCTCAGTATCCAGGCTTTCTGGACTAAACGTTTCACCGGATTGCTCAGCAAGCTCTTTCATGTCCATCATGAGGAACTTACCAACAACGTCCTCTGGGAATGGCAGCATTGGAATGCTTGGAACTTTAACGTAGATTTTCTCTTTCGTCATCACCATATCAATATTGAAGGACATCGCCATGTCACCCTTCAGATTGATACCCATGTTCATCTCGGTTTGCATTGGATCAGCTTGGTAGATACCATCAAGCGTAACCTCAGCATTCTTCAACATCGTCATCGCCTGTGTTACGCTTGGATCGCCTTCAACTGCAGGTATGTTAACTTGAAGGTCTTCAATGACAAATTTACTCTTCATTTCGTAGGATGTCATCTTCATCGCGTTCGTAGCAGCATTCGTCATCGCTGCCTTAGGCTCTTCTTTTTTGGCGCAGCCAGAAAGTACAACTGTCACTGTGAGCAGCAGTGTCAGCATGATAGCTGCAAACTTCTTGTTCATTAAAATTTCTCTCCCCTCTAACAGTCAAAAAAATAACAGACCTTCTAATCATAAACCATTTAACCAAAATGAGAAACACTTTCTGGAATATTTACTGAAATTTTATTTCCTTTCTTTTTCCATCCATCTTAATTTCAAACTTCTTAACATGCGAATAAGGTGGGGCCCCAAAATATTACACTTGAACACTAATACGGAAGTTGGACGCAAAAGGTTTCAAAACGAAAAAAAGAACTTCCTGTCGAATGACAGGAAGTTCCCTCGATTCTTGCTTTCTAGCCTCTCAGTATTCACTCTACAGGCTTCTAGCCCTCCGGATTGAAATGTCCATCCTGTTTACGGATCTTCGCTCTGTGCGAGCCTGACAGCGGCTCCTGGCCGCCACGGTCATGGTCCTTGCGCTGCTTCGGCTGCTCCTGTGCTTCCGGTACCGGAATCGCTTTTGGTTTGCTCATCTGATAGCCCTCCATTTCATGGATCACAACGATGTCTTACGCTATCCTACCTTTGATGTCCATACCATGATGGACAGTATGGAAACTGTCTCGCTCATTTATGGAACTAGTGATGCGTGATTTGCTGCAGCGTTTGGGCACACTCATGGATATGGCGCGTATAATCGCCGACCATGCCCTGAATGTTCTCATTACGCTCATCCGTCGTTGCGCCATCACGCTCTACATCGACTAAATCGACCTTCACTTCCCGTGAATCCACATACGTGCATTGAAAATCAAATGAATACTCCTGGCGACCTGCTGCATCAATGTGAATGCGGATGGCGTTCGGATCCCCTTCGTCTGCAGCCACTTCTGCGCGATCTCCCGGCTTTAAAATGGTGGACAGCCTTTCCTGCCAGGCATTGACCAGCGTCGACTGATCCACATTCAGTTCTGAGTTCATGTTCACACCTCCCCTTCTCTATAAATTGCGATAACAGGGGATGTTTTATACAGCCTCCTCCATAAAGCACAAACCTACTGAAGGGAAGACCACGCAATGATTCCTCATAAAATAGAGCAAAAAAACCGTTTCCCTAAGGAAACGGTTTGCGTTTGATATGTATGGCGGAGAGGATGGGATTCGAACCCATGTGGAGTTGCCCCCTAACGGTTTTCAAGACCGCCCCGTTATGACCGCTTCGGTACCTCTCCATGTGGTAATGATCCATGCAAATGAATCACGTGCAAAAATCATTATACCACAAGACAAACTGTTTTATCAACTTATTTTTTCTGGTCGATGATACTAACGTTCCCCATGTACGGGCGAAGTACTTCAGGAATAACGACGGACCCGTCAGCCTGTTGATAATTCTCCAGAATCGCAGCGACGGTACGTCCAACCGCAAGCCCGGAACCATTCAAGGTGTGGACAAATTCAGGCTTGCTCTTCGGTTCCGGACGGAAGCGAATGTTGGCACGGCGTGCCTGGAAGTCCCCGATGTTCGAACATGAGGAGATTTCGCGATATACGCCGCTCTCCGGAAGCCAAACTTCCAGATCGTATGTCTTCATCGATCCGAAGCCCATATCCCCAGTACAGAGAGCCATGACGCGATATGGAAGATTCAGCAGCTGAAGCACGCGCTCCGCATCCGCCGTCATCTTCTCAAGCTCATCAAACGAAGTTTCCGGGTGTACAATTTTCACCATCTCAACCTTGTTGAACTGATGCTGACGAATAAGTCCCCGTGTGTCGCGCCCTGCCGCGCCGGCTTCCGAACGGAAACAGGAGCTGTACGCCACGTAATATTTAGGCAGATCCTCGCTATTTAAGATTTCCTCGCGATGGTAGTTCGTTACAGGAACTTCAGCGGTTGGGATCAGGTAATAGTCGGTATCGCTAATTTTGAATAAATCCTCTTCGAATTTAGGCAGCTGTCCTGTTCCGTACAAGCTGTCCCGGTTGACGATATATGGAGGCAGCATCTCCTCATAGCCGTGTTTGTCGCTGTGCAGATCCATCATGAAACTGATCAAGGCACGCTCAAGACGAGCACCTAAACCTTTGTAGAACGTAAACCGCGAACCCGTTACCTTCGCACCTGCTTCAAAATCCAAAATACTCAGATTCTGAGCAAGCTCCCAGTGAGCCTTAGGCTCGAAATCGAAAGCTTTTGGCTCCGCCCAGCGGCGGATTTCCACGTTCTCCTCCTCCGAGGCGCCTACAGGCACACTCTCATGAGGGATATTCGGAATCGCCAAAGTAAGCTCGGATATGCTGGCTTCCAGCTCACGAACTTCCTCATCCATCGCTTTAATCTGGTCTGACACTTGGCGCATTTCCAGTATCAGATCATCTGCATTCTCACGATTCTTCTTCAGTTTGGCTACTTCAGCCGACACGGTGTTGCGGCGATTCTTCAAACTTTCGCTTTCCTGCAGCAATTCCCGGCGCCGGGCGTCAAGCTTAGGAAAATCCGCAATCAGATCGAGCGATTTGCCTCGATTCTTCAGCGCTTCTTCTACACGACTGTACTCGCTGCGCAATATTTTTACGTCTAACACGGGAAACCCTCCTAAAGTAAAACATCCATCAAGTATATCGAAGCAGCTGCCCTATATGTTGATAAAAAGCCTTGGGACAAGGCTGCAGTGTACATTATTACATACGATACATCTTATTGTATTTCAGCGAAAAAGACAACTCGACTCCCACATACTGCCAAAGAGTCAAGATGTCTTCTACTGTAACTATTACGTCTGTGGTGCCGTAGACCGGGATCGAACCATCTCCACAAAATATTGATGAAGTCGATAATCGTCCGTCAGCTCCGGATGATAGGAAGCTGCAAGCAGATGCCCCTGTCTGGCTGTAACGATCTCGTCCTTATAAGTAGACAAGACCTCAACGCCCGCACCCACCTCCAGAATGAGCGGCGCACGGATAAAGACTGCCCGTACCGTTTCCTCGATTCCTTTTACAGGCAAATCGGTCTCGAAGCTTTCACGCTGACGTCCAAATGCGTTCCGCGCCACCGTGATGTCCATCAGCTTCAGATGGGCCTCTTCGTCGCCTTGAATTCGTTCAGCGAGCACGATCAGTCCGGCGCATGTTCCGAATATCGGTTTACCCTGGGCTGAGAACTGACGAATCGCATCCATAAAATCATACTTGCGCATCAGCTTGCCGATGGTGGTGCTCTCACCGCCAGGGATAATCAAGCCGTCAATGCCGTCCAACTGCTCAACCTTCTTGATCGGCACTCCCTCGGCACCAGCAAGCGTGATGCTTCGAATATGCTCTGCAACGGCACCCTGAAGTGCCAGTACGCCGACCTTCATGTTACCCCTTCTCTCTTACCAGCCGCGATCCTGCATGCGCTCAGCAGGACTAAGCTTGGATATCTCGATGCCTTTCATCGGAGTACCCAGGTTCTTGGATACTTCAGCAATCAATTTATAATCATCATAATGCGTAGTCGCTTCAACGATCGCACGAGCGAATTTCTCAGGGCTGTCCGATTTGAAAATACCGGATCCAACAAAGACGCCGTCAGCGCCCAAATGCATCATCAATGCGGCATCTGCAGGTGTTGCCACGCCGCCAGCTGCAAAGTTAACGACAGGGAGCTTGCCCGTCTCATGAATGCCCTTCAGGAGGTCATAGGAAACACCGAGGTTCTTCGCTTCCGCATACAGCTCGTCCTTCGACATGTTGCGAACTTTACGGATTTGACTGTTGATAAGGCGCATATGGCGAACGGCTTCCACGATATTACCTGTTCCCGGCTCGCCTTTCGTACGGAGCATGGAAGCACCCTCACCAATACGACGCAGCGCTTCGCCAAGGTCCTTTGCACCGCATACGAACGGTACCGTGAAATCCCATTTATCGATATGGAACACTTCATCCGCCGGTGTCAGCACTTCACTCTCGTCGAGATAATCCACGCCAAGAGATTCAAGGACTTTCGCCTCGACGTAATGACCGATACGAGCTTTGGCCATAACTGGAATGGATACAACTTTCATGACTTCCTCAACGATGGTTGGGTCAGCCATCCGTGCTACCCCCCCAGCAGCGCGAATATCAGAAGGAACGCGCTCCAGCGCCATAACTGCCGTTGCGCCGGCAGCTTCAGCGATCTTTGCTTGTTCCGCATTCATGACGTCCATAATGACGCCGCCTTTTTGCATTTCCGCCATACCTCTTTTTACAGTTGATGTTCCTGTTTCCATGTCCCCTAGCCCCCCGATTATATGTTGTATCTCATCGCCATTACAGCATTCCCTGGCGATATGGACTGTACCTGTATAGGTGCATACTTGCAATGAATCTAACTCGATATTTTACCGCATCAAAATCAAATACACAACCCATTTACTCGGAATTTGTCGGCTGTTAGAAAAGATTTTTGATGGAATCAAACAAATCGGCAAAAAAGTCTCCAATGGCCCGCAGGAACAGCTTGAACCAGCCGGCCTTCTCAACTTCCTCCGCTGTGATTAAATTCACCGTTTCGGTCTGAGCTTCCTTCATGCCTTCTATTTTATAGGTGTAGGTTACCGTGCCCACCTTCGTATCTTTAGCAACAGGCGCCGTCATGCTGGAGGAGTCCAGCTTGGCTTCGAAGGTAATGTTCTTGCCGCTTGATCCTTTTGGTACAACAAAAGTGAGAGCCTTGTCGGTTACGAGCGCAGCTTCTTTGCCTTTGCCCTTCTTCACTTCGACCGTTTCAAAGCCTTGCACGGTTGCCCCGGCAGCTTGGACTTCCTTCACTTCAAAGTTGTCAAAGCCGTAATCCAGGACTTTTTTGGTCTCTTTAAAACGGGCGCCTTCAGATTTGGTACCCATAACAACGCTAATCAGACGCATACCATCGCGTTCGGCGGTACCAGCAAAGCAATAGCCCGCCGCATTGGTATGACCGGTTTTTAAACCGTCCAAACCTTCGTAAGCATAAGCCTTGAAGTTAGTAATGCTTTTATTGGCCTCCAGCATCCAGTTGTAGTTGATGATCGGACTCGTATCGCGCGGCCGGAATTTATGCGATTGAATGGCCGTAAACTTCGCAAAGTCAGGATGATCCTCAACGATATACTTGGCAAGTAATGCAGTATCCATTGCCGACATTACAGTTTCTTTATCTTCTGCAGGACGGTATTTCTCAGGCATATCTGCACGGCTAAGGCCTGTGGAATTAATGAAGAAAGCGGTCTTCAATCCCATCTTTTTCGCCGTATCGTTCATCATGGTAACAAACTCTGCTTCGGAACCAGCGACATGTTCAGCCAATGCTACCGTTGCATCATTCGCCGAGCCGACAGCCATGGCTATGTAGAGCTCTTCCACTGTATGTTGGTCTCCCTCAGCCAAAAATATCCGTGAGCCCACGGTTTTTTCAGCATTTTCCCCTACCGTGACTACGTCATCCCATGCTAACTCGCCTTGTTTTACCTTCTCTGCCACGATGTATTCCGTCATCATCTTCGTCATGCTCGCAGGCGGCAATGCTTCATCAGCATTAATTGATAATAGGACCTGTCCTGTTGATGGCTCGATCAGAACAGCGGAGCTTACATCCAGTCCAAGCTGATCAATGGATGGCACTTTATCCGGTTTCTCAGCATTGGTTGTCGCTTTCTCTGTTGTCGCTTTGTCCTCTGTGGCTTTCGTCGTATCCGCTGTTACCAGCATATGAGGCGCCGCGAACGAAACCGCAGGCGCAGCAGAGAAACACAGTATATTAAACAGCATCAAGGATGCCAGCGTTCTTTGAATGCGTTGTCGCTTATTCTTCTTTACAGACTTGTCTATCAATGGAATTACTCCCCTCTAATTCTCAATAAGTCATTAACTTGTTCTATTCTATCATAGGGGGGGTATCAAAAAAAGACAAGCTAGATGAATTTCATCCAGCTTGTCCAGGAAATAAATGACATATATATTGTTTATCCTTGTTCTTCCGAGTGAATTACAAGGAATAGTTAGGTGCTTCTTTGGTAATTTGGATATCATGAGGATGGCTCTCGCGGAGTCCTGCACCAGAGATACGGATGAACTGGGTGTCATTCCGCAGTTCCTCCAGGTTTTGTGTACCGCAATAGCCCATACCAGAGCGCAATCCACCGATCAGCTGATGGATGGTATCTGCCAAAGGCCCTTTGTAAGCAACACGGCCCTCGATGCCTTCCGGTACCAGTTTCTTGTCGTCATCTTGGAAGTAACGGTCTTTACTGCCTTGTTTCATGGCAGCAAGGGAACCCATACCGCGGTAAGCCTTGAAACGGCGTCCTTGATAGATCTCAGCTTCGCCCGGACTCTCCTCCGTACCGGCAAACATGCTGCCCAGCATAACTGCACTTGCTCCGGCTGCGATCGCTTTTGTAATTTCACCGGAGTATTTGATGCCGCCATCTGCAATAATCGGCACTCCGTATTCCTTAGCAACCGTTGCACAATCATAAATCGCTGTGATTTGCGGTACGCCAATCCCGGCAATGACACGCGTCGTACAGATCGATCCAGGCCCAATTCCGACTTTAACGACGGATGCACCGGCTTCGATAAGCTCTCTTGTACCCTCGCCTGTAGCCACGTTACCAGCGATAATCGTCAGATCCGGATACACTTCGCGCAATTTCCGAACGGAATCAATGATATTGATGTGGTGACCGTGGGCAGAGTCAACGGTAATGACGTCTACGCCAGCTTTCACAAGCGCTTCTGCTCTTTCGAAGGTATCTTTGGAAATTCCGATCGCTGCACCTACAAGCAGGCGGCCTTGAGCGTCCTTCGCAGCTCTAGGGAACTGAATCGCTTTCTCGATATCTTTAATCGTGATAAGTCCTTTAAGAACATTATCTTCGTCTACCAAAGGCAGCTTCTCAATCTTATGCTTCTGCAGAATCATTTCGGCATCTTGAAGAGTCGTTCCGACCGGAGCTGTCACCAGATTCTCGCTGGTCATTACTTCACTAATTACCGTATTGTAGTCATGAACAAAACGAAGATCACGATTCGTCAAAATACCGATCAGCTTATTGTTCTTATCTACGATCGGTACGCCGGAAATCCGGAACTTACTCATGAGTTTCTCTGCATCGGATACAAGATGATCAGCATGGAGTGAGAACGGATTCGTAATAACACCACTTTCCGAACGCTTAACCCGATCTACCTCTTCAGCTTGTTGTTCAACGGTCATATTTTTATGAATAATGCCGATTCCGCCTTCTCTAGCAATGGCAATGGCCAAAGGAGCTTCCGTTACGGTGTCCATTCCTGCACTGATGAGCGGGATATTCAATTTTACATGCTCGCTCAATTTGGTGCTAACATCTACTTCTTTTGGAAGCACCTCGGATTTTCTAGGAACCAACAATACATCGTCAAAAGTGAAGCCTTCCTTGCTAAACTTATCTTCCCACACCTGGGTTATTCCTCCTTTTTGTCGTCTTCCTGCGGACTACAACTACTGTCAGAGCTGGACCGGACGGCATTTTCAAGTATTTTCAGAAATATATTATTGCCATCTTAGCAAAGGGCCCATAGGCTGTCAAGGATTGAAATTCGACCTTTGCTCGAAGTTCGCAGGTATCCATCCTGCACGTTATCCTGTCTCTTTGGAATGGACAAACAGACCGGGTTTCTTCTATTAAATGGAGACTTACCCAGGTTAAAGCCCTGTCTGCCAATATGCCAACCCTTGAGGCACCATCCTAGGGACAATGAATCGCTGTCGTTTAGTATCACCCAACCCGGTACGGGATAGTCCTCGATTTCATAAACACATGTTATTGAGTATAGGAAAAGACCGTTATCGATGACTCGATAACGGTCTTTATGGTTGTTCGCTTGGCGACGTCCTACTCTCCCGGGACCCTTCGGTCCAAGTACCATCGGCGCTGGAAGGCTTAACGGTC
>NZ_JBNDYG010000018.1:0-104400 GCF_049893405.1 Paenibacillus sp. Dod16
GTAAGCCTGCTGTTTTTCTCGGTTAGAACGCAACATATTTAACACCCTTCCGAACGGTTTATTTACTAATATTATATAATATTAACGCGGTGTCGTGTTGAATTAAATGTGCGAAAAATAGCTGTCGAGATTTTCTCGACAGCCTGAAGACATCTTGAATGATGTCTTCTTTTTGTGTTATTGATATTGCAAAAATAGAGTATTTACTCTAAAATTGATTTAGAGTAAATACTCTATTTTTTATGGAGGAAGTGTGAACCACCATGGGCTCCAAAACCAAAGACAAAATCATTCAGGCAGCTATCGATTTATTTAACGAATATGGAACGGGTGCTGTTTCTACGAATCGAATAGCTGGTGAAATCGGGATCAGTCCAGGCAACCTGTACTATCATTATCAGAATAAAGAAGATATTATCCGCGCCATTCTTCAGGTTATGATTGCGGATTGGGATCGGGTGTGGCTTTCTTCCAAGGAGGACCACATGCCTTCCCTGGGCGATCTGGAGGATATTATCCGGCTTAACCTTCAGCTTCAGCTCCAATATCGTTTCTTTTACCGTGAATTAATTCCTTTGATGAGAGCGGATCCGGAACTGAAGGTTGTTCATCAACAAATCCAGACGCAGCGGATAGGCGAGTTGCAGCAGTTCTTTCAAGTATTTGTGGATGCCGGGGTCTTTCGATTACCTGAGTCCGTAGCTATGGAATCGTTATTGACGTCCTGTTGGATTATTAGTAACTACTGGTTGTCTCATCTCGAAAGTGGCGGTGTAAGGGCCGATGAAAGTCAGATCGAACAGGGAATCGCGTTGATTCTGTCCGTACTTCATCCCTATATTCCCGCGGTAAATGACGCCACTAAACCTGAGGGGGATAACAAATGAAGAAGATTGGGAAAGAACCCGGCTTAGCCGATAAGCTAATGACAACAAACTCATCCAGAAGAGATTTCCTTAAAAAAGCGGGTGCCACTTTTCTTGCCATTTCTTTTGGTGGATTGTTGTGGAGGGCTGTGAATCAAGGAGTATTCAGCTCGGGGAAGGGACCTGCTTATGAGTTATGGTCACTTGATGAAGCGTCCCCCTTATCTGAGCCCATGGCATTAGTCCATGCAGCTACGCTTGCATCCAATCCTCATAACACTCAACCGTGGCTATTTAGGGTGTCGGAGACTTCGATTGAGCTTTACGCCGATCATACGCGCACACTCGGGACGATGGATCCCTTGTTAAGAGAAATGCATATGGGTCTTGGTTGTGCGCTGGAGAATCTGATGCAAGCAGCCGGCGCGAAAGGGTATGTTCCGAAGCTGACCTATTTTCCAGATCCTCTGGACATGGGTTATATCGCGAATGTACAGCTGATTTCCTCAGGTAAGAAAACAAATTCGTCCCTATATCAGGCCATACCTGGGAGGCATACACATCGGGGTGCTTATGATACGGACCGTGCAGTAGCTTCCGAAATGTTAGAACAGATGAGCATGCTTGGAAATGATCTATCGAATGTGACACTGACCTGGCTGACTACAAACGATGAGAAGAGCAGGGCTGGAGAGTTAGTGATTGGGGCAACCGAGGCTATCATCGCAGATGACGAGATGAGCCATGATAGCAACCGTTGGTTTCGTGGGAATTGGGATGAGTTACAGAAGAATCGGGACGGGCTGACATTAGATGCTCAGGGTGGACCGGCATGGATCCGGGCGGCTGGGAAAATGCTGCCAAGTGTTTCTCACGACAGTGCAAATCAGTTCTGGCTGAAATCTACGCGACAAACACATGTTCAAACGGCAGCTGCCTATGGACTGCTCACGACTGCGGACCTGAACAATCCGGTGGATCGGGTAAAAGCGGGACGTTTCTGGCAGAGGCTTCATCTGAAAGGGACAGCTGAGGGCTTGGCCTTGCATCCATTGAATCAGCCGATGGAGGTGAGAGATCGGGAGCTGCAGCTTAAGAGCAGGAATCGACCTTTTGGCCGGCAGCTTACAGAATTAACAGGCACCTTGGTAGGGGAGCCAGTATTCCTGTTTCGTATCGGTTATCCCTTGACCTCGGTTTATCCGAGTCCCCGCCGTGACCTTAAGGATGTCATCATAAAGTAAACGTACAATCTTAAGGGATGTGGTTTTTTTATCTCAAGTGTGTCAAGATAAATGGAATATAAGCGACTGGGGGAACGGACGGCATGATCTATCATATAATTTCTAAGGAAGCCTGGATGATAGCACGAGAGAATAGATTGTACGAGCCGCCGAGCTTACAGACGGACGGATTCATCCACTGCTCCACAGAGGAGCAAGTCAGCGGAGTAGCCAATACGTTCTACACGGGCAGGACGGATCTATACGTTTTGGGTATTCAAGAAGATCAGGTGGAAGCGGAGATTGTATATGAGGACTTATATGAGATGAACCAATTGTACCCGCATATATATGGAGGGCTGAATCTGAACGCCGTCCAGAAGATGTATCGTTTTGAGCCGGATGAAGAGGGGGTATTTGCGTTTCAGCCTTCTGCCGAGCTTGAATATAGTGGATAGACCGTGATATGAATTTTAACTTGAAACCAAGGAGGAAACGCAATGATACTCGAAGTGGCCATGCTGCAAGTGAAACCAGGACTTACGTCAGATTTTGAACGCAATTTCCAAATCGCCTCAGGGATCATATCCAAGATGGAGGGGTATATCCACCATGAGTTGAAGCGGTGCCTGGAGGATTCGCACAAATATGTTCTATTGGTGAAATGGGAGACGCTGGAGGATCACACGATAGGTTTTAGGGGATCCGCCGAATATCAGGAATGGAAAGAATTGCTGCATCACTTTTATGATCCATTCCCCGTCGTTGAACATTTTGAAGATGTGTACATAAAGTGACCGTTAAGGCAGGTGTTGGAGATGAGCCTGGAGGATCTTATAAAAGAGGTTTACGGCAGCCCGCCGCTGAAGATCGAACCCATGTCATTTGGCCATACCAATCAGGTATATAGTGTGACATTATCCGATGAGCAAATCATTCTCAGAACCAATGACAAGCCCGGCGTCCTAGAGCATACAGCGGACAATATTGCGATTCTTTCTTCATTAGGCTTGCCGGTACCGAGTGTGATCCGAACGGATGTGTCCATGGAATTGGTCCCCTTTGCTTATATGATACTGGAGCACTTCCCCGGACGGGACCTCCGATATGAGCTTGAGGGAATGACGCATGAACAAATGACTGAACTTGCCCAGCAGATCATTTCATACCAACGCAGCGTGTCAGAGCTTCCCCGAGGCACCGGATTCGGATGGGTTCCAATTGGAGAGCAGGGGCCCTTCTCAACCTGGACTCAGATCATCGATCGTGATATCCGCCAGCATATCGATCACATAATCGATGATGTTACTCCGGAGACTATCGTCCAATTGCAACACATGAAGCAGCGTTACACGCCTTATTTTGACCAAGTGGAGCCCATCTGTTTCCTTGATGATCTTACGATCAAGAATGTAATTGTGGCCCAAGGCAAGCTTCAGGGTATCGTTGATTTTGATTGGGTATGCTACGGGGATCCGCTGTACATGATTGCCCTCACCCAGACGGCGGTGGTCTCCGATATTGGAGAGCAGGGGATGCCCTACGTGGAGGCGTTATGCAGGCATTGGGGAATGGAGCAAGAACAGCGGGCGCTAATTGATTTCTATTCTGTTATTCATGCCCTGCAGTTTATCGGCTTTCATAAAAAGGAGCAGAACGAAGTCTGCAAGCAGCGAATGCTCTCATTCCTATTAGAAAAAATCAACCGCGATACAAACAGAACCGCATGAGCTTAAGGAGCCCATGCGGTTCTTGTTATCTTATCGGGAGGTTGGTGCAAATCCCACTCGAGGTTTGTCTCGTTCCTTGGTATTCACGGAAACGTAGCGGATTGCGGTTAACGGTACATACAGCATCTCATATTCGTCCTGGTACCGGATAAATTGATCGCCTACTTCCTCCAGCGTGCCGTTTCGCACATAGCTTCCATCCGTAAAATAAATGCTCACTTCCTGATTGAGCAAACTTTTCAGCATATACGTTCCACTCCTTGTGAATAAAATAGAGTATCGGGTCTAACGGATCAGGCCATTATATACGATTAGCGTCACAGTTTCGTGACGATATCGTCAATGATGCCGTATTCCTTCGCTTCTTCCGCCGACATAAAATAATCCCGCTCCATATCCTTTTCGACGCGTTCGACGGATTGACCTGTCCGCTCGGATATAATCTGTGCCAGCTTCTCACGGGTTTTCAGAATGCGTTTTGCCGTAATGGCAATATCGGTAGCCTGCCCTTGCACACCACCCAGCGGCTGATGGATCATGATCTCGCTGTTCGGCAGCGCAAGTCGTTTGCCTTTGGCCCCGGCCAGCAGCAGGATCGCGCCGTAAGAAGCGGCAAAACCGGTGCAGATGGTGTTGACTTGAGGTTTGATGATCTGCATGGTATCGTAAATGCCAAAGCCCGCGGATACCGAGCCGCCCGGACTATTGATATACATGTGGATATCCTTCTCAGGATCCTCAGCCGCCAGAAACAACAGCTGTGCGATAATGCTGTTAGCGATGGCGTCATCGATGGCTGCACCCACAAACACGATCCGATCCTTCAGCAATCGGGAATAAATATCGTAAGATCGTTCGCCCCGGTTGGTTTGTTCTACAACATAAGGAACAACATTCATGGTTTCATCCTCCATATTCGTTAGGTTTTCAGGTTTCAGCAAGTAAACGAAGAGGCAGCCGCAAAAGATACGGAGAAACCACGAAATAAATTGTTCGAAAATCAAAGTAACGAAAAGATAACTTCATTCGTTTACATATAAGATATCTGTATCGAGATTAGGAAAGGAGTTGGCTTCCGATGACGATATTTCGACCGAGCGTTACCCCTCCGGCTGATCTAAGCTTTGAGGAAATGAATGCTACCCTGCACAGATATTGTCTGTCCCTCACAAACTCCTCATGGGATTCCGATGATCTGGTGCAGGACACTTGGATCAAGGCACTGGAGCATCTGAAGCAGCGGAGCCATGTCAACCACGAAGCGCTGCTGCTGCGGATTGCCAAGAATACATGGATTGACCGGGTTCGCCGGGATCAGATCTATAGACGAATTCTGGATGAGAAGCTGGAACATGTTTTGCCTAGGGAAGAAGCGTCGAACGAGGACAGCAAACTGAACATCGAGTTCGCTTTTCAATGGCTGCTGGAACACTTGTCGCCCCTGCAGAGAACGGTGCTGGTGCTCCGTGAAGTGTACGAATATTCTGTTTCGGAAACTGCGGTGAAACTGAAAACGACGGAGGGAGCGGTGAAAGCGGCCCTTCATCGAGCTCACAAAGTGCTGCAATCGCTGGATCCGGAGGAAGAGGAACTTGAATTGGCTATGCCGGAAGACGAGGAGATGACCCTGAATCTTCAGGCATTGGCAGAGGCATACCAATCCGGGGACGTTGAAGCGGTCGTGAGGCTTATTCAATGGAATAGCAGTGAAGCATCAGCCATCGGCTGCATGGTTCCGATGCAGGTTGAAACACCGAGCGCAAGTTATATGATGTACGGCGGATATTCGTCCGACATGAGAATGGCCGCGTAAAGCGAAGATTCGAGCAGGTTGATCATACATTTATCGGGAAGGCCGGAGCAGAGGTTGCTCGGGCCTTTTTTTTGATGCAACATAACAATGAAAAAGACGACACGAATCTCCGTTCATCATATCGTCATTCAGCGCTTGGCGGATGTATAATATAAACCAAGTAGAACCGTTAGGAATGAGGGGTTAGGTTGCAGACCGAAGTGAAGTTGTACACCATGTGCATGATACAAGACGGAAGCAGCGTTCTGCTGATGAACAGACCGGATGCCAAAGGATTTCCCGGATATATTGCGCCCGGCGGCAAAGTGGATTTTCCGGAAAGCATTGTAAACGGAGCCATTCGGGAGGTGCGGGAAGAAACCGGCTTGATTGTAAAGGACATCGTCTATAAAGGCCTGGAGGAATCGTGTGAGCCGAACACAGGTCTACGGTACATGGTGTTTAATTATTTGGCCACCTCCTTTGAAGGGGAATTGCTGGAGCATCCCCCTGAAGGAGAGCTGTTATGGGTGGACCGGGATGAGGCATTAAAGCTGCCTATGCAGGATTGGTTTAAACGCCGGTTTCCGTTGTTTTTTGAAGAAGGTACGTTTGAATTAAGCGAGATTTGGGACGAGAAGACCGGGATTGTTCTGGATGAAACCATCAAGCGGTATCCGGCGAAATCACCTCAGGCGGCAGGGATCGTTGATTAACGAAGGGAGCGGTGTTCATGATGGTCAGGGCGGTGTTCTTCGATTTATTCGAGACGTTAATTACGGAATTCGCAAACGGCAAGCGGGTGTCCAAGAGGTCCTATGATTATATGAATAGACTCGGGCTATCCGAAGCGGAGTTTAAACGGGAGTGGAGCATCCGGTTTGAGCAAAGAATGAATGGTCATTTTCCCAACTATCACGCGGTGATCCGGGATATCCTTGATTCCCGGAGTTTACCTTATCATCAGGAACATGTAGAGTTTCTCTACCAGTCGAGAGTCAGCGAGAAGAAAATCCCTTTCAATACGATATCGAATGAGATCTGCAGGATGCTGGATCTTTTGCGTGAAAGGGGTCTGAAGGTGGGCTTGATCAGCAATTGCTCGGAAGAAGAGGTGATTTCTTTTGGCCAGAGCGGATTGGCGCCTTACTTCGATGACGTTATCTTCTCATATGAAGTTGGGGTAGCCAAACCGAACCCGGAAATCTATCGATTGGCTTGTGACCGGTTGTGCGTAACACCACAGGAATCTCTGTTTATCGGGGATGGCGGTTCAGATGAGCTGAGAGGCGCCAGCAATGCCGGTCTTAGGCCATATCACGCCTATTGGTACAACACGTTTATTGAGAGCGAGCATGAGAAGATCCATCAACCGCTGCAAGTGCTGGATCTTATCGAATCTTCTATTAAAAAGGAGTCGCCCAACAATGAAACTGCAGGCCATTAACCATCTCTGTTTTTCTGTTTCGGAATTGGAACGGTCCATCGCTTTTTATAGGGACGTATTTGAAGCCAAACTTCTGGTTAAAGGGAGAAAGCTGGCATATTTTGATCTGAACGGACTGTGGATTGCTTTAAATGAAGAAGATGTCGACAGGAGCACCTCGAATAGAACATATACGCATATTGCCTTTACTATGGAAGAGGAGGAGTATGAAACAACGCTGCTTCGTCTGCAAGCGCTCCAGGTGGAGATTTTGCCGGGAAGGGCAAGGGAGGAGAAGGACAAGAAGTCGATCTACTTCCTGGACCCGGATGGGCATATGTTCGAGTTTCATACGGGCTCCATGAAGGACAGGCTGGACTATTACCGCGCGGATAAAGAGCATATGACCTTTTACGATGCCGAATAGTTAGGGGAACGAACGATTCCAATTGCAGATCGAGGAGATGAACCGATGAACCTTGCCAACAAAATAACGATAGCCAGAATAATGCTGATTCCATTATTCATTCTTTTTTTTGCTGAGTATCCGCTATGGCTGACCGAGAACAGCCGCTTCTTCGGATTTATTCATGTTTATGGAACCTACATCGCGCTGGGCGTGTTCATTCTTGCTTCGGCTACGGACAAGCTGGACGGTTACATCGCGAGGAAATACAATCAAATCACGAATCTCGGAAAACTACTGGATCCGCTCGCGGATAAACTGCTTATATCGGTTGCCTTAATCATGATGGTTCAATCAGGGATGGTTGCGACGTGGATAGCCGTTGCCATCATTGCGCGGGAATTTGTGATCACAGGGCTTAGGATGGTTGCATCCGAGCAGGGAATCGCATTGTCCGCTGACAGTCTCGGCAAATTGAAAATGGTGCTTCAGGTGATAGCCATTGCAGCGGTATTGCTGGATAATTATCCGTTTCAGCTCGTCACTATGATTCAAGTGGATGAATTTCTCATGCTTGCAGCAGTCGCCTTGACGATATATTCGGGCATCCATTATCTGTTGAACAATTATAAACTCATAAAATTGAGCTGATTTAAGCAGGATGAGCGTTACCCCGGCTTGACTGATAGGGACAGCTGTCCATTTTATCACGCCGGATTTTTTTCGAGATCCGGGGCTGGGAAAATATCCTACTTTGTGCCTATTTTGGCGTCAGAAGGTAACGATTTCATCCGGGACTGTCGATATAGAGATAGACTGAAAAAAAGCCTGAGAGACAGAAGGTACAAAGGAGAGAAATAAATGAGCTTAAACAGAAAGACAACGAAGATGTTTCTTGTCGTTGTGATGATGTTGGCGATGGTTTTTCCAACCAGCGTATTCGCCGCCTCCGGGGACGTAACGTCGATTGAATTTGATACGAACGAGAGCAAAATTTACTTAACCGTTAATGAAACCTCGGAACAACTTCGAGTATTGGCTAACATTGAAGGCTCTTCTACGAAGAAGGATGTAACCAATGAGTCGACGTGGACTTCGTCCAACACGAGAATTGTAAAGGTTGACGGTGGACTTATCATTCCACTGGAGAAAGGTACAGCCCGAGTTACGGCAAAATACAAAGGCGCGATCAAGACGATTGACGTCGACGTTAAATTTGCCATTGACGAGTTTAAACTGGATCAGCCCAATAAAGTGGAGCATAAGCTTGGAACGGAAGGTCTAACCGTTAAAGCCTTGGCTGACGGAACAAACGACGTAACCACGGAAGCGAAGTGGACCACTTCCGATGACAGCGTTGTAAAAGTAAGCAAAGGCGAACTGACCCTTGTGGGTCTGGGAAGCGCAACCGTGACTGCGGAATACAAAGGACTCAAAGCTTCCTTCACGGTGAAAGTCATTGCACCTTACCAAAAGCTTGCGATCGTTCCGGGTGAAGATCTGGAGCTCTTGGTTGGCGATGCGCCTGTTGAGCTGAAAGTATTCGCTAAGCAGTCGGAGACCGATACAGGTATGGACGTGACGGATAAAATAGAGTTGAAATCGTCCAATTCTTCCGTAGCTACAATTGAGGATGGCAAGCTAAAGCCGGTTGCGTTGGGTAAATCTACGATCAGCGTGAGCTATCTGGGTTCAACGGCCAAATTGGATGTGTATGTGCGCAATCCTTATGAAGCTTTGATTCTGGATCAGACGGATTTTATCAAGAATCCGGTTCTGTTCATGAATGATTCGATTACGGTACAAGCCAAGGTTCGCAACGCGGCTTCGCAATCCATCGACGTGCCCGGGGAATGGACCTCATCCAACCCGCTGGCTGTTTCTGTTAATGGTGGCGTGATTACAGCGAGAGCTTCGGGAACCTCTACCATTAAAGTTAGTTACTTGGGAATCAGTAAAGAATTCTCGGTTAAAGTATATCCGACCGTGACCAAGTTTGAGGCAGCTGATACGGAAGTGGATGTGCTGAAAGGCGAATCCAAGTCCTTCCCTAAAGTGACGGGAACGCTTCTGGACGACGAGAAAGAGGACTTCAGCAGCGCGGTTAACTGGACTTCCAGCGATGAGAAAGTGGTAACGACCGAAGACGGCAAAATCAAAGCCATCGACGCCGGTACAGCAACGATCACCGGTAAGATCGGCTCCAGAGTAGTAGCGACGGTGCCGGTTACCGTCAATGAAAAAGTGCTGGTACTTCTGCCGGATGTAGAAGAGTATCAGCTGGTTATGGGAAGAAGCATTGCGCTGCCGAAAGTAAATGCTGTATTTGAAGATGGCACGGAGAGCGATGTGACCTCTTCCGTTGAATGGTCACTGACGGGCTCTGCAGCTGTCATTAAAGACGGTACGATCAAGGGCTTAACGAAAGGCTCGACGACACTGAAAGGCACTTACCTGAATAAAGAAGTCAAGATTCCGGTCGTGGTGGAACAGGAAGTTGTGAAGATCGTTGTAGAGCCGGAGAATATCGATCTCAACATCAAGAAATCCAAATCGATTAAAGTTACAGGCTATTACAGCAACGGCAAAACGGTTTCGCTCTCATCCAAGATGAATTGGAGTTCTTCGGACACTGCGATTGTGACGGTATCCAGAACCTCCGTTAAGGCGGTTGCCGAGGGTAAGGCAACGATTACGGGTTCATACCAAGGCAAAGAAGTTACCGTTAAGGTAAACGTGGTTCCGAAAATGAAGAAATTGATTGTCAGCGAGAAGAAACTGAACTTGAAGCCCGGTGACGTCAAAACCGTTACGGTTACGGCCGAATTCGATACCGGCGCGAAAATAAATGTTGGAGACACCGCCGTTTGGACAACCAGCAACTCCAACGTTGCCAAAGTAACGAACGGACGTATTGAAGCGATCGCGAAGGGAACCGCCCGCATTAAAGGGCAGTACAATTCAAAGACCGTATCCATTACCGTCTCTGTCAAATAGGACAACAGATTAGCAGTAGCCCGGCTTTTTAGAAGCCGGGCTGCTGTCTTTTCTATGGACTGGGCCGTTCTTGGTCATTTTGAAGCTCCTGCAGCTTGTTTTGAAAATATTCCTGGTTCGCCAGTATCGTTTCATCGCCTGGACGATAGACAAGCGCCTGCTCATTATGCTGATTGGCAAGAGCATGGGCTCCGATCCGGTCGTAACAAACGGCCAATTGCAGGTGAGGCAGCCAGGTGGAGAAGGAGGGGTTGTGAAATCCCATATAACCCGGAGGCAGCTCAAGCTCGGTCGCCAGTTTATACCAGTAAATGGCCGTATCGTAGTTGTTTTTCACGAAAAAATGGTAACCAATGCGGCAGCAGAATTCGGACCGCGGTGGCGCATAATGCAAGGATCTGATAGAGGATTCAAAAGAGGCTTGCCCATTTCCGAGCTCGTGATGGCAATCGGATAGCCTGCTGCAGGCCGTGAGTATATCCTCAATCCAGCCCTGTTCCGTATGTAAAAATTGTTCGTAATAATCAATAGCTTTCTCGAATTGGCCGTGATCCTTCAATTCATTCGCATAATAGAATAAATCTCGTGGCGTGAACGATTCGCCAGCCGTCTCACGCTTCTCGTAGATTCTAAGATTCCGGCCGGTATCGGGGTCGTGCTTCGAGCTGAGATGGGTAACCGCGATATCGCTATTGATAATATTGCCGTAGACCTCTAGATACTCATGGACGGGTCCGATCCATCGGAAGCCTCTGTTTCGCTTCACAAGACGGTTGCGCCGGAGACTGAAGGTGACATTGCCAAATTCGTCCGAACTTAAATGGTAGAGCATGGTTACGGAATCGATGCCGGATGTAAGGTTTTCTTTAAGCGTTTTTAACTTGAGCTGGTCTTCTTCCAGCAGTATGTCGTCAGCATCGAGCCACAGGATATAGTCCTGGGTAGCCTTACTAAAAGCGAAATTACGCGCAGCCGAGAAATCGTCAATCCACTCAAAATCAAAGATGAGCTCTGTAAAGGATTGAGCGATTTCTTTTGTACGATCGGTAGATCCTGTATCGACAATGATGATCTCATCCACGATGTCGGCAACACAGGATAAACAGCGGTTTAACACGAGTTCCTCGTTTTTTACGATCATGCACAGGCTGATAGTGTTCAATGAAATTACCCCCATGTATGGTTTTGATTCATAACAATATGCCAGATATATATTCAAGTCAGCTTACGAAATGAACCTTATACAGGAAGCTGTTTGAAATTTGGTCTGGATTTAACATATCCCCTAATGGTAAAATCTTCACTAATTTGGATAGCAAATCATAGACGGTGCAGAAAGAAGGGGTAGAGGAACATGAAATCTATAAACGTGCTTCATTACGATGCATTCTCCGTGCAGCCTAACAAGGGGAATCCTGCTGGGGTGGTTCTGAATGCAGATGATCTGACGGAGGAGGAGATGCAATCCATCGCTCGCAGCGTTGGATTCAATGAAACCACCTTTATCTTACAATCAGAGCAAGCAGATATCAGATTGAGGTATTTTACTCCGGGCCATGAAATGAATTTATGCGGCCATGCCACCATGGCATCCATGTATGCTTTAAAAACCAGGGGACTGCTGCCGGAAAAAGAAACCGTGTGGATTGAGACCAAGGTGGGCAGTTTGCCTATAGAATATCAAAATGCCGAGGGCCTGTTAACCATGAAGATGAAGCAGGATCACCCTCAATTCATATCCTACGAGGGTGATGTAGACCGTCTAGCATCATCGATAGGTCTGAAACGTGACGATTTGGACTTAAGTATGCCCATCGTTTATGGAAGCACGGGGATTTGGACATTGTTGGTTCCGATAAAAGGGTTGCATCATTTTGACCGGATGGTGCCAGATAATGCAGTGTTCCCGGACATTTTAACCGAAAACCCCAAGGCCTCACTGCATCCTTTTTGCCTGGAAACGATGGATGCGTCTTCGTTCATGCACGCGAGACACTTCTCATCGCCGTATTCTGGCACCATTGAAGACCCGGTAACTGGAACTGCATCGGGGGTAATGGGAGCTTATTATTTGACGTATCTGAACCCTGAGTTATCCTCCGCTCGATTTAGTATTGAACAAGGCCAGGAAATGGGGAAAGACGGTAGAGTGCATGTTCATGTGAACCGTCGTAAAGAGACCATGGATGTCTATATTTCCGGTACGGCGGTGTTTGTAAAAGAATTCCAGGTTAGCTATTGATGGATGACCATCGAATGATAGAGCCATCGACATAAGTTAATTCATACAAGGAGTGCGACCCATGCAGGAACAAGAAGAAATAAAGATTTATCCTAAGGTAACCAAAATGCTAGTGGGCTCTTTGGCGTTTGTGCTGCTAGGTAGTGGATTGGTATACGGCGGGGTGACGTCGGACAACATGGTTATCGCCATTGTCGGAATCATCTGTGCGTTGTTTTTTGGCGCGGGGCTGGTGTTTGCCGTTACCAAGCTGTTCCAATCGGCTCCGGCACTCTTGATCCATAAGGAGGGGTTCGTCGATAAATCCTCTTATGTGAGCGCAGGAGCCGTCGCGTGGGACGAAATTAAAAATATTCATATCTATCAGATCAAGAATGAGAAATTCATAGGAATTGAAGTTTATGATCCTGACTATCTGATGTCCCGGCACCCTGCCTGGAAGCGGAAGCTCATGCGTATGAATAAAGGCATGACGGGCTCTACGATTCATATTTCTGCATCGAGTATCTCCGCTAATATATACGAACTGTTCCCTTTGTTGTATCGAAGATGGAATGCGTCCAAATCGAACCCGGATCAGATGCTGAAGGAGGAGAACATGTTATGAGAACATTTAAGCCGGAAATGACTTTGGATATGGCGGTAAGCCATCTGAAGCATATTGAAGGGGAATCGGTAATGAATGTCACCCCCATCGAGATGGGCGAACTGAGCAAGGTGTTCAGTTACCGCAAGGGCGATGCCGATTATGTCATTCATTTTAAGGATAATGAGGATAGCCTTCATAAAGTGTTCAAAATCTACGATATGTACGGTGAACAATCCTTGCCCATTCCCCGTATCCACAAGGTAGGGAGAATGGAGAATATTCATTTCTCCATCTCGAACAGAGTATCCGGAACGCCGATAAGTGCTCTTGAACCGACGCAAATTCGAGCGCTCATCCCCGACATTGTCCATCAATTCATGCGGATCCGTCAGGTACATGTCGCGGATTCCCATGAGGGTTACGGCTGGATTACTCCGGAAGGCAAGGCTGTCCATCGTTCATGGCTGGATTACATCACGTCTGTTTTCGATGAGGAGCAAGAAGGCTTCTACCATGGATGGCACAATCTGTATGAGAACAGCTTTCTGGAAAAAGAGTTTTTTGAAGAAATCTACCTAACGATGATCGAACGGGTTCGCTATTCGCCTCCGGAGCGGTATCTTGTACATGGAGATTTCCATTTGGGTAATATGCTGGGAGAGAACGAGAACGTTACGGGGATCGTGGATTGGGAGATGGCCATGTTCGGCGACTTCATGCTGGATGTTTCCGTTCTTCATATGTGGTACCCGATGCTGGAGTTTCCAAGTAGGCTGCAGCAAGCCCTGGAGCAGCAAGGCATAAGTATTCCATATTTTGAGGAGAGACTGTTAGGCTATCAACTGTTCAAAGCGCTGGACGGACTCCGTTTTTATGCGAAGAAGGATGATCCCCACAGCTATCAGTATATGAAAGACAAAATTATATCTCTATTAAATCGATAGATCCCTACGGGGGTCTTTTTTTATAAGAGAAATGTGTGAAACGGAATAGATAACTGACGAGTCCAGAATCATTGGCCAAGAATATAATGGACTAGGTTTAGTTGAAGGGTGGGAACGTCATGCAGCATACCGATCGGGTAAGGAGCCGTGTACCGGATGGCACTCTAATTAGGGGCTTGTATTCTGCTGTTTATTTGGTTGAGCATGGCAAGAAACGGCCCATTAGCGATTTGGCGACTTTCCATTCGTACGGATTTACCGCGAAAAGCATGGTGGAATTGAATGAGTCGGTACTCGAAGAAATGGAGACCGGGTCACCCGTGAATATATCCGGGGATTTCATCATGAACAGTCCTTCAACCCTTCTAGTAAAAAACAGCGGATCGGAAATCTATCTGTGGAGCGATCGGCGTCTTCATCCGATTATTTCCCACGAAATGTATCATAGGCTCCATTTTAATTATTCCAGCGTTGTCATCTTGCCGGACGAACTAATCGCTATACTCCCTCAAGGGGATATGATTCATGATGCATCCTTGCTCACGTCTTTTCTTATTAACGGCAGAGTATACAGCGCTCCGAATGGGTCGATCTACTATGGGGAGCGGCATATGCTGCGGAAAATCGGAGGACCCGCCATCTTTGCTTTCTATCGGTGGAGAGTTGAAGAGATTGTTCATTTAACTAGTGAAGAGTTCCACAACTGCCGAATAGGGGAGCCGATCCTGTAAATAATTTCGCAGTATTAGAAGCTGTTTATGACGAGGTTTTTTCGGAAAGGGTGGGGTGCTTGAAGATATTGCTCGTGACGATATTCCTGATTCCTCATGTCGGTGGACTATGGAAGTATATGCTACAGATCAAGCAGGGGCTTGAGGCATTGGGGCATGAGGTCGACATGGTCGGTGACAGAATTGATTGCTTTTATGTGTATGGAGATGAGAACCGGAAGGTGTTCAAGAGTCATTATAAACCGATGTTGGAGGCGAATCTCCCAGCAGCATCCCCTATATTCTCGGATAATTGGGTCAGGCATGCTGAATCTGAGCGGTTATGTTTGGAGCTAACGCTTTCTTATTTGGACTTGGAGCAATACGATGTCATCCATGCACAGGATGTGCTGGCTGCGGCAGCCGTCAGTCGGGTGAAACCTGCGGGCATACCCTTGGTAACCAGCATTCATGCTTCCGTGGCACTTACTATTTTGAATATGGTCCAAAATGATCAAGGGATTAAACCTTCCAGCCCATTACTTGTCTGGAATTATTATAAATCGATTGAGAATATCGGGGGCTCATCCAGCGATCAGGTGCTTCTGGCTTCCGAATGGCTGAGGGATGTCGTGGTATCGTACTTTGGTCTGCCAGTATCCCGGATCTCATTGATTCCCTATGCGATGGATATTCCAAGCTTCGAAGACAGGTTGAAGAAAGAGCACGAACTGACTCGACCCGTGGACAAGAAAGTGATCATCTGCACCTCCAGACTCAGTCATGAAAAGGGAATTCACGTGTTGTTGGAAGCCTTGGGCAAACTCCATGCTTTTCGTCAGGACTGGGAGTGCTGGCTTGTTGGAGACGGAGATCAGCGTGCATTGTACGAATATCGCGTTGGTCAGTTGGGTATGACGGGGGCAGTCCGTTTTTGGGGCTCGCGTGACGATGTTCCTGCGTTGTTAGGGCTGGCAGATATTTTTGTTATGCCAAGTCTGATGGAGACCCTCTCCTATTCTGTGATGGAGGCGCAGATTGCCGAATTGCCGATCGTTTCTTCGGATGCGGGCGGTCTTAAGGAAGCAGTACAGCATGAGGTGAACGGCCTTCTCTTTCAGACCGGGAATGACGATATGCTTACTGCACGTCTGAATATGTTGCTGGAAGATGAAGCGTACCGTAGGCTTCTAGGTAAACAAGCGCGGAAATGGGCATTGGCTCATCGTGGTCTGGATTCCATGGTGAAGCGAATATTGGAGGTTTATCAAAAAGAGATAAGCAAGGCCCAGTAACCTAGGAAAGGGAGGAAGGACCATGCATTTGATAGAGGTACCCGGAGACCAGTACAGTCATTTGTTTCTGGTCAATCAATTCCCTTCGTCATTCATGGTGAATCAAATGGTGTGGGAGCAAACAGTAAGCCGGCTTCCTAAGGATTATTTCATACCGGATTACCGGATTATTAATATGATGATGAATATGAAATAGAATGATCGAATGGAGGTATGGGAATGGGAACATCTAACTGGCAGAATTTATCTTTTTGTGTGGATCTGATCCGGTATATATCTCCGAAGTCCGTACTGGATGTCGGCGTTGGATTTGGCCGTTGGGGAATGATCTGCCGCGAATATTTAGATGTTTGGGAAGGGCGCGTATTCCGCACATATTGGGATACGCGAATCGAAGGGATTGAAATTTATCCGGTCAATATTGATTCATATCATTCCTGTTTCTACAATATCATCCATGTTGCGGATGCATTCGATCATATACAAACGGAGGTTCAGCCAGGACAATTCGATCTGATCATTCTGGGTGACGTTCTGGAGCACTTTACAAAAGAGCGGGCGCTTGTGCTGCTGCAGACCTGTATTGAAAAATCCCGCTTTGTCCTGCTAAATATCCCGATTGGAACAGACTGGCCGCAGGGAGCAGTGTACGGTAATGATTTCGAAACCCATTTGAGCACATGGACAACGGAGGAGCTGGATCTGCTTCCCGTAGTCGACAAAAGGCATTTTAGGGATTACATTAACCGTGATTTCTCCACGTATTTGTTTTCGATGCCAGGCAAGTAAAAGAGAAGGGAGGTTTACGCGATGTCACCTGAAGCACATCTGCAGACCATGGTTACGAAAGTACCGCTGGAATTGTTGTTTACGGATTTCATAGATGAAGAACATAAGACCGTATTAATTCCACACTATACGGAAGCCTGGTATGACGTCCACAAAAGATACGGGGATCTTCCCATCAATCGTTTGACGCCTCATCTGCAATTGTTCCGTTACCTCATGAATCAAGGGGAATACCCGAAATTGTATCTGGACTGGCATGCCTCCATATTTATCACCCGTGATTTGGAAGTACCTATTTCGGATAACGATCTATTGGAGCAGCGGCGCATACAATATGTCACGATGGCTGCCTTGTTCGCCAATGATAAGGATCATTTCAACGAAGATCCGATTCTGGTCCAATATAACAGGAAAGGCGGTTATTTTCACGTGAAAGACGGCCACCATCGAGCCATCTTTCAATACTGCAGCGGAGTTAGGCAGGTCCCGGCTCGAATGAACGTTCGCGACTATGAGGAGTGGAAGCATACGGATGCTGTGAACCAGGTAACCGAGGTCTTTTCCCGCCATCTTCGAACCCTGATTTATACACCGATTTTGAATCCTCACTTCATGCATTTGAAGAGTGAACGGGATGATGTCTATCCGACCCGTATGGATCTGATTATGGAGTATCTGGGTTCCTCATCCGTTCGAGGAAAAAGGGTAATCGATATCGGCTGCAACATCGGATTTTATGCCAGACACTTTACGCGTCAGGGGGCTATCGTCACCGGTTATGAGCCAATGGCTGAGCATTACGAGCTGGCAAGGCAGCTGAACGTTCTCGAACGAGTTCATTTTGATCTCAAGGAGGGGCGGTTTGAACGCTCAAGTCTTACGGAAACATATGATATCGGGTTGCTTCTAACCGTATTCTATCATGTGATGGACGATCTGCCGGCGCGGGAAGCATTTCTGAGGAAATTAGACCAGAGTGTTACAGGGGTTCTATTTTGGGAATCCGGAGCCGAGCCGGAGAAGGAGAAGGCTATTTTGATTAATGGAACGCATTTTGACAGATATAAGAAATTGGGGGATACCGAAGGGACCGGGAAGAAAAGAGAATTTGGTGTTTTTCTGAAATCATCATACAAATCCGGCAGCGCTATATGAATGGAACATCTTCTATAAGGAAGGTGTTTTCTTTTTATTCTTTACTGAAAAATGATATATTGTAAGAAACAAATAGATAAAATGGGAATTTATAATAGGGATAAAACATAGAGAAATGAGCTGATTCTATTCTATGAAAAAGATCGTTCTGGCTGGTGGAACAGGTTTTATCGGAACTTATCTTGCGAAAAAATTCACGAATGAGCAGCAAGCACAAGTACTTATGATATCCCGACGGAAGGGCCATATCCCATGGAACAATCAAGAAGCGATCGTCGCTGCTCTGGAGGGGGCGGATATGCTGATTAATCTTGCAGGTAAATCGGTCAATTGCCGTTACGATGAGGAAAATAAGAAGCTGATTCTGAAATCAAGAATAGATACAACGAATATACTCGGCACGGCTATCGAGGCATGCCGTACTCCTCCTCGTACATGGTTTAATTCTAGTACGGCCACGATTTATCGCCACGCTGAAGATAAGCCGATGACGGAGGAACAGGGTGAAATCGGGACAGGTTTCTCGGTTGAGGTTGCCAAGGCATGGGAGCGCGCTTTTTTCTCGTTCTCACTGCCTCAAACAAGACAAATCGCTTTACGCATTGCCATCGTGCTGGGACCGGGGGGCGGCGTCATGACGCCTTATGTTAACTTGGTAAAATACGGACTCGGTGGCGTTCAAGGTACAGGCAAGCAAAAGTTCAGCTGGATTCATGTAGAGGATTTGTATCGTATGATCCTGTTTTTACAAGAAAGAGCAGAGCTGAGCGGGATATTCAATTGTGCCTCCCCTCATCCGGTTACGAACAAGGAACTAATGGAGCAGCTTCGGCTTGCATTGAATCGCAGAATGGGATTGCCATCACCCAAATGGCTGCTTGAACTGGGAGCCCGGCTGATTCAAACCGAAACGGAACTCGTGCTGAAGAGCCGATGGGTCATTCCGGACAGACTCTGCAAGGCAGGATTTCATTGTACATATGATACGCTGAATAAAGCACTGGCTGACATCTTGAAGCGATAAGTGGATTTTAACGCCTTGGTGGATTACGCATTGTAAAAATGATTGCATATGGAAACGGAACGGATAGAATGAATTTATTAGATGAGAGAGGGAGTGTACTGTAATGAATTCTGCGTTTACGATTATGGAGGTCGACCAATTAGAAAGCGAGACGCATCATCAATTAACGGAACTATTGATTCGGGTAGTAGAAGATGGGGCATCGGTAGGATTCTTACCGCCGCTGTCTTACGATGAAGCTTTCGCTTACTGGGAGGATGTGCTTGGCCCAGGGGTTACCCTGTGGGTTGCCGTACAGGATGGGCAGGCGATTGGCACGGTTCAGCTGCAATGCGCCATGAAGGCAAATGGCAGACACCGGGCCGAGGTAGCAAAACTGATGGTGGATCCTGTATCTCGCCGCGGAGGTATCGGCAGAACGTTGATGCTTCATCTGGAGCCGAAAGCCAAGGCAGAGGGTAGAACGTTGTTGGTATTAGATACCCGGGAGGGGGACCCCTCCAACAAGCTGTATCAGTCTCTGGGTTACATCCAAGCTGGGATTATACCCGATTATGCCATATCCTCTAACGGCGAACTGGACGGGACGGTGCTGTATTACAAACGTATCTAAGCCACGAAACGGAGGGGTTGGATGGATCAAGATGAGCGATTCTATCGCAAATGGACTCAGATCCGGGCGAAGGGGAGAGCATGGAGAGATCAAAATACCCGTTATGACAATTTGACCCGGTCTTATGAGAAACAGCGGAAGAAGAACTTGCCGTAGCGGCGAGTTCTTTTTTGCTTCTGGAATGGACGTCGATAGACGTTTTCTACTATCGGCCGTCGGCATTACTAGCCTTTTCGCCCAACATGTTATACTGTTTTTTAGCAGCAATTAGAGAAGGGATTGTGGTTATGGGTTACCAGCTGACCGAACGGGTGATCAAGTTATTATGCGGAAAGACCTCCTACGATCGCGGCGGGGTTTTATATAGAGATGGACATGTTACGATGTTGAAACAAGATACGGACACTCGGAAATACGAGGCTGAAGTGACGGATCAGGAGCCGGGTATCGCCTATGCCGAGATTGACTCGAACGGGGATGTATTCACGGAATGCAGCTGTATCGATTATGGATTCTCCCGGAAGCGATGCAGACATATTGCGGCTCTGCTCTTGAATATCCGTGATATTGAGCAAACGGTGGAAGCACCCATGCGCCCCTATCCATCGTTATTACATCCTTCTGACGGCGGAAATAATGGAGACGGGCAATTAACACCTCGGTACTCTACGGAGCATGAGAGAAGCTCGGACGAAGGGGAGCAGGATGCGCGGCTCAGCAGCCAGCTGCTCGGATTGTTCTCTTATTCTGCAGGCCGGAGGGCTACGGCAGCATCCAGGTTTGACACCCGGGAAGTTCTGGAGATGGAGTTCATTTTCAAGTTATATCCTTACGGAAATCGGAAATATCTGTTTGGCGTTGAACTGCGAATCGGTAAGAAACGCTTGTACATTGTGCAGCGGATCCGAGAGTTTCTGGCGTGTGTAAAACTCGGAGAGACCTGCATGTTCACGAAGAATTTCACGTACGATCCGGAGCAACACAGCTTTAAAAAGGAGGATGATGATATTCTCCATGAGCTGATTCGTATATACGAGCATGAAAGCATGTTTAAACAGTCACTGGACATGTATGCTCCGCATGGCAAAAAGGGAGGCGGCGACCGAATGCTGATTATTCCTCCCACTTTTTGGCCTGAGGTTAGGGAACGAATATCCCATTCGAACCATTCCCTGCTGTCTTTGGACGGGATCCTCACGGATAAGCTGGAATTCGTTCAAGATCCGATCCCCCTTCAATTCGAGTTTGATGAAGCCGGGGATGATCACTACCTGATGAAGATCGAGGGACTGGAGCGAATGATCGTTCTGGAGGGATACGGCCTCGTCATTGTGGACGGTAAGCTCATTCAGCTTGAATTGGATGCTTGCAGAAGACTCTCCGAGATGAAGGAGCTGCTTGAGAATTCGAATAAACCGCATATCCGGATTCAACCTGAGATGATGGAGTCCATTATGGAACGGGTGGTTCCGGGACTGATGAAGCTTGGAAGTGTCCACGTGGCACAGACCGTATCGGACCGCATTGTCAAAACGCCTTTAAAAGCGAAGCTCTATCTGGACAGGGTGCGTGGCCGGCTTTTGGCCGGACTCGAATTTCAATACGGAGAAATCACCATTAATCCGTTGGAGGGACATCGTGCAACACGCAGCAGCAGCTCAATTCTCGTTCGCGACGGAGAGCAGGAGCAGCGGATTCTAGAGCTTATGGAGAACGCCTCCTTTGCCAAAACGGATGGCGGCTTCTTCATGAACGATGAGGATGCCGAATACGATTTCCTGTATCATACGATCCCGCAGCTGGAGAAGCTGCTGGTTGTTTATGCAACGACAGCCGTGAAGGAACGGGTGCTTACTGAACCGATGGGAGCCAAGGTGCGGGTGGAGGTCGACGAACGGACGGATTGGCTTGAATTGAAGTTTGACATGGAGGGGATTCGGGAAGCCGAAATCCGGGAAATCGTCAAATCGCTTGAAGAAAAACGAAAATATCACCGGTTGCGAAACGGAGCGCTGCTTCCGCTGGAGAGCGCCGAGTTCCAGGCCATGGTTGCCTTAATGAACCGGGTAGGGCCTTGGTTATACGAAGGGGAGGGCACAGAATTCAAAATGCCGGCAGTCCAAGGACTTCAGCTGCTGGATTGGGAGGAAACGGGATCAGCGGTCCAGCTTGGCCGATCCTTGCGCCGAATGCTGCAGCACGTGAAGAATCCGGATCATTTGGATTTTGCCGTGCCGCCGAGCCTCGAAACGGTCCTCCGGGATTATCAGAAGTTTGGTTTCCAATGGATGAAGACGATGGCCCATTACCGCTTCGGCGGCATCTTGGCCGATGACATGGGCCTCGGTAAAACCATTCAGAGCATTGCTTTCATTCTGTCGGTGCTCCCGGAGATCAGAGAGCGCAGCGAACCTGCACTTATCGTGGCGCCTGCCTCACTGCTCTATAACTGGTTTAACGAGCTCCAGAAGTTTGCGCCCGAGATCAAGGCCGTCATTGCCGATGGCACGCAGACCGAGCGGACTAAGATTATACAGAATGCGGGGAACCCAGATGTTATCATTACTTCGTACCCGCTGCTCCGCAGGGACGTTGAGCGGTATGCGAAGCTGCCGTTCTTAACGTTAATTCTGGATGAAGCCCAATTCTTCAAAAATTATACAACGCAAACGGCTCAGGTTGTTAAAACGCTTCATGCCCGTTATCGGTTTGCACTGACAGGCACCCCGGTCGAGAACCGGCTGGAGGAGCTGTGGTCCATATATGACGCCGTTTTCCCGGCACTCTTTGGAGATCGAAAAGCGTTTCAGGAATTGCCGAAAGAAACCGTGTTGAGGCGGGTGCGTCCCTTCCTGCTTCGCAGGCTGAAATCGGATGTGCTCAAGGAACTGCCGGAGAAGATCGAGACGGTTCAGGCATCAAGCCTGCTGATCGAACAGAAGAAGCTCTATACAGCCTATCTTGCGAAGTTAAGACAGGAGACGCTCAAGCATTTGGCGCAGGATGGATTTCAGAAAAGCCGGATTCGCATCCTGGCGGGCATTACCCGTCTGCGCCAGATCTGCTGTCACCCGGCCCTATTCGTGGAAGGCTATGAGGGCAGTTCGGCCAAGTTTGAGCAGCTCCTGGAAACCATTGAGGAATGTCGTCTTGCAGGCAGAAGGATGCTGGTATTCTCCCAGTTTACGGGGATGCTGAATCTGATTGCCGGGGAGCTCGGATATCGGGGGATCCCGTTTTTCTATCTGGATGGACAGACTCCGGCATCGAAGCGGGTGGAGCTGTGCGAACGCTTCAACGAGGGAGAACGGGAAGTGTTCCTCATCTCGCTGAAGGCAGGCGGAACGGGGCTGAACCTGACCGGGGCCGATACGGTGATCTTGTATGACCTGTGGTGGAATCCGGCTGTGGAGCAGCAGGCGATGGACCGGGCCCATCGCATCGGACAGAAGAAGGTTGTGCAGGTGATACGGCTGGTGGCTCAGGATACCATCGAGGATAAAATGGCTGCTCTGCAGCAGAAGAAGAAGGATCTGATCGAGGAACTGGTTCAGCCGGGAGAAGAGTCGCTTCCAAGCTGGACCGAGGCGGAGATCCGGGAGCTGTTGTCCCTTCAGAGCTAAACTCATGGGTATGGATGGCGCTCGATTGCAAAAGATGACAAGGAGTTGTTGTTTTGAAAAAAACAATGCTTCTCATACTGGCAGCCGTGTTGGTCGTCATCAGTTACATGCCGCTGTTCCTGGGTGGATATGTATACAATGAAGAGCAGGCCTTGCGGCGCTTGCATCCTGCGTATACCGGGGATAAGTTATACGAGAGAATAGGGGATCATCACAAGCTGATCGTCTGGCATGATGGCAACGTGAAGATGGTCACCCTTATGGAAAGTAAATGGGGACTGCTGCACCGTGCTTCGAACTCGGTCGTTCTGGAACGGGGATCCGAAGATGAACCCTTTACTCGGATCTGGTCTGCTAGCCGTCGCGGGGAGGATATGTATGATACCTTACTGGCGGTCGAGACTTCAGAGAACGAGAGCAGGAAGATCATCGTGACTAATGAGCCATGGGATGATGAGCCGATCGATGATCTGGATCAGATCAAAGCCTTGTCCGGGGTCTACATTGAAATGGATGTCGAACAAGGATATGCCGTTCATTATGAACAGCTGCCTTCCGATCAAATCGGAGGTTTTATATTTCGAAGTATCGATTCCGAAGGGAATATTCTCTCCGTTCATCCTTAGCTAATGGGCGCAGAACATAAACGCTGATATAATAGCTGTATAAGATTGATGTAACGTATACTCCAGTTATAGAATAGGACGGTTTCCGGGATGATATCTTTTTTACTAACGTTAAAACGTCTTTTCAGCGGTCTGTTTCGAGCGTTTAAGCAGCGGTATTTTGTAGCGCTGTTTGTGCTTATCGTCATCATGCTGTTATCGGGCACGATGTTTTATACCAGACAAGAAGGCTTGTCGGTGCTGGATGCACTTTATTTCTGCGTGGTTACCTTGAGCACGGTAGGGCATCCGGAATTCGTGCCGCAGACGCCGCTCGGTAAAACATTCACGATGGTCTATATTGTCGTCGGAACGGGTTTATTCCTGGGGATGGCCGGACAATTGGCGTATGCCTTAATCCGAACGAATCAAAGGGATGAGAAGTAAACAACGAATTCATAATGAAAACGAAGAAACAGCCCTGGCGCCGGGGCTGTTTCTTTTCTTATGGAAAGACGGATGCTAGATGCTTGGTAAATCAATCCACAGCAGGTCTATTCAACCGTCACCGCGAAATAAAAGCTGGCTTCTCCTTGATCCAGGGGCCATGTGCAGTGAATTTCGTACAGGTACGAGCCGGCTTTCGCTGGTACGGTATATCCATCGTTACCTGAGTCCGTCAAGTTGAGAATGGTGAAGCCTTGTATTCCTTCGGGTGGCTTCGATTGAATGTCGGCACCGGCTTGGACCGCAACCGGCGTCATATCCTCAAGCCTGGGACGGGCCGCATCCGTCGTCGCGCAGTTATCCCCGTTGCACCACGAATAACCGCCGCGTTGCAGCTTGATCTCGGTGCCGTCAATGCTTACCTTGGGCAGCGGAGGTTCGGCGGCTTTCACCCACAGGGTCTGAACGGCTTTGCGGGCATTTTCCTTCGAGATCGGCGTTACGTTCTCAGACCTGGATCCGATGTAGTACCCGGTACCGAACACCATGATTAGAAGAACAATGTATAACACCGACCGCATTTTTTTCATGTCCAGCTGTCCCCCCTTTTATATCCTTTGTCTCATAACTTGCTAGAAAATATGTTATAATTTTGAAATCAGCACTTCCATTATAAACCAATCACGGATAGCAGGCGTTATATATTATGAGATTCTTTGAAGAGGATGAAACCTATGACAATAAAATGGTTAGCGTGGGCCAAGGAGATGCAGGCCATCAGCCAGGCCGGACTGGAGTATACGAGGGACGTTTATGACAAGGAACGGTTTGAGCAGCTGAGGGAGCTCAGCATCCAGATCATGCAGGAGTATACCGAGGCGGGCGAAGAGAAGATCCGTACGCTGTTTGCGAGTGAAACCGGATACCAAACGCCGAAGGTGGATGTCCGCGGCGTTATTTTTCAAGACGGAAAGCTGCTGCTGGTGAAGGAAAAGGCCGACGGGGCCTGGGCGCTGCCGGGAGGATGGGCGGACATCGGCTTATCCCCTGCGGAGGTCGTGGTGAAGGAAGTGAAGGAAGAGGCCGGTTACGACGTGCGTGCAGGGAGGCTGCTGGCCGTATTGGACAAGAAATTTCATAACCATCCGCCTTCGGCCTTCCACGTGTACAAAATGTTTATTCAGTGCGACATTACGGGCGGAGCTGCAGGTGTGGGGACCGAAACGTCCGCGGTCGGTTTTTTCCCTCAGGACGAACTGCCGCCGTTGTCCGAAGAACGGAATACCAAGGAACAGCTGAAGAGAATATTCGAATTCGAGAACAACCCGCATTTGCCGACTTGGCTGGATTAAAACATATAACAAAGGAGCGTAGACAATGTGATAGGCTTTAAACCTTATAAAGACGTACCGGATGAATCAGAAATCAGGCGTAGATTTCATGGGCGGATCAACATTTTCTTTTTCAGCGCATTTTTAATCTTTTGCGTCATTATCGTTCGAATGGCCATTTTGCAGTTCGTTGAGGGACCTGAGCTTGCGAGTCAGGAAACCGGAGGAGAGCAGAAGCATTTCCCGCTGCAGCCGATCCGGGGGTCCATCATCGATGCATCCGGCACCAAGCTTGCTTATTCCACGGCTTCAAACTCTTTATATATTACGCTCATGAAGGATTACAGCAAAAAGACGGACAAGGGCAAAGCGAACAGGCCGGAAGCGGAGGAAATGGCAAAACGAATTGTCCAAGCGTTTAACAAGTATGGGGACCCCGAGGCAGAACCGATTACAGTGAAGAAAGTGATGGACGACCTGGATTTGGAATATAACAAGCAGCATGGTTATGAACCCAGACGCATCAAGACGGATTTGACGAAGGAAGAGATCGCTTATTTTATGGAGAATCGTGCCAAGTTCCCCGGCATCCAGATCGTGGAGGAGAATGTTAGACACTATGACCTGGATACGGTGGCCGTTCAGACGATCGGGTACTTAAAGAAGTTCAGAGGCTCCAAAGACCTTAAGGTTTATGAGGCTATTGATCAGAGCAACAAGGATCAGAAAAATCCCGGCTTGATCTACACGGAAGAAGAGTGGATTGGCTATGACGGATTGGAGCAGATGTTTCAGGAAGAACTGCGCGGCAAGAGCGGATATTTAAACATCCCGATTAATCCCCAGAATATGGTAGATGGCGTTCCGACGATGGTCGCTCCCGAAAAAGGTCACAATATCCACACCACGATTCATAAAGACATTCAGCTTGCCACGGAGCAGGCCATTATGGATCAGCTTCAATATCTTCATACCCATCCGGTATCGGGAAAGCTTCATAAGGAAGCCTTAACTGGATACGCGGTCGCCATGGAGGTGGATACCGGTAATGTAGTCGCGATGGCGAGCATGCCGGATTACGACTCGAATGTGCGGGTAAATGGTGGCAAGATTACGCCGGATATCGTGGATTCGTCGGGAAACGGCACGATTACGATTTATGGATCAGGTCGCTCGGGAAACGGGTTTGAATCCACGATCTATCTCGGTTCCGTCATTAAACCGCTGACCGTGTTGATTGGGCTGAATGAGGGGTTATTTGGCTTGAACGAAACATATCCCGATAAAGGGTACGCTTTAATTGGCCGGGAAGGATATGAAAAGTCTATCTCCAACTCGGGCGGACATCGAAATGGGCCCATAAAGCCACAGCAAGCAATCCAGCAATCATCGAACGCCTTTATGATTGATATGATTGGCAAAAGGCTTGTCAATAAGTATGGTGGGGAGAAGGGTGTTACCGTCTGGGAAAAGTATATGATGCAGTTTGGACTTGGCGTTACAACGGGAAGTGGCTTGCCTGGAGAATTTAAGGGTCGTGGGGAGTATACCAATACGGAGGCAGCCGGAAGTAATCTCGCTGCGTTAGCCTATGCTTCTTTCGGACAGATGGGAAAATACACCCCGCTGCAGCTTGCCCAATACACCGTCATGCTGGCGAATGAAGGCAAGCGAGTCAAGCCACAGCTGGTTAGCAAAATCACGGATCAGGATGGCAAGGTGGTCAAGGAATTCGGTCGCGAGGTTCTGAACGAGGTCGAGTTCCCCAAAGCGTATTGGCAGACCATTAAGCGGGGGATGAATACCCAGGGGTTGGCAGCATTCGATGATTTTAAATATGATTTTGCCCGCAAAACGGGAACCTCCGAGCAGGAAGCTAAGGTGAATGGAAGATGGCAAAAGATTGATAACGGCGTCTTCATCGCCTTTGCTCCGCGAGATAATCCGAAGCTGGCAGTTGCCGTGGTTGTGCCGGAGGGCGGCTTCGGCTCGCAAAGCGCTGCGCCGATTGCGAGGAAAATATTCGATGCTTATGACGAAGTCTATGGACTTGATGGAACACCGCATCCGAAGAAGACAGATGAGCAGAAGGACAGCACTCAAGACGAGACAGGGGACAATGAATAAACAGCGTAGACGTAGAATCGTGAAGATTAGCGATGGGAAAAGGGGCGATAAAGCAATGATTTTGAATGTAATTATCCTTGTTATAACTGTCCTGTTAACCGGTTATTTTTCAATAAAATATCGCTTGTGGAAACGCATATAACAATAGGCAGGTTGTAGAGGCGAACTTGATCCTCTCCAATCCTGCCTTTTTTTGTAACTCATTTCATCAATAAGGATTGTCCTTGTTCTTCAGCACTTCCGCGAGAAAGGTCAGAGCCAAGCCTTGGCCCCAGCCCTGGATCCGCTTATCGGGCACGTCTCTGTAACCTGCGGCGTCCTTCATGACGGCCGTTCCCGCGGATACGCCGGTTACGGTGCCATCCTCGGTAATCTTGGACAAGATGCCGTCAATCGATTTCTGCGTGTATTTATTGTAGATGCGTCCCTTGGTCAGAAGGGCGGCGGCGATGCCGGCCGAGCCGGACGTTTCAAGCGGAGACTGCGGATCGGTCGTGATCGTATGCCACAGGCCGGATTCATGCTGCAGCCGAACCAGGGTGCTGAGCTGGTCGCGCAGCGAGCCTTCGATGATCATGAAGGAAGGATGCGTAACCGGCACGAGCTCCAGGGCACGGGCCAACGTGATGGCGGCCCATGCATTGCCCCGGCACCAGAACACGCCCGACATATGGTTGCCGGCGATATTGTCCCAGCCGTGGTAATAGAGATTCGTAACAGGATCCTGCAGGCAATCCTCATGGCCATGATACTGCTTCAGGCCATCCTCGAAGTAATTCTCCCGGTCCAGCATCACGCCGATTCGAAGCAGGAAGTAGCCTGCCATGAACATCGTATCAACCCATGCCTGCTCCGGAAAGTTATACGTTTCGGAGTTCACCGTATGCTGAAAGATGCCGTTGCCGAAACGCAGCGCATCATGCGTGAGAAACTCGGCCATTTCCTTGGCCGTTTCAATATACCGCTCATCTTCATAAACCTCGTATAAGGTCAGCAGGGAATGACCGATGGAGACGCCGTTGACGGACAGCTTGGGCAGCCCATCCTCCATATTTTCATCGACCCAGGCTTTCAGCTGTTCCAGATACTCCTGTTTGCCGGTGGCCTTATAGGCTTCGCATACTCCGTAAAAGGCGACCCCGCCCGGCCAGTCCCAGCTGAAATCCATACGAAAGGTCCGGTCGACCACGCGGTCTATGACAACCTCAATCTGTTGATCATCAAATACAAGTGCAGGCATGATGAGAAACTCCCTTCATATTCTATTTGCTTCTATCTGTATGAATTACCCTTTCAATCCCGTCGTGCTGATCCCTTCCACGATATATTTCTGGAAGATAAAGAAGACGATGACGACCGGCAGCAGCGATAAGGTAGCCATAGCAAACATGCCGCCCCAGTTATTAAGCGACTCCCCGTCAAGGAACAGCTTCAAGGCAAGTGACACCGGGTATTTCTCCGGATTGTTCAAGTAAATGAGCGGATTGATGAAATCATCCCATCTCCAGTAGAAGGAGAAGATGGAACACGTAATGAGAGCGGGTACGATCAATGGCACAACGATCCGGAAAAATATCCCGTATTTGCTGCATCCGTCAATCTTGGCGGCTTCATCCAGTTCCTTCGGAATGGTGCGAATAAATTGCATGATCAGGAAGATGAAGAACGGAATGCCAAAGAATTGGGGAACAATTAATGGTTTGAAGGAAGCCAGCCAGCCGAATTTGGCGAACATCACATACTGCGGAACGATCACGACATCATGAGGAAGCATCATCGTAATCATCATGCAGGCGAACCAGAATTGCTGACCGAAGAACTTGGTCCGAGCCAGGCCGAAGGCGACAAGCGCAGAGGAAGCGACGGCACCGATGGTGGATATGATGACAATGATAAAAGAATTTTTAAAGAAGGTACCGAAGGTAGTCCCGGCAAAACCCTTCCAGCCTGTAGCATAATTCGAGAATTCCAGCCGACTCGGAATCAGGCTGTAAGCCGTCGTGAATATTTCATGATTGGGCTTCAGCGAGCTGGCGACCAGCCACAAAATCGGATAAGTCATGCAGAGGGCGAACAATCCGACCAGGGTATGGTAGAGAACACGTCTGGATTTGGTCATAACCGTCAATCTCCTTTCGACTCGTAATGAACCCAGCGGGTGGATGATCTGAAGATGAGCAGGGTCAGGACACCAACGATAATGAGCATGATCCAGGCAAGCGCCGACGCGTATCCCATCTCAAAATGCGAGAACGCCTTGCGATACAAATAGAGCGAATAGAGCAGCGTCTGGTCCAGGGGCCCGCCTTCTCCGCGCGAAATAATGTAGGCCGGAGTGAAGGTCAGGAACGCCGAAATCGTCTGGAGCGTCAAATTAAACAAAATAATGGGGCTGAGCATAGGCAGCGTAATCTTGAAAAAGCGATGGACCGCATTGGCACCGTCCACGCTGGCAGCCTCATAGTAATCCTTCGGGATATTTTTCAAACCAGCCAGAAAAATGATCATCGAGGAGCCGAACTGCCAGATAGACAAGGCGATCAGTGTCCATAGCGCCGTGCTCGGATTCCCGATCCAAGAGGTCGTGGAATGGATCCCGAAGAGGGAAAGGGCAGAGTTCACGAGTCCCTTGTCGCCAAAGATCTGCTGCCACATGATAGCCACGGCCACGCTTCCGCCAATGAGAGAGGGCAGGTAGAAGGCAGAGCGGTACAGCCCCACCGCCTTGGTTGCGGTATTCAGGATCATGGCAACAAAGAGGGCGAAGATAAGGCGGAGGGGGACACTGGCAAATACATAGGTGAACGTGACCTGGAACGATTTGCCGATCTTGTCGTCCTCCAGGAACAACCGTTCATAATTCCCCAAGCCCAGCCATCTTGGCGCTTCCATCAGATTGTAATTGGTGAACGAATAATACAGGGACGACAGAATTGGATATAAGGTAAAGATGAGAAAACCAAGAACGAACGGCGCTGAAAACACGTAACCGGTGATGTGCTCGTTCTCACGGAGCCTCTTCATAGATTTCAACCCCTATGATTCAGATTTGGTTGCGCCCCGTGCAGGGGTCACTGATGTAAAAAGGCATCTCTTGCACGGGAAAGACGTGCCGGAGATGCCTTGTCTAGCCGTGTCCTGGTTATTGCTGAGATCTGGCCAAGATGGCATTCGCTTCCTTGCGGAACTCGGCCGCGGCATCTTCGATCGAGATTTTCTTGAACAGGATGCGTTCGCTGAGATCTCGCAGCAGCTTCTCGATCTCTACCGCGCCGATCGGGTTAGGCGGATCGCCTGGCGTGCTGTTGGCCTCAGCCCAAGTAACATAGTCGAAAATTTTGGCTTCGTTCTCGGAGAGGAGCGGCTTGAGCGCTTCCTTCACCTTGGCGGATACGGGAACGCCGCGTTCGCCCTTGATCAGCTTGTTGGCCTCAATGTCGTTGATGAAGAAGCTGATGAATTTGGCGGCTTCTTCTTTATGCTTGGAGGTTTCGGTGACCGAGAAATACATCGAAGGTTTCAGGAAGAGTCCTTCTTTTGTTCCGGGTCCCGGCATCGGATTCAGCTCCAATGGACGATCGGTTACCAGATTGGCCACGGCGAGGAATTGGTTGGACCAGCCGGTGCCTGATATAGAGTTGCCCAGGACAATTTCATCCTCTTCGGCTACGCCTTTCTTCTGGGCTTCCTTGTCCAGGGACAGGATATATCCGTTGTCGTACCATTTCTGGTAGCGGGTGAAGTAATCGATAAAAGGCTGGTCGTCGCTGTATCCGATTGTTTTGCCGTCAGCGCTGTACATTTTCTGCCCGATGGTTCTTAGGTAGTAAGGGAAGAAGACGTCATGCCGGTAAGCAAAGCCTCCGATTTGCAGGCCTTTTTCTTTGGCTTGGGCCCCCATCTTGTCCATGTCGTCCCAGGTCCATTCCTTGGACGGAATATCGATGCCGTTCTTCTTCATCGTCTCCACATCGAATGTAGTCTGGAGTGCGTTCACGCCGAGGTTCATGGCAACCAGCTTGCCGCTGACCTCACCGCCGCTCAGCGCATTCTCGCTGACATCGGCGACATCGAGCTCGCCGCTCTCGGTAAACGGCTTCAAATCCGCCAGTTGATTCCGGCCTGCATATTGATTCAGGTAGGAGATGTCCATCTGGATAATGTCCGGAAGTCCGCCGGCCACCGCTTGGGGAGCAAGCTTCTTCCAATAGTCATCGAATGGAGCATACTCCGGCTCAATGGTGACATGCGGATTCTGGGACTCATACATCTCGATGACCTTCAAGGTATAATCATGCCGGGACTGACCGCCCCACCACGCAATGCGGAGCTTGACCGGATCCTTGCTATCGCTTGCAGCCGCCGGCGGCGTTTCCGTTCCGGTTCCGCCGTTTGCCGGTGGTTCTGCGGCGCCGCCGCCCGAACAGCCGATCAAACTTCCGATCAGGGAAAACATCAGAACCGCGTTTAACACTTTTTTCATTCCATTTCCTCCCCTTTGTTAATCAACCATTTCATGTCGCTCCAAATGTTAGTGCTTACATTCCCAATTATCTAGTGTTTGCGGGGAAAGAGTAAGGAAAAAAACCGTGCAATTTGTTTAAAAAGCAGAGATGTACGTACAAGTTAATCACTCTTTTTCATATATTCAGAGGGTGTACGGCCAATCTGTTTCTTGAACACTTGGCTGAAATATTGAGGATTATCGCCGAAACCGAGCCGTTCCGCCATTTCAAAAATTTTGATATCGGGATCGCTTGCCATCATTTCGGTTGCGCGCTTCATCCGAAGCTTCATCACGTAATTGGAGAACTTCTCGCCGGTCTCCTTCTTGAACAGCTTGCCGAGATAGTCGGCGTTCATATACAGCATGTCGTTTGCCACCAGATTGAGGGTAAGCTCCGAGTTCCCCAGCTGCTCCTCGATAATCTCAACCACCTTGCGGACGATGGCATTATATTTGACTTTGTTCTGCTCGAAGTTTCGCAGCGTGATTTCCCGTACCGTTTTCTCCAAGAAAGATTGAATGGCTTGAAGCGTACTCATCTCGGCGATTTCCGGAATCCGTGCATAGTGTTCTTGCATCCGATCCGGGTCGGTTAGACGGATGAGGGATACATATTGCTGAATGACATAGGATTTGGTCATGTCGATACTAAGCTGCGCATGCTTCAGCTCCTGAACAAATTCGGCCAAGGCAAGCTCCGCTTCGTTGCGGTGGCCGGATCGGACCGGCATGCACAGGCGTTCCTCGTCGAGGACAAACGTTCCTTCCAGGCCGCCGGCGTGCAGCGTATCTTCCGTCGTGATCATCCCGCTCTCATCCAGATAGAATCGGTAGTTCAAGCATTGCAGCGTATCCCGGTACAGCTTCCGCGCCAGGGTAACAGGTCCGGGATCGCTGATCGCGATTGTGACGTCCATCTTGTAATACTGTTTAAAAGTACACCGGATATCCTGCAGCTGCTCATGGAGCCGCTGCTGATCATGTTGGTTCTCGATTAGCACCAGTACATGCTGTCCGATCGTCGTACTCAGCAGCGTTGTGTCCAACAGATCCTCCGCAATGTTCTTCACGGCAAATTGATGCTCGTATTCGACGGTGCCCTCCAGTTGGAACAATAGCAGCCGTACGGGCTGATCGAAATCGTATTCGAACAGGCTTCGGTACTCCTCCAGATCATGGCGCCCATAGGTCTTGTTGGTGACAAACTCTTTGAGCACCTGTTCTTTGACATGGGGCAGTACCTTCCGGAGCCGGTTCTTCATCTCCTGGACAAACGTTTCCTTGTTCCGGTCCTGGGTCAACTCGTTGATGACCTCTCTCAGCGCTCCTCCGATCTTGACCTCGTCGGTCGGCTTCAGCAGATAATGCTTCACGCCGTATTGCATGGCGCGGTTGGCATACTCGAATTCACCGAAGCCGGACAGCAATACGAATTTGATATGAGGATGGGAGGCGTGGGTCTTGGCAACGAGCTCCAGACCGTCGAGCCCGGGCATGCGAATGTCGCAAACGACGATATCCGGGCTCTCCCTGACGATTTTTTCATATGCTTGAATTCCGTTCTGGGCCGTGCCCGCCAGCTCGGTTCGGTATGATCGCCAGTCCACCATCTGAGATATGCCATCCAGTATAATCCGTTCATCGTCCACAAGCAGAACTTTGTACATCCGAATCCCTCCGTTATTTGGGTAAATACAGAATTACACGGGTCCCAAGACCCGATCCGCTGTCAATGGACAAACCGTAGTGGTCGCCAAAAGCCAGCTTGATTCGTTCATCGATATTTAACAGTCCGATCCCGTTACCGCTGGTGGCCAAATCGCCATTTCGCAATTGCGTCAAGGTATCTGGTGTCATGCCGGGACCGTCATCCTCCACGATGACGCAGAACGCGGAAGGTGTCTCCTTGCAGAACAATGAAATTCGGCAAGGGTCAACGGACGGCTCCAGCGCGTAATGAATCGCATTTTCGAGCAGAGGCTGGAGAGACAGCTTGGGGATTTTGCGGTGCAGATCCTGCTCCTTAACATCCAGCGTAAACTCTAGTCGGTCTTCAAATCGGAACTTCTGTATGAGGACATAGTTTCGGACAATCTCCAGTTCTTCACCCAGTGTCAGAATCGGTTCCTTCAGACTGACGGAGTTACGGAGAAGGAAGGCTAACGCTTGCACCATGTCGGAGATTTGGGTTTGCTTGTTCATCTTCGCCAGCCAGTTCACGGATTCCAGCGTGTTATACAAAAAGTGGGGGTTGATTTGCGCTTGCAGCGCTTTGAACTCGGTCTCTTTGATCAACAATCGGTTTGAATAATTCTCGGTGATGAGGGCATTGATTCTTTCGATCATGAGACGGAATGTGCGATGCAGCAGGCCCAGCTCGTTCATGGCGACAGGGGCGGCGTCCTGCGGGAGCACGTTGGCTTCCGCAAAGTTTCCTTTTTCCGCGAGCTTCATCCGGGTGATGAGACTTTCAATAGGACGTGTCAGACCCCGGCTGAACCGGATGCCGAGCAGAATCGCAACCGCGAAAATAACGGTGAACACGATGATGACAAGCTCTTTAATGAAAATGATTTGCTTGAAGGTTTGGTTAAAGGGTGTAACATTCATATACGTCCAGCCCGTGTTGCCAGATCGATTATGTGCGATAAAGTAGGTATGGCCATCGATTTCCCGAGTTAGGTACCCGTTTCCGGACGACAGGGAGGATTGAATGACGACCGGATCGAAGTGCGGCGTTGCGGGATATATGACATCGGTACCGGAAGTTACGATCAGGTCGCTTTCCCCGCCGGCGGACTTCCGGACGATTTTGTCCATATTGATGCGAATGATGATGGTACCCAAATAGTTAAGATCGAACAAAGTGCCGGAATAGGATCTTATTTCCCGGGAAAGTAGAAGGGCAGAATCCGTATCGTCAGGGTATATCCAGCGCTCTCCCCCATCCGCGTCCCCGGCAAGCTGAAGAATCAATTCCTTCTTGGCGGGATCAATCGGGACAACGCTGCCGACGTCCTGCTGCTGATCATACGAATCGATCAAGTGAATGGAGTAGAGCATGGGCTCGGAGCCTACGTAATTCAGGAGGCGGTCCACCAAATGCTGCCGGAGGATGAGCCTGTCATAGTCGGATTCGCTTCCGGCGATGGAACGTAATATATTCTGGATCTGGGTATCGGTAATGATATTAAAAGATAACTGTTCGATCCGCTCGAGCTCTGCCTCAATCGCGGAGGAAGACAGGTGAAGGACCTGGGAAGATTTGAGGTACAGCTGCTCGTCGTAGATGGAGAAGGCATACTGCTGGACGATGACGGCGAACGTGAATGCCATTGCAACAATTAAGCTGATAAGAAGGGAAAGCTTATTTTTGATTTTCATATTTTTATATATCGTTATCCATTTTTGCACGGCAACGTCTCCTTGCGCTGGTCCCAAAATGTTGTGTACACATTATGTACCGGGCTGTAAACGCTGTCAATACAAGCGCTGTTATTCCAGCACCTGGAGAATAATTAAAGAGGCTTTGCTTATGTAGTCGGTTATTTGAACAAGGAGAACGGTTATTTGAATTTATGTTCGGAGGCTCGTAATTCATAATGGATTTAGATGAAATTCAACCGGGAGAGGTGAAGTACGTTGCAATGGATGTATAAATTTGATTTTGGAACGGGAACGCCGGGCCAAGAACATATCAAAATAAACGCTGAAACCTTATATAATCCCGACCTTGGCTACGGATTCCATTCCTTATCCAACGTCTCTGCCTTGAAGCGCGCAGGGGAAGAGGCATTAACGGGAGATTTTATCATACCACTGAATGCTGCGTTTCAAGTCGATGTGATCGATGGTCTGTACACCCTGCATCTGCTGATCGGTGATGCCTGGTTTGATACCGAAACTTCGATTCGTGGAACGGAAGGTCAGATGCTGCTGGACGGGAAACGTTTACCGGCAGGCCACTTTGAACGATTTAGCATCACGGTGCCGGCCGTCCAAGGTAAAATCGTACTGACCTTCTCGGGCCGAGCTCCCCGGATTAATGCAATGGAAGTGGCACCTGCGCCACATGCTTGCAACTTGTTTTTGGCAGGGGATTCAACGGTAACGAACCAGCCTGCGGACGGTTATCCCTATGCCGGGTGGGGGCAAATGCTGCCCGCTTATATTAAAGCGGATGCGGTTGTGAGCAATTATGCTCGTTCCGGCCGAAGCTCCAAGAGTTTTATTACGGAGGGATTATTGGAGCAAATACGTGAGAAGATGAAGCCTCATGATTATATGCTGATTCAGTTTGGCCATAACGACCAAAAGCGGGATGAGGAGAGGTATACGGAGCCTTTTTCGAAATACAAGGAATTTTTAAAGAAATACGTGGATGTTTGCCGGGAGAAACTGGCGACGCCGATCCTGGTAACGCCCGTTCATCGTCGCTATTTTGATAGTAAGGGGCTATTGGAAGACACGCATGGCGATTATATCACGGCGGTGCGCGAACTGGCGCAGGAGGAGCATATCCCCTTGGTCGATTTGGCGGCGCTGAGTTTGGAGTATTTTAACCAGTTGGGTCCCGAAGGGACCAAATCCGTGTTTATGTGGGGGAGGCCAGGGGAATTTCTTCTGTTTCCGCAGGGCGTAATGGACAACACTCATTTTCAAGAGCGCGGTGCGGCCCGATTGGCCGATATGGTGGTTGGCGGCTTGAAGGCATTTGACTCCAGCCGTTGTCACTGTTTCTACGCTAGCATGATGGGTCGGAACGTGGATTAAAGGAACTTTCTGCGTTGATCGCGAATCTAGTATCTATTCAAATTCCTTAAATTATGAGTTGTGAGGAGTGAAACTCATGTCAAAAGGTGAAAAACATTGGATTATTCCGGATGGGTATATCCCTCCTGAAAGCAGCGGAGAACTAACCAGTCATGAATCCGTCTGTGTCTTGAACTTATCCGAGCAGGACGTTGTGGTCACGATTCATGCTTACTTCGAGGATCGTGATCCGTTGCTGGGAATGGAAAACACCGTACCAGCTAGAAGGACCAAGCATATACGAACGAGCACGCTTCAAACGGACGGCGGGGACGGTATCCCTCCAGGTATTCCTTATGCCATGGAAGTTACGAGCAGTGCACCCGTATTTGTTCAATACAGCCGTCTCGATTCGACTCAGCCCGAGAATGCGTTGATGAGTGTCATGGCGTATCCGGTAACCCGATCCTAAGGAAGGTGATTGAATGGTACGGGATATCATATATACCTCAGAGCCGCCTGAGGATTTTCGTCAACTGGAAGCATTGTACGCTTCGCTTGGCTGGAACTCTATTCGTCTATCCGTCACCGAATTGAAAACCATGTGTTTGCAGAGCTGGTATGCCATCTATGCATATGAAGGACAAACACTGGTGGGCATGGGGCGGTTGATTTCCGATGGGGTGATCACTGGCGTTATATGCGGATTAGGCGTACAACCGGATTATCAGTCCAAGGGGATAGGCCGACAGATCCTCCATCGATTGGTTGAACATTGCGAGAAGTCCCGGGTCTTCCCGCAACTGATGTGTGAAGAAGGGCTGGAACCGTATTATGAAAAGCTGGGTTTCCAGCGATTTACCATTGGGATGAAGAAGGATATACAGCGATAAAAGAAAAGAAGGACCGCGGGACGGTCCTTTTTGGATGTCGGTTACAAGTTGGTTACATGTTGGGAATAGGAGATTTAAAATTTAGCGCCCTTAATCATTTCAGAAACTTCCAGGGAATCCTCGCGTACCTCCAGTGCAATCACCGTATCGTTTTTTTGGAAAAAATGAACATGTCCCATTTGGTTCTCTTTCAATTCGGTCCAACCTGAAGATTGTATCTCTTGGAAGTAACGCTCCGGTGTGGCCAAGCCTTGTTCGCCGCCTATACCCTTCACCTCGTATTTAGCACCGTTATCGATGTTGGGATTTTCGGGTTCCGGAATGGTCTGCAATAGCACTGCGCTTTCCGGGATTGGAAAGTCGTCATTGACGGACGATGGCTTGTACCCGTCCACGGGCTCCTCATATTCAGGCGTACATCCGATTGCCAAGAGTATGAAAGACAGCACAATGAAGGGTGCAATATAGGTTTTCATATGGATCGCTCCTTTCACTTCTTAAACGTCACAAATCTGGAAAAGGTTGTGGAATATAAGACGAAACTGCCCATTTCATCCTTGATTCACTGTGCCCGGGTGCGTTGAGTCATTGAGACCTCACACCCGTGGATGCGCCGGAGGGAAATAATATTAAAATAGACATCGGGGGGCGGACATGAAGGCAGAGCCGTAATTCGAGGTCGAGAACTCGATGATTATATCGAGCAATTAAACGAAGTAAGAAACCGGACTTACGCGCTGTCCCGGTCAGTTTCTGATGAATGGCTCTACATCGAACAGCCCTTTTGGTATGACAAACCTGCGAATTACTATTTCATGTGGTTCCACGTCTTTGAGGATGAGATCAATCATCGCGGGCAAATCCGTCTCATTCGGAAGAAGCTGCCTAATGCAGTGCGCTAGGAGATGGCCAAGGACACTCCTGGATTTCCTGGGTGAGACGGGCCCGTATTGAAGGTCTGAATCTAGTGATTATGAGGTGATCACAACAATGAAATCATTGTCGGTAGGGATCATAGGGACCGGATTTGGCGGTACTGTTCATGCTCCCATTCTTCAGCTGCACCCGGGGATGGAGGTGAAATCCATTGCCAGTGTGCATCGACAGCGCACGGAGGACCGCTCGTGGAATGGAATTTCGTATTACAGGAACTGGCGTGACATGCTGGAGAGTGAACCGTTAGATCTGGTATCGATTGTATCGGCACCCGTCCATCATTATGAAATGACGATGCTCGCCCTCCAGTCCGGCTATCATGTCCTGACGGAGAAGCCTCTGGGCATGAATACGGAGCAAACGTTACAGATGTGGAGAGCGTCAGAACAAGTGGATCGACAAGCTTTCGTTAATTTTCAATGGAGATGGACACCAATTCGGCAACGAATCAAGCACATGCTGCAAGGTAAAGAACTCGGAGACATACAGCATATCAAATATACAGGGAGCTTTTCCGGCCACTCCGTACTGTCTAATTCTTACCGGGGATGGGAAGCGCGCAGCGAGGATGGCGGTGGATTCCTGTTTGCGATCGGTTCGCATATGGTAGATTCCCTCTTGTGGTGGATGGACGAAGAAATTACGGAAGTGTACGGCGACCTGAGAACCCAGGTTCCGGCCTATAACGGAGATGCAGGGCTTGAGCTTAGGGATGCTGAGGATGCCTTTACCTTCACAGGGTGTTTTAAGGGCGGAGCTTCTTTCCTTGCGGATGTATTTTTTCCGGGAATCCGCGGAGCGGGCTGGACGTTAGAGATCTACGGGACGAAGGGGACGCTGGTGATGCAAAATGATCATACTCTCGAATGCAGCTTCGGCGGGGCGTTTGAATCTATCCCGATGGATCCGTTTGCCCCGCCGGCTAACCTGGAAGCCCCGGCAGTGCCCTATTATAACGGCTTCTATCAGATGATAGACGGCATATATCAGAGCATAACTGCAAACCAATCATTGTTGAATATGCCGAATTTCGAGGATGGCCACAAGGTACAAGCTGTTCTGGATGCGATTCGTCTTTCGTCCGTTACACACAGCCGAGTCAGCGTTGATTATGGATCCATGATTCGAAATGGGTAATAGGAAAGTTAAAGCCCTTTACTCCGTATCCGAGACTTCCCGATTCCGCATATCGTTATAGTTACAACCAATTGAGCAAAACAAAATTCCGGGACATTTCCAAGCGGTTATTTGAGTTTCTTTGTGAGCTGCAGCTCCGCTACGGGCAGCGCATTGTGCTGGAGCATGATTTTTTTGGTGATTACGAGGATGTGTTTGTGGATAGCTTTCACGATTATCCTGACATCGGGTTTGTGCTGGATACGGCCAGACTTGATATTACCCGCAGGGCCTTTCGCGGGTTTGACCCGTATCATTTTCTGGATCGGATGGCATCCCGGGTATATTTGGTCCATTACAGTAACGTATTTTATGATGAGGACAAGTTCACGCATCACCTGCCTGTCCTGCCGGAGCATGATCATGATGTGAATTACGGAGATGCCCACGCTTATATGCGGTATCTTGCAGATCGCAATTCACAGTTTCATGTAACGTTTGAACATAAAGCCAGTCTCATAACCCGCCAGCAGCTGCACCAGATTTATAGCCGGACGGCTTTGATGCTGGAAGAGCAGGGAGGGCACGTACTAATCCGGTAGTAAATCGGATAGATATAAAGAGTGGGCAGAGAGCTTGCAGACCCAATTTCCACAATATAGGGTACGGTGTTTGACCTGAACATCAGGTGGGGAGGAACCCTCTATGCTACAGAGCTTGATTGTTGTGTTTGTGCTAACGATGATTATTCATACGGCCGAAACCTTGTCGTACTCCGCAAGATATGCCGGGGTGAAGCTAAACAAGATCGCTGTTGCATTATCGTTGACGGGGATTATTGTGCTGGTTTCCCGAACGTCCAACTTAGTTCAAGCTCCGCTGACAGCCAAGTTTGTTGATTATGCGAAGTTGGATCCTTCATTTGATGTGCTCACTTATTTCAGGGCGATTCTGTTAGCCGCCTCGATCGGAACCATTGTCGCAATCGCATTGTTTCCTACCTTCGTCAATCTGTTCAGCAGAGTCATCAGCAAGCTGGAGGTCGCCGGATCGATTCCGAAGCTGGTATCAAGTGTGACCATTGGACAGCTTAAGAACACAAGGCATTACATAAGAAAACCCAACTTGAAATGGAGTCAGTTTCGTTACTTAGGAGTACCTAAACGGTTTATTATCCTGAATATTGTGGTTACGGCTTTTTACACCGTAGGTGTCTTGTCATCCCTGTATGCAGCTCACCTCATTCCTCAGTACAGCACCACAGCATCTCAGGCATCCGGGTTAATCAACGGAATCGCGACCATTATTTTAACGATATTTATTGATCCCCAGCTTGGTTTGATTACCGATAAGGCGACTCGGAACGAGGAAGCGAGGGATCAGCTTGGCAAAGTATATACGATGCTGATGGTTTCAAGGTTTTTTGGGACCATGCTGGCACAGCTCGTAATCATTCCAGCCGCTTATGTGATCAGCGAGATTGTGAAGTGGATATAAGGACTGTGATTGTTGCATGAAAGCCAGAAGGAGAGAGGAAGAATCGTAATGACGCGTAAACGTGTAGTGATGGAATCCGTGCTGTTCGCTGCAGCGATATATATTGGCTATTTTGTTTTTATGATGCTGCAAGGCATGGTGCTAACACAGAGATATGTGCGGGATCTGGATCTGAGCAGGCAATATGAACAGACGGAATCCCTGCCGGCTCAGGCAGCTTTTGGAATGATTGAGCGGAATAGCGAATGGTTTACCGTGGCTGCAATTGGAGGCTTTATTGTATTAAGCGGTTTATATGGAAGTGTTAGATGGTTGTTGGCAAAACGCAGACCGCAATCCTAACGTTGGATTTTCTACGTGAGCATAAACCCTGTCATGGATTCCTATCCAAGCCAGGGTTATTTGTCTTGAATTTTATAGTCGATGTTGGATTATAGACCTTACGGATATTGGAAGTAATCCATAATAAAAGGTGTGGAAAAAGAGGACAAGAAGAAGTTGATTGGGTCACCCAATTATCCGGTGTATCTGTATATTAGGTGCTGACAGACCTTTAAAACGATTATGTAAGCGCTATTTTTATGCTTGACAGCCTTTTCGGATGCGTTTATGCTAAACATGCGGTTAATTGGGTCACCCAATTATCGTTTGCGCAAGTAGGGATAGAGAGGGTAGTCATATGACCATTAAGAAGATTAAATATCATCGGGTGTACGAGGATGTCATCGAACAGATCAAGAATTTGATTCTGGAAGGAAATTTGACCCCGGGCGACGTTCTTCCGACAGAGCGGGAGCTGGCCCAATCGTTTGGCATTAGCCGCGGGACATTGCGGGAAGCTTTCCGCATTCTGGAGCGCGAAGGACTGATAGAAGCCAGACCCGGAGGCGGGCGTTTCCTGAGCAAGGCACTGGATGTTGCCGAGGATCGCAGCCGCATCCTGGATAATATCGAACGTGCAACCATCATTGAGTTGTTAGAGGCGCGCGAATTGTTTGAGACCGGAATTGTGGAGCTGGCGGCAAAGCGCGCAACCGATGAGGATATCGCCGAGATTGAGGCAGCCTTCGCGACTTGGGGGGAGATCGATCAGAATGCGGAGGATCGATCGAAGCCGGATCAAGCATTCCACTTGTCGATTGCGAAAGCCACGCATAACGTTGTACTCGTCAATATGATTGAATTGCATATGGACTTGCTGCAGCGGACACTGAGCAAAACCGCTCAGATTCCGGGTCGCAAGAGCGAGGTCTACGAAGAACATTTACTTATTTTGCAAGCCATTAAGGAACGTGACCCGGTAAAAGCGAAGCTGGCTTTGCTGAACCATCTCAGAAGGGTTAAAGAAAACATACAGAAAAACTACATTCATGTTTAAGAGGGGAGAAACGTACCCCTTTTAACACAAATTGGATAATCCAATTATCCAATGGTCATGGGTGAATATGTTGGTAAAGAGGGACTGCAGATGAATACAGACATTCGAATTCTATCACCCTGCGGCATGCTGGGATATGGATTTCCTGAACAATCTTTCCTGAACGGACTGGAGTTCGAGCTGCACGGCATCGTCGTTGATGCGGGCTCAACGGATGGGGGACCGCACAAGCTGGGGGCCGGCGTATCGATCGTCAGCAAGCGGGCGGTTAAGAAGGATCTGGACATTATGCTCACAAACGGTTTGCCCCGGAAAATTCCGATCATCATCGGCTCGGCCGGGGGCTCGGGGGCACGGACCCATGTGAACTGGACGCTGGATATCATTGATGAGATTTTGGAAGAGCGGGGGCTTGAGGCCAAGGTGTCCGTCATATGGGCCGACTTCACCCGGGAGGAAATCCATCAGGCGAAGGAAGAAGGGCGGATTAAGGCACTAAGTCCGAATATTCCGCCACTCACCAGTGAGTTGATTGACTCCACCAACAGCATCGTTGCCCAGATGGGACATGAGCCGATTGTGGAAGCGCTTCAACAAGGTGTGGACATCATCGTCTGCGGCCGGGCGTATGATCCTTCGCCTTTCGCGGCGATCGGGATCTATTACGGCAAGGACCCGGGGCTGTCCTATCATCTGGGCAAAATATTGGAATGCGGCGCATTGTGCGCGGAACCGGGAACAACCAAAGACAGCATTCTTGGCACGATCAGCGACCATTCGTTTACCATTCAGTCGCTTAACCCGAGCCGGACGTGCAGCCCGACCAGCGTTGCGGCACATACCTTTTATGAGAAGGAACATCCGTTTATTCTGCACGGTCCCGGCTTTACGCTCGATTTGGAGAACTGCCGATTCGAGGAAGTGGAGAAAGGCGTCGTTCGCGTGACGGGCAGCCGCTTCCTTCCGGCGGAGAAATACTTCATTAAGCTGGAAGGCGCTAGGCGCGTCGCTTATCGGACCTTCGTGGTGGCGGGGATTCGGGATCCGCTCTTGATCGGGAAGCTGGAAGAGGTTGAGGATTATGTTCGCAACCAGGCGCGGGAATATTACCGGGAAATTCCGGAATCGGATTATCGGATTCAATTTTACAACTACGGCAAGAATGGCGTTCTCGGAAGCAAGGAGCCTGAGTCTTTTGCCGGACATGAGGTCGGCGTCATGTTCGAAGTGGTGGCCAAGACGCAGGAATTGGCGAACAGCATCTGCGCGACGGTGCGCTCCACCTTTCTGCATTATGGCTATGAAGGCCGGAAATCAACGGCAGGCAATCTGGCATTTCCATTCGCGCCAAGCGATATCGAGTTCGGTCCTGTTTATGAGTTCTCCGTCTATCACCTGATGGAAATGAAAAATAATGCTTTTCGTATAGAGCATCGATAAGGAGGATCAAACCATGACAGAACTCGGCGATTTAGCGAAAGTGCTGCGAAGCAAAAACTCGGGACCCTTCGAAATTACATTAGACGTGTTGTTTGATTCCAAGGAGCAATATGACAGAGTGAAACAGTCCGGCGTCATTACAAAACGGACGATATGCGAGCTGTATCAGATACGGGAGGAGCAGATTCATCATTTGGTATTTTTCGACCAGGCGCTGGGTTTCAAAATCACGATGTCGCGGGACATATCGTCGGGCAGTGTCGGCGACCGCGACGTGTACGGTGCCCAGCAGCATGCTCCCCTTATGAAGCTATCCATTGAACATCCGGAGGAGGGGTAAGCCATGAAGGTGTTAAGGCGATTAAGGCAGGATTGGGTGCTGTACGCGATGCTGTCGCTGCCTCTGCTCTACTTTTTTATCTTTCACATCATTCCGCTGTATGGCATGAAACTCGCCTTCCAGGATTACCGGATTCTCGGGGATCATGTCTGGGTCGGGTGGAAGCACTTCAAAACGCTGTTCAGCTCGCCCGCCTTCACAAGCGTGCTGCAGAACACCATTATTATCAGCTTGATGAAAATCGTATTCGTGTTCCCGATTCCGATCATGCTGTCACTTCTGATTAATGAAGTTCGGAGCACGAAATACCGCAAATATGTGCAATCCGTGGTCTATCTGCCACATTTCTTGTCCTGGGTCGTGATTGCTGGAATCTGGATCAGTCTCTTGAACCCTGCCGAAGGCGGAGTCAATCTGATAGCGAATTTCTTTCAACTGCCATCCGTGGATTACATGACCAGCAAGGAGCATATCCGTTGGGTGCTCGTATTCTCCGAAATTTGGAGAAGCGCCGGCTGGGATTCGATCATTTATCTGGCAGCCATCATGAAGATCAGCCCAGGATTGTATGAAGCAGCCAAGATAGACGGGGCGACCCGGCTGCAGCAGATGAGGTTCATTACGCTTCCACATTTATACAGCACAGTTGTAACCGTCTTCATTCTGAATCTGGGCTTCTTCATGAATGCTGGTTTTGATCAGGTGTTTAACTTTATGAACGATTCCATCATCAGTGTGGTGGATATTCTGGACACATATGTGTACCGAATCGGTATCGGGAACGGACAGTTTGCTTACGCAACTGCAGCGAGTCTGTTCAAGGGCGTGATCGGTATCATCCTCATCCTGGGCACGCATTTCATATCGAAGCGCTTCTCGGGCAAGGGCGTCTGGTAAAGGAGGGATTTAAGGGTGAGACGGCTGGAAATATCCAAAATCGTCATTTATCTCATGTTGTTCGTGTTTACGCTCATGGTATTGGTTCCTCTCCTGAATCTGCTGGCGCTGTCCTTAACCGATCCCGGCAAAGCCCATCTAATGGGTGGACTGGACATCTTTCCGAAGGGATTCTCAACAATCAATTACCAACTGTTAATGTCCAATCCCTTGATTACAGGCAGTATTCTGAATTCCGTATGGATTACCGTAGCAGGCACATTCCTGAATCTGCTGCTAACCTCCATGGCGGCGTACGTGCTGGCCAGAACCGAATTTATCGGTAAAAAGGTCGTGTTGTTTTTTCTGATCGTCATTATGGTGTTTGAGCCGGGCATGATCCCAGAATACCTGCTGGTAAAGGACCTCGGACTGATGAATACGCTAACATCACTGATCCTGTACAAAGCGATCAACGTGTACTATCTCTTTATTCTCATGCGGTTCATCCAGGACATACCGGAGGAGATTCTGGAGGCATCCCGAATCGATGGCGCAGGTCATTTCCGCTTATACAGCCGAATCATACTGCCGCTGTCCAAACCGGGGCTGGCGACCTTGGGCTTGTTTTACGGAGTGTACCACTGGAATGAATATTTCAGAGCGACGCTCTACATTTCGGACCCGACCAAATGGCCGCTGCAGGTCGTGCTTAGACAATTCGTTGTCCGCAAGGACAATACGTCCCTGATCGGCAACCAGAACATGTTCGACAGCTCGATCAACTTTGATTTTGCTTCCCTGCAGGCAGGTACGATCATGATTGCGATTGTGCCGCTGTTATTCCTATATCCGTTCATTTTGAAATATTACGCCAAAGGCGAACTGGAGGGCGGAGTGAAGGATTAAGCGGGAAGGCGAAGTCAGCTTATTTATAAGGCATAAATGTTCAAATTCATAAAAAGGGGAGAAAGATGAACATGAAAAAATTAAGCCTTTTACTCGTCGTTGCCATGCTGGTTATGGTCATGTCGGCATGCACATCGAAATCAAACACGCCGGGAGCGAGCCAAACTGAACCCGGGACTACCCAGCCGGATGGGAGCGGTGATCCCGTTACATTGAAGATCGTGTATAAGGATGAAGGAACGGCGAACCCTGTTTCGGTTAAATTCTTCGAGACCTTGGAGAAATCCCTGGCCGAAGACGAAGGATTGAACGTGAAATTCGAACTTGTTGATCTGGCACAGGGCAGTTATGCCGAGAACCTGAATCTGCTGTTGTTAGGCGGAACCATTCCGGATATCATCTACTTCCAGGGCGGCGACCAGCAAATTGCCGAACAAGGCCTGCTGGAGGATCTGACGCCTTACATTGAAAAATCCACTTACATTAAAGATATCATCGAGCCGCATAACCAAACGCGGATGGCAAGCTATCCGTATCTGCTGTGGATCAAACCGCTCGCCCCGAAGACCCCGGTCATCCGGGCCGACTGGTTTAATGCCATGGATAGCTCCAAGGCCCTGATGGAGAACCCGACCGTCGACAATTATTATGCCTTCTTCAAGGAACTGGTGGAGAAGAAGCCGGGTGAAGGCAAGCCGAGTTATGCGCTGACGGCAGCAGGCGATATTGCTGAGATTAACTTTATTTTCAATACGGCTTTCGGTTTAGATACGACTTGGCTTAAGAAGGAAGACGGAACGTATGAGTACTCCAAGGTTTCCCAGAAGGAGAAAGAAAAGCTGACGTTCTACAACAAGCTCTACAAGGAAGGGCTGCTGGACCCGCAATTCATTACGAAGCAGTGGGATACGAAGGAAGACGCCTTCTATAAAGGTGAGGCTGCCATTATTACGGGCACAGCCGGCAAAATCATCGATTTGTATGACGGAAGAATGCAGGAACTCGGCGGAGATGACGCCAATCTGATCGTGCTCCCGCCTGCTAAAGGCGAGGCTCAAGGCTTCGGGGCCACCGATGTTACGAAGGAATCCAGAGGACTTGCGATCTCCTCGCAATCTCCGCATAAAGACGTAGCGTTCAAGGTATTCGATTACCTTGCAAGTCCGAAGGGGCAAATGCTGGACCGCCTCGGTTTCGAAGAGGAGCATTACAAGGTGGTTGACGGCGAAATCGAGCTGAACGAGAAATACTACAGCGAATGGTATGCGCGTTTCTGGGAACCGACCGAGATCCAATCCGAAACGCCTTTGAAAACGCCGCTATTGGGTGAGCCTGGAACCGAATCGTTGAAAATGGCTGGCGAATTCTACACGGAAGACAATAATTTCATCATCCCTGAGCAATTCATTTCGAACTGGGACGCGATGAACAATCTGTACAAGGAATATTCGACGGATTTTATTACAGGCAAGAAGGACTTGTCCCAATTCGACCAATTCGTTGAAGCCTGGAATGCTGCAGGCGGGGCAGAGATAACGAAATACGCCAACGAAAACATCAAGTAAGGAGCCTATAACTATGACTTCATTTCGTGACCGGGTGAGGGGCGTGGTGATATCCACCGCGCTCGGAGACGCAATGGGAGCTCCAATCGAGAAATTGACGTACGGGGAGATCAAGTCCAAGTACGGACGCGTGGAATCCCTCATGACAAGATGGCATAAGATGGATCTGCCCCCCGACGCTCGGCTTGGCCGTGTAAGAGGCGATGGCATTGTCACGGACGATACGCTGATGACCATTGCGCTCATGAACGTGTATCTTACCGAGGGCAGGCATCTGGATGCCTATGATATGGGCAATGAATTCGTGAAGGAGATCGCGTTCCGCAAGACGTTTGTCCCTGAGCTGAATGAGGAAACGTTGATCATTGACCGGTTGTTCTATCCGGAAAAATATATCTTCATGCGCCATGTGCTGGCCAACTGCGATCCGAGAGAAGGCGGCATCGGGAATATGGTGAACTGCGGGGCGGCGATGTACATCGCCCCGATCGGGATCGTCAATGCGGGCAATCCAAAGGCGGCTTATGATGAAGCCATCCTGTTTGCGATGGGTCACCAGAGCAGTTACGGCCTGGAAGCCGCGGGCGTTCTGGCCGCTTGCGTGGCGAAGGCGTTTGAGCCGGGGGTGAGTGTGGACGATATTGTCCGCACTGCCATCAGCCTGGCGAAAGACGGCACGAAAGCCGCCATTGTGGAAATGACGCAAGCTGCCCGCGAAATGCGGCATCAGCGGGATGACATGGACAAAGTGATCGAAGTGTTTCAAGCGATCATGCTTAAATATTCGCCGATGGGCGATGACGTGAGCCGCCACATCGACAAGGTTGGCATCCCGAGCAACCATTATACGCCCAGCCGCCTATGGTCAATTGAAGAGCTGCCGATGGCACTGGCGTTTATCGTTCTCAATGACGGTGATTACTATCGTTCGATTCTGGACGGGGTTAACTCCGGACGTGACACCGACTCGATCGGCGTCATGGCTGGGGTGATCCTGGGCGCCATGTATGGCAGCGAGGTTATCCGCAAGGAAGATATTAAGCAGTTGAATAAGGTGAACCGCTTGGACCTGTGCGCTATCGCCGACCGGTTCAGCGGCATAGCCTTGAAGATCATTGAGGAGGATATTCGCATCAATGAGTCTCGGAAGGCCATAGTGAGTCGTTAGCTTTAACAGCAATAAGAACCACAACGGATAGAGAAAATGCTTAAAATAGGAGGGAGAGCAAATGATACCTAGACATTATGTAGAGACGGTATATGCGGGATTCATCGGTATGAACATTGGCATAAGGCTCGGTGCTCCCATCGAACCGGTGGCTTGGACGTATGAACGCATTCGGGACGTCTACGGCGATATACGGGATTACGTGAAGCCGTATACAACCTTTGCCGCCGACGATGACGCCAACGGTCCGGTTTTCTTTATCCGCGCGCTCTATGACGATGCGACAGATCGTGAGCTTGAGCCGGAGGATGTGGGCAAAGCATGGCTTAATTACGCAAGGGAAGGGATCGGCATGTTCTGGTGGGGCGGTGAGGATATCAGCACCGAGCACCGCGCCTATGTGAATTTGCGCAAAGGCATTCCGGCTCCTCGTTCAGGCTCGATCGAGGTCAACGGCACGGAGATGGCGGAGCAGATCGGCGGCCAGATCTTCATCGATTCCTGGGGCCTGCTTTTCCCGGGTCAGGCGGAGAAAGCAGCGGATTACGCGGAAAAAGCGGCCAGCGTCTCCCACGACGGCAACGGGCTGTATGGTGCCCGCTTCATGGCTGCTTGCATCGCCAAAGCCTTTGATGCTTCGTCCATGGATGAGATTATTGCGGAAGGCCTGCGCATGATTCCGGATGATTCCACCTATGCGCGCGTGGTCCACGCCGTCATGGACTTCCACCTGGAGCAGCCCTCGGATTTCCGCGCTTGCCGCCAGTACTTGGAGGACCATTGGGGATACGATAAATATACGGGCGTATGCCATATTATCCCGAATGCGGGTGTGTGCGTGCTTGCCCTTCTGTATGGCGAGGGAGATTATGCGCGCACGGTTGAGATCGCGTCGATGTGCGGCTGGGACACCGATTGCAATGCAGGCAATGTGGGAACGATCCTCGGTGTTTACAGAGGTCTGGCGGGTATTCCCGAACATTACCGCAAGCCGATCAATGACTTCATCGTGGCTTCCAGCGTGTCTGGCTATTTGAATTTGGTGGATTTTCCGACATTCGCCAAAGAGCTTGCACTGCTTGGCTATCGCCTCAACGGAGAGAAAGCACCTGAAGAGCTGGCACGTCGGGTGAGGCAGGGCGAGGTGTATTTCGATTTCGACCTGCCGGGGTCTACGCATGGATTCCGGACGAGCCATGCCTTCAAAACGCCGGTCGTTCGCCATTCGACGAAACATGTTTATGATAGCAGAGGATCGCTGGAAGTGGTTTTTGACAGACTGGTGGAAGGGGACAGCAGCAAGATCTACTATAAACCGTTCTATCGCCGGGCGGAGTTTAACGATGAGAAATATAAGCCGACCTTTGCCCCTCTGGCCTACAGCGGGCAGACCGTATCCGCCCGCATTTATGTGGATCAGTGGGAAGGCGAACCAATTACCTTGACTCCGTATGTACGCAATACCTATACGCAGGAGGACGTGCGTATGGCTGCGTTTACTCCCGTGTGCGGAGAGTGGAACGCTGTTCAATTCGTCATTCCGGATACGGAAGGTGCCATGATTGATGAGATCGGCTGGATACTCGAGAGCACGTCGCCGCTATTGAATCGTGCCATCGGAAGTTTGTTCGTCGGGCAATTCCGCATCACGGGAGCTGCGGATTATACGATCGATTTTGCCAAGCAAGCCAAAGAATTCGCTTCGATCACGCCATTCTCGCATCATCGAGGAACATGGGAGCTGCGTGATGGAACGATGCATTGTACATCGCAAGGAGATACCTCGTCCTATTCCGGCAATTACTATGCTGAAGATATGGAGATTGAAGCGACCATCAAACCGATATCCGGCACCAGCCATTGTCTGATTACAAGAGCGCAGGGCGTCATGCGTCATTATCTGGCCGGGTTCGACGGGCCCAATTCCGTATCGTTTATCAAACAGGATTTCGGGATCAAGCGTCTGATTACTGCAAGATACGATTGGGCATTGGGTCAAGAATACCGCCTGAAGCTGGTGTCCGAGAAGGATCGGTTCATCTTGTATATTAATGGAGAGAATGTGCTGGAATGCAAGGAAACCGCTTATGGACATGGCATGTTCGGCTTTGGCTGCTTGGATGACGGCGAGAATGAGATCAAGGATGTTCGTGTTCGTACATCAGAGCCGAAGTCGGTATAAGAGAGAAGGGAGCGGATTATCTTTGCGCAAGCTGGTTGTCATTGGCAGCATTAATATGGATGTTGTGAGTACTGTAGGGCAGTTCCCCCGGCCCGGGGAAACGATTCATAGCAGAGGCACCTCTTTTTTTCCTGGGGGGAAAGGGGCGAATCAGGCGGTGGCGGCAGCCTCGGCAGGTGCGGATTGTGCCATGGTCGGCGCGGTTGGTCTTGATCCATTTGGGAAGACCCTGGTTGCTTCTTTGGAGGAACGAGGCGTTGGCGTTACTTCCGTCCTCTCCAAGACAGGCACCTCGGGGATGGCGATCATCACGGTCAACGAGGAAGGCGAGAATTATATTGTGCTGTCGGAAGGAGCAAATGGGCAGTTGACTGAAGAAGACGTAGCGGCAGTGGTGAAATGGGATGGAGTATATGCCGTGCTGCTGCAGAATGAAATTCCGTGGCAGACGACGCAGTACGTTATCCAATCGGCCAACAAGGCAGGCGTTCGCGTCTGGCTGAATCCGGCGCCTGCGCGAGAGGTCCCTCATGACGTGCTGCCGCTGATCGATACATTAATTGTGAACGAGACCGAAGCGGAAGTGGTGAGCGGCCTGAAGGTGGAGGACGCTGCTACAGCGGATGCAGCGGCAGCGTCGATCATCGGCAGAGGCACCTCCAACGTGATTATCACCCTTGGTGAGCAGGGCTGCTTCTATGGGAATGCCAAAGGTGAGCGTTTCACCGTTCCGGCTTTCCGTGTCACACCCGTGGATACCACGGCGGCAGGAGATACCTTCATCGGTGCTTATGCGGCGGCTTGCACGGAGGGACAGGAGACGGAAGAGGCCCTTCAGTTTGCAACTGCAGCGGCTGCACTGACGGTAACCCGGCCAGGCGCACAAGCCTCTATACCGTCCAAGGAAGAGATTATGGCTTTTATAAATAAATAATTCGTTGCAAAAAGCGAGAGGGCGTCTTGGTTGCCTTCTCGCTTTTGTTATATTCCCCCTCGCATTTCAAATATGCGCGATAGGCCTACGATGACGACGATCCGCCATTCATTCCGGACCTGATGAGGCTGCAGTGATTGTGAACCATGTCATGTGAGATCTAAATGGAGCTGCCCGACATGTTCTGCCGAACCCTTTCATATATGTAAGAGTGATGATAATGAATCTATGAAATGGGGTATCTTCATGGCAAAACAAAAAAGAGGCAAATCCTTGTGGAACCTACCAACTCGCGCCCGCGGTACATGCCCGGTGTGCAAGAGTACCCGGACTAAACTGTTGTATCCCCGGACCAAATCGGACGGGACTGCCCTGAAAGTGTGCAAGCGCTGTGACGGCGCTTCGCAGGAGCGGGTTGACGCGGCTGTGTAGTTGTCACAACAGCGGCCTTGATTGCACGAACGATGGGATAATCTTGTAAATCTCGCGCATAACTCGAAATACGGTTTCTTAAGCTCCCTTACAGGAACATACCGCAATCAAACCGGCTCAGCAGCTGTTAGTGTGCATGCTCAGGTTTCTGTCCGGCATGCAGCTCGGGTGGCACCCGCTGCGGCTATAATCCCTGCCTGTCTTGCCGTTCAGGGATTATGTGGAATATAATAGTTTTACCAAAGAGCGTGCATAGACCGTATTCCTCGTGAAGCGGTCTATGCTTTTTTTCACGGATACAGGATTATAGGGTTACGCTCATATTCAAGTTGCGGCTAGCCAATGTAACAACCTATGGAAAATGAATGACAAGTGGGCGGCGAATAACATCAGGTTACTGGAGGTGGATGGATGTTAGAGGAGCGGTTAAAGGAATACATAAGCCGGCATAAGCAATTGATGACGGATTTGGGCAGCGTTCGCGACTTAGGACTGCCGCAATGCTATATTGCAGCGGGCTACATTCGAAATTATGTGTGGGACCTGCTTCATGGGTTAGAAGGGACGGATCGACATACGGATATTGATGTCGTGTATTTCGATCCGGAAGATGTGTCTGAAGCGCGGGATATTCGATTGGAAGAGCTTCTTAGAACAACAACGGCGAACCCGAAATGGTCAGTCAAGAATCAAGCCAGAATGCATGTGAAGAATGGAGATGAGCCTTATAACTCGACCCATGCAGCGTTAACCTATTGGCCGGAGACGGCGACCGCGGTCGGAGCAAGGTTGAACATCGAAGGAGCGCTTGAGCTCTGCTGTCCTTACGGATTGGAGGATTTATTTGCGCTTCGGGTTCGCAGAAGTCCTAACTTTCATAAGCGGAGCTATTATTTGGATCGGGTGGCGAAGAAGCAATGGAAGGATCAGTGGCCGCAGCTAACGATAAGGGATGATTAGATAAGGATACCCTATATCCTAGCAGGAGTTGCGGTGAGCAAGGAAATCGGCTGTCCGTGTTGAAATTATAGGTAGGCCTTATAACGGCCGGAACAAGGGGCTATCGAATGGACATATTCAACCGCGCACGTCAAAAGGAAATATTGTATCACGAGACTCTGTACGAAGAAACCGTATTGTTTCAGCCTGGGAGCTGGTTAGCCAAGCCCGTGCAGACGGTTCTGGATCATCTGGAATTATTGTCGTTTCATGAGACGCGGGTATTGGATCTGGCCTGTGGCGTCGGGCGTAACAGTATCCCGGTTGCGCAGCGGATCCAAGCGGCGAACGGGCAGGTCGTCTGCGTAGATCTGCTGCCATCGGCAGTCGAGAAGCTGCGGCAGTATGCGGTACTACATGGCGTAAGCTCCAACCTTGAGGCCATTGTGGCAGACGTAGAGCACTATGACATTGCCGTGGATACTTATCATTACGTCATTGCATGCTCATGCCTGGAGCATATGAGCTCCGAGGATGCCTTCGTGTCCAAGATCGAACAGATGCAGGCAGGAACCGTGCACCAGGGCATACACTGCATCATGATGAGCACAGAGGTGAAGGAAATCGATCAGGAAACGGGCCTGGAGGAGGAAGGTTTAATCGAGCTGAATCTGTCCGCGGACAGAGCCTTTTCCATCCTCGATGAGCTGTATTCGGATTGGGAGATCTTAACGAGGCGTCAGGTGCAGCAGGATATTCAAGAAGTGAAGGGTGGGAGAGACGTACTTTTTCGAAGTCAATGGATCACCTTCACTGCAAGAAAAGGAGTGTGTTAACTGTGGTGAAACATACGCATCTCGGCGTTTATGGAGTATTGATTCAGCATGATCATATCCTGTTGATCCAGAAAGCGAGAGGGCCGCACAAGGGGAAGTGGGATTTACCGGGCGGCTCCATTGAGTTCGGAGAAGAGCCGGAGCATACGCTGCAGCGCGAATTTATAGAGGAAACCGGGCTTTCTCCAATAAAGGGCAGTATACGGACGGCTATCTCCTATACGATCGTATACCAGTATGAAGCGAATCAGATGGAAGAGCTGCATCACATCGGTATCATGTATGATGTCGAGCTGCTGAATGATAAAGCCGTAATCAAAACGGACGGAGACGGTCAAGACTCATTAGGAGCTAAATGGATTCCCTTGGATTCATTGGGGTTGTTACCGTTAACACCGTTTGTGGAGATGATGATGGAGCCTGTATTAAAGGGTGAGACTTCAAAAGAAGCAGAGGTTGAAGGATGACGACTTTCTATTTTGTGAGACATGCGGAATCTCCCTTTATCCATGGGAAGGAAAGGTCGCGGGGATTATCCACCGAGGGCTCCCTCGCTGCGGTTCGAGTCAAGGATGTGCTCCTGGGAGAAGGGATTGACGCTATCATATCAAGCCCTTACAAGCGAGCCAAGGATACGGTTCAACCATTGGCGGACGCTTTGGGATTGCCGATTACGGAGCAAGAGGACTTAAGGGAACGGAAGGTCGGGGATTTTCAGGGGCATTCCTTCCTCGATGCCAAGAAGATCCTTTTTCAGGATCCAACTATCTCCTTCCCCGGAGGGGAATCCAGCAAAAGCGCGCAAAGCCGAGCAGTCCAGGTGCTAAAGGAAATCCTGAATAAACATATCGGAAAGTCTGTCGTGATTGGCACCCACGGCGACATTATGACACTCATGCTGCAGCATTATGATCAACGATTCGATTATCATTTCTGGCTAGGTACGACGCTGCCGGATATTTACCGAGCCGAGTTTGAGGAAGGGCGGCTCGTGAATATCGCGCGGTTATGGAACGAGCCATAGGGCTGGAGTACGCTGCATGATATAAAAGGGGGCTGCCCCCTACGACGGTTTGCTCACTTGACGGACGGTTCGTCATACTCGAAAATGTGTCCAATGAAGAATGGCTGTGCTCAGGATGTTATCCTAGCACAGCCATTTTTTGCATTTCGGCTCGTTGCCGCTTCGAAAGCGCGTATACATTATGTAGCGTGTACCTTACTTAAAATTTGAAAATGTTGATCGTTTTTTGCAGCCGGAAAACGGCATTATTCATTGCTTCCGCTTCCTCGGCCATCTTCTGGATCGATGAGATGCCTTCATTCATGGATGCCGACACCTGCTCCGTTCCCGCGGCGGATTGCTGCGTGATTGCCGATATATTCTGAATCGCGGAAGAAATGCTCTTCGCACTTTCGAGCATGGATTCGCTCTCCTTGGAGAAAGCGGCGATCTGTTCCGAAATATACTGCACACTGTTTACAATCTCCATGAACACCAGCTCAGCTTCACGGATCATTTCGGTTTGCTGCCTGACGACCTCTTCATTAATTTTAATGTTCTGGGTGGCATGTTTCACGTCCGATTCGATGCTCCGTACGAGATTGAATACTTCCCGTGTTGATGACGTGGATTCTTCGGCCAATTTACGCACCTCTTGGGCGACAACGGCAAAGCCGGCGCCGTGCTCGCCTGCTCTTGCCGCTTCAATGGATGCGTTCAAGGATAACAAGTTGGTCTGATCGGCAAGTTCCGAGATCGTCTCCGTGATCTGGGTAATTCCTCTGGCACTCCGGGCCAGTGCATCAATGGACTCCGCGACTTTGGCCGTTGCGTCAATATTACGCTGCATTCCTGCGGACTGCTTGGCGACGGAGTCCCTTCCTTGCTCTACCAGTCCCAGCGTTTCGATCGAACGGGTATTCATTTCCTGGGTTGAATGCGTATAGTTGCTGACCTTCTCCTCGATCTCGCCAATGGAATGTGTCATTTCGGCTACGTCTTCCGAAATTTCGTTAGCCCCGACGGCCAGCTCATTGGAAGATAAGGAGACTTGATTCATCACTTGAATGAGCTCCTGGTTTTTAATCGAGATATTGGAGCTTGAGGTCATGACCTGACGCGTAATATCCGAGGTTTCCTGCAATATTTTACGAAGCTTGTCCACCATGCTGTTGAATGTTCTGCTGAGATCGTTCATGCCCCCAACCTCTTCAACCTGGAAGGTGAAGTCGCCTTTAGCGATTTTGGCAGAAACGCTGGAGATTTCCGCAAAGGAGTTAGTAAGCGTTTTCTCAATAAGACGAGAAAGAGGAAAAGTAAGACCGGTTAGTACCACCACGATGACCACGCCAATGATTGCTTTACCCATTAGAATAAATGCAAGCAGCATTGGAACCGCAAACAAAGCGGCGATGAGAAAACAGGCTGCAGTAATTTTTCGTGAGATAGGGAGTCTGTTGAACCATGCCATAAGAATGAGTCCTCCTCAATAACATAGGATATATTTACCATGATTATAGCATCGACGGGCAAAACTAGATAGGACGAATTGACAAAAAGTGTTGGATTAGGTCGAAAGAACTGAAGTTGAGGAGGGAGAGGGGACACGTAGCAAATATGCGAATCCCCACTTGATGCACAGATATGAAAAGGTTTATTTTACTGCCCGGAATAAGGCGGAAGCGAGATAATCGGTATTATCCAGAATCATGCGGTCATGCTTGAACAGCGTTTCCCAGAGCGCAACATCGAACAGGAGTCCTTTATCACGCTGTTCAAATGTATCCAGATGACGTGTCTGCTCTTCCTTTAACTGCTCATTGAAGTGGTTGTACTCCAGAATTTCTTCCTGTTTAAACCCGCAAGCCAAGAGGGATTCCGTCCATTCTTCTCTCATCATCAGATTAGGTATTCCGAAGAATTCGAGCAGTTCCTGAAGCTTTGCTTCCGGCATGGGTTTATCTAGCAGTAATTCTCTGTCCAGCAGGACGCCTCCGCGATCCAGAACGCGGTAATATTCGGGCAGCGATTTCGAAGTATCCGTAAATACGGTAACAGACTCAGCCATGATCAGATCAAATTGGTTGTCCTCGAAAGGCAATGCGCATACATCGGCTTGATGGAACTGCACGTCGATTTCCATCGCTTCGGCTCGTGCTCGTGCTTTTTTGATCATATTTTCGTTCAGATCAATAGCTGTCACTTGATACCCCATCTCCGAAAGATGGCATGCGGTTCTGCCAGTTCCGCACCCCACCTCCAGAATGCGGCTGCCCGGTTGAATGGGATAATTCTTCAGCATTCTGAGGGTTGCCTCGAATCCTCCCGGGTGGGCACTGCCCATGCCTAATTTAGAGAGCATATGAATGTAGTTCATCTCATCTATCCCTTCTTCCCTTGTCATCAACATGAGGGTAATCGTTTATTTACCATATGATTCAGGTACGTTTAGGGTTTTAGCTGAATTAGATATTTTGAGCCCTTTTTTCGGGAGGATCAGAGTCATAATGGAGGAAACGTCATGAGGATGGAACCGGTAGAGGCAGCGGAACGCGTCATTCAACACGATTATCCCGACTGTTTGCTTGCCGTGCTTGGCGGCAGCGCGAGCAGAGGCGAATATAATGAACAATCCGATTTGGACATTATGGTCCTTGAACGAGAGGGTCATGATTTCAGCAGGAGGACGATAGAGGCGCATGGATGGATCGCGGAAATCTTTATATTGTCTTTATCCTCCTATCGCGAATATTTTGACGAGGGAGTGATCGCGGCGAATCCGTCATTTCAGCGGATGATCGCAGAAGGGACGGTGCTGCGCCTTATGCCCGAGGGGGAAGAGGTGCGGACGGAAGCCCAAAGCGATTTGGATTACGGACCTCTGCCCTTGACGATAACCGATATTAACGACTACCGTTATGTGCTAACCGAGTACATGCTGGACTTGAAGAGTCCCCGAAGCGATGGTGAAAAATGGTTTACGGTGCACAAAATAGCCGCGATTCTCTGTGATTTTGTACTTAGGGTGAACCGGGAGTGGACGGGTGAAGGGAAAACGCTGTTCCGCCTGTTTAACCGCTTTGACACAATTTTAGGAGAGCGATTGGAAACAGCGCTCGCGGCGATGTATCGCCAAGATGATCCTTCTGTTCTAATGGCATTTACCGAGGAAATGCTCCGTCCGTACGGAGGGAAACTTCTCATCGGTTATGAGGAATAAAATATCGATGCCAATAGATAAAGAGAGGTACATTAGCCGTGACGCTAGCAAGGCGCAGGAAATACTATAATAGTGTGATTACATCACGGCATACTTTAAATCCAGGAGGGGATCTTCATGAGCGGAGTATATGGCGGCGGTGAATATGGCAATTCAGTAGGAATTATTTTGGTTCTCTTTATCCTGCTCGTAATCATCTTGAGTGCTTGGGTTTAAACCGTCAAGATTCTTGGCAGTAGTGACAGAAAAGCCCGGCGCATGCCGGGCTTTTGTCTGCCTCAATCGAACTCAATTCGATGCGGCTTTAACCGAGGGGCTGTGAGCGGACACCACTGCAGTCATGACCAGATGGCTGCTGTCGGATTGGATCGCATGCAAAAACGCCTCTTCAAGAGACCCGAACACCCGGGATAAGGATCCGTCCAACCGGCTGGCGTAATGAATGCTTCCGGCGAACGTACCGGCTGCCTTCGCACGATTTACTTCACTGTAGATGACATCCATGTAGTTGTCCGTACCCATGGGGTAAAGAGCGAATTGGCAGGCAGTCTCCATATCGGCATGTTCTCCGATGTCGTTGTTCAAGCGGGTTGAATCCTCAGTCATATATACATCGGCGTCCGTATCTCCGGGGCAGCCAATGGAATAAGTGCCATTAAAAACAGTGTGCACGCCACTCGCCGCAGCATGGGCGAATATCGCTCTTGTAACATCAAAGACATGCTCTGCACGTCCACGAATACAAGTGCTCACATCGTCTGTCTGAATCCACACCTTTCCCGCATCCACAGATTGTAGAGCGCCCAGGATGACCTCCACAAACCGGTCTGTCATGGGAAATACCGAGAACCGGCATCCGACGATCCGGCTGGTTCCGCAAACAAGCTCATTCATTTTCATTTCCTCCCCATTATATAAGTCCACGCAAAAAAACCGCACCCCATGAAGAAGGTGCAGTTATGCCTACGAAAAGAAATAAACATAAATGCTACACTTCCCCACGCTAGTATGACCTAGATCGGGTGATAAGGGTTAACGGCAGCCCGCCGTCTCTCAGCACATGGCACCCCTAGTACAGCCAATATCTTATGTAGTTGGTTACCGCAAGATTTGCCCCGGAGCTTCATGTTACCGTAGAAGTTCGAGGGTTCTTACCTGTGTAATTGTATCGTTTTGCCATCGGTTTTTCAATCTTTGCCCATTATAAAAAAAACCGCCTGTCCCATTTGCAGGAACTTAGGGAGGCGGCTTTTTTCATCTGTTTGATTAGTTATATACTTTCACGCGATCTTCAAGCGGTGCAAATTCTTTTTCGCCTGGTTCAGCAACCGGCTTACCGAAAGGCATTTGAGCAATCAGCTTCCAGCTTTCCGGGACGTTCCATTCGGCTTTTACTTTTTCGTCGATCAGCGGGTTGTAGTGCTGCAGGGATGCGCCCAGACCTTCTGCTTCAAGGGATGTCCATACTACAAATTGCAGCATGCCGTTGGATTGGTTGGACCAAACCGGGAAATTGTCGGCATAAGCGGCAAAGCTTTGTTGCAGCCCCGCAATGACGTTATTGTCCTCGAAGAACAGTACCGTACCGTAACCAGCGCGGAATGAAGCCATTTTGTCGGCAGTGGATTTGAATGCTTCTTCATCGCCAACAACTTCCTTCAGGATGCCTTCCGTGATGTTCCACAGTTTATCGTGCTGTTCGCCAAGCAATACAACGACGCGTGCACTTTGGGAGTTGAAAGAAGACGGAGTATACTTAACCGCTTCGTTTACGATTTCCTGAATACGCTCGTCCGAGATAACGGATTCTTTGCTAATCCCGTAATAAGAACGGCGATTTTTGAGTGCAGCTGAAAAATCTTTAGACATTGAAAAAAAACCTCCTGGTGTAATCGAATTTGCATACGCCTGATTAGAAGATGTCCCTTACTACAAGCAAATATGCATTTTACGTTATTAGCCATAAAACCAATTATTATTCCACACTAACTTACGTTTAGTTAGAAATAATAATTCTGTTAGGATATTAATATAACTTAGAGGAATTGTCAACGACTTTATATAATTTTTCTTATCCATTTAATAAGAATTGAAACAGTCGTTTTTAGAGAAGTCTCATCATTGCAGAAGCTGCATTAAAGGGAGATTTAACCAAAGTGTGATTCTGTCCTGAGGATATAAGCTATGTCTCCACCTAACTTCATATTATGAACAATTCATGAACAAAATATACTTGTATGAACAATTTAATTGATTTTGATTCTCAATTATACTTGTCGAGCCAGAATGAGGATGATATAATGCATATCAGAACGCGATTGATAATCAATCTCAATGAGAATGGTGACGAAAATTGCATGATCCCGGGTATTTAGAGACATACGCATAGAAGGAAGAGCCATGAAGATTAGATACTTATTTGCAGCCGTTGTGGTACTCTCGATAATCTCATTATTTATTGGAGTTAAGGATATCTCGCCACTGCAATTGTTCTCGATGACAGAACAACAACAGCATATTATGCTTGTCAGCCGGATTCCTAGGCTTGTCAGTCTCATATTGGCGGGTGTCAGCATGAGCATCTGCGGATTGATCATGCAGCAGCTCAGCCGCAATAAGTTCGTATCGCCCACCACGGCAGGTACGATGGACTCTGCCAGACTGGGGATATTGGTAGCCATGCTTGTCTTCACGACAAGCGGACCGCTTATCAAAATGCTTGTGGCATTTGTATTCGCTCTGGCAGGAACCTTTATCTTCATGAAGATACTGGATCGGATTAAGTTCAAGGATGCGATCTTCATCCCGCTCGTAGGGCTGATGTTCGGTAATATCGTCAGTTCGATCGCCACCTTCTTTGCATACAAATATGATCTTATTCAGAATATGTCCGCATGGCTCCAGGGTGATTTTTCCATGATCATGAAGGGCCAGTATGAAATGCTCTATCTTAGTATCCCGCTTGTGATTCTGGCGTATCTGTTCGCCAACAAGTTTACGGTGGCCGGAATGGGAGAGGAGTTTGCTACCAACCTGGGCCTTCACTACCGGAGAGTCGTGAATCTGGGACTGGTCATCGTGGCGCTGGTTACGGCTTCCGTCGTGCTGACGGTCGGCGTGATTCCGTTTCTTGGTCTGATCATACCTAATATTGTTAGTTTGTACTTAGGAGACCATTTGAAAAAAAGCCTTTCGCATACCGCGCTGCTGGGGGCCGGTTTCGTACTGTTCTGTGACATCCTGGGCCGGATCATTATTTATCCCTATGAAATTCCGATTAGTCTAACCGTGGGCGTACTCGGAAGCGGTATATTCATTTTCTTACTGATGAGGAGAAAGGCTTATGACTTATAAAGCCAAACTCGGCCTGTTGGCCGCAGCGGCAATCATCCTGGTGGCAGTCTTTCTGTTCATTGATCTTGGCGGTAACTGGGATTACGCCCTACCAAGACGAATCAAGAAGGTGCTTGCCATTATTCTGACCGGCGGGGCGATCGCTCTGTCTACCACGGTGTTTCAAACGGTCACGAATAACCGGATACTGACGCCAAGCGTGATGGGATTGGATTCCTTGTATATCCTGATCCAGACGACCGTGATCTTTGTCTTCGGCTCCTTCACGCTGTATAAAATGGGCAGCAATGTTAACTTTTTGATCAATGTCGGCGCGATGATCCTATTTGCCGGGATCCTTTATAAGATTTTGTTCCAGAGGGAAGGAAACAACATTTACTTCCTGCTGCTGATCGGCATGATATTCGGAACCCTGTTCTCCAGCATGTCTTCCTTTATGGAAGTGCTGATTGACCCGAACGAGTTCCAGTTTGTAGCCGACAAAATGTTTGCCAGCTTTAACAATGTGAAGACCGAGCTTCTGGTCCTTTCCGTCATTGTCGTAGCGCTGACCTTGCTGTACTTTGCCCGATTTGCCAAGTACCTGAACGTGCTGGCACTAGGTCGTGAGCAGGCGATCAACCTCGGCGTGAATTATGATTATGTAGTGAAGCGGCTTCTGATTGTGGTTGCCGTTCTGATCTCGGTGGCTACCGCTTTGGTAGGTCCGATTACATTCCTCGGGCTCCTGGTGGTCAATGTTGCCTACGAAGTGATGAAGACATACAGGCATTCATATTTAATAGCAGCATCCATACTGATTAGCATTATTGCGCTGGTCGGCGGTCAATTGGTTGTAGAGCGGGTGTTCACGTTCTCTACAACGCTCAGCGTCATTATCAACTTCATCGGCGGTGTCTACTTCATATACCTGCTACTAAAGGAGAGTAAAGCATGATCCAGGTTACGAACGTATCGAAAGTCTATGGCGGCAAAAAAGTCGTTGATAACGTGTCCGTTACGATCCCGAAAGGTCAAATCACTTCCTTTATCGGTCCGAACGGTGCCGGCAAGAGTACGTTGCTGTCCATGATTAGCAGATTAACAGGCAAGGACAGCGGACAAATTACGGTGGACGGTAAAGAGGTTAGCCAATGGAAGAGCGGCGATCTGGCGAAGAAGGTTTCGATTCTGAAACAATCCAACCATATCAGCCTCCGTCTGACGGTGCGTGAGCTTGTATCCTTTGGTCGTTTTCCTTACTCTCAGGGCAGATTGAACGCGGAAGACGAGAAATACGTAGATGAGGCTATCTCTTATATGGAGCTTGGGGATATGCAGCATAAATATCTTCATCAGCTCAGCGGCGGCCAGACCCAGCGTGCTTACATAGCGATGGTCATCGCCCAGAATACTGAGTATATCCTGTTGGATGAGCCACTAAACAATCTGGACATGAAACACTCCGTACAGATTATGAAGATTCTCAGAAAGCTTGTCGCTGATCTGAACAAGACGATTGTCATCGTTATTCATGACATCAATTTCGCTTCGTTCTATTCGGATTACATCGTGGCATTGAAGGATGGAGCCATTGAAAGCGAAGGGAAGACCGAGAATATCATTCAGAGCAATGTGCTTCGCGGAATCTATGACATGGACATTGAGATCGAAGAGATTAATGACAATCGGGTGTGCGTATACTACGGCTAAGTGACATGATATGAGAGAATGGAGGATAAGGATTCTGGAAGATAACAGCACGGAATTCTTATCCAATACAAGGACAGGGCTGCCTTGGATATAGGACGGCATGATTTAATCTGTTCTTATTGAATTACATATTCAACCATAGATTCAAATATATGTTGAATTATAGAAGCTTTTAAATATAAAAAATGGGGTGTAAATAATGAAAAAATGGTTGGCTTTATTTATGGTAGCAATGTTCACGCTCGTACTCGCGGCTTGTGGTCAAGACGATAAAACAAGCGGCACGGATGGCGGAGATGCAGCTGGAGATCCACCGGCTGCCACTGAAGAAATCACGATTACCCATCAACTGGGTGAAACGCCTGTTAAGAAGAATCCTTCCCGCGTTGTTGTTTTCGATTTTGGTATCCTGGACTCTGTCGATAAATTAGGTATTGAGGTTCTGGGCGTTCCACAAGCGAACATCCCGGCCTACCTGTCCAAATTCGAAGACAAGAAATACGAGAATGTGGGCAGTCTGAAGGAGCCTGACTTTGAGAAAATCAACAGCATTAACCCGGATCTGATCATCATTTCCGGCAGACAGCAAGATGCGTATGAGGAGCTCAGCAAAATTGCTCCAACCATCTTCCTGGGTGTTGATACAAGCAAATACATGGAATCCTTTAAAGCAAACATGAACACGCTGGGTCAAATCTTTGGTAAAGAAGCAGAAGTTGAAAAAGAGCTTGCTACGATTGACGAGAACATCAAAGCATTGAATGAGAAAGCTACAGCTACCGGTAAGAAAGCATTGATCATCTTGGCTAACGAAGGCAAAATCAGTGCATACGGACCGGGTTCCCGCTTTGGCATTCTGCATGACGTGTTCGGTTTCGGAGCTGTAGATCCTAACATCGAAGTCAGCACACATGGTAAAGACATTTCGAATGAGTACATCGTTGAGATGAACCCGGATTATCTCTTTGTTGTCGACCGCGGTGCAGCGGTTGCCACGGGCGAAGGAGCTTCAGGTGCTAAAGCGGTTGTTGAGAACGAGCTTGTGAATACAACGAACGCGGCAAAAGAGGGTAACATCGTTTACTTGAACCCGGATTTCTGGTATCTTTCCGGCGGCGGCCTGACGTCGGTATCCGAAATGATCACGGAAGTAGACGCAGCTATTAAATAAGTTTAGCGAATTGTTATGAATATAGGAAACACTGGAGCTTTAAGCTCCAGTGTTTTATTTTTTTGCATTAGGGTAAGTGGGTAACGGATAATAAGAAGGACGGATCATGACCGCAGCAGTTGATGATCAACAAGCATTCACAGCCATGATGAGACGATGAGGAGGTCTTTACTATGTTTCGTAATCAAATCTATATTGCTGGACAATGGATTCAGACCGAAGAACAGATGGACGTATATAATCCGGCGGATGGGAAGGTAATAGGTACCGTGTCCAAGGCCGGCAAGAAGGAAGCCGGGCTTGCCGTTGATGCGGCAGCCGATGCGTTTTGCGCATGGTCCCGCAGAACGGCGAATGAGCGGGGAGAACTGCTGCGCCGCTGGCATCAGCTCATAGCGGAACACACGGATGATTTGGCGCGGATTATGACCACAGAGCAGGGGAAACCGCTTAAGGAAGCAGCGGGCGAGATACAATATGCCAACAGCTTTGTGTCCTGGTATGCGGAGGAAGGCAAACGAATCTACGGCGAGACTATACCCGGATCATCCAGCCGGCAGCGCATCATTGTAACGAAGCAACCCGTAGGCGTCGTAGCAGCGATTACGCCGTGGAACTTCCCCGCATCCATGATTACCCGCAAAGTGGCGCCTGCTCTAGCCGCCGGCTGCACCGTGGTGATCAAGCCATCCAGCGAGACGCCGTTCACGGCCATCAAGCTGGTGGAGCTTGCCGATCAGGCCGGTATTCCAGCCGGGGTCATTAACATCGTAACCGGAGCTTCAAGCGACATTTCCGGTGTGTGGCAGGCAGACAGCCGCGTAAGAAAGCTGTCTTTTACAGGATCAACCGAAGTGGGGAAACAGCTGATGGCCGGAGCTGCGGCTAACGTCAAGAAAATATCGCTGGAGCTTGGCGGCCATGCGCCGTTTATCGTAACGGACCAGGCTCATCTGGATCAAGCGGCTGCCGGATTAATCTCCTCCAAATTCCGCAATGGGGGACAGACCTGCGTATGTGCCAATCGGGTTTATGTACAGGAAGGGATTGCGCAGGAGTTTGCCGCAAAGTTTGCTGAGCTTGTGAAGCAATTGAAGGTAGGAAATGGACTGGAGAACGGCGTCGATATCGGTCCTTTGATTAACCGGGACGCTGTGGATAAAGTCGTGAGGCAGATCAAGGACGCGGAAGGGAAGGGCGGCCTCATATTAGCAGGAGGTCAAGCATTACCGGAGCTGGGCCGCAATTATATTGAGCCGACGGTCATTATGAACGCAACCGACGACATGGAATGCATGAACGAGGAAACCTTCGGCCCCCTTGCCCCGATTACCACATTCAAAACGATAGACGAAGCGGTGCAGCGTGCCAACAACAGTCCCTATGGATTAGCTGCCTATGTATTTACGCAGAATCTGGGCGAAGCGGTGAACATTGCGGAATCGCTGGACTACGGGATTGTGGGTGTGAATGATCCCGTTCCTTCGACGGCGCAAGCGCCGTTCGGCGGATTCAAAGAGAGTGGACTAGGCCGGGAAGGCGGGCACTACGGAATGGATGAGTTCCTGGAGGTGAAGTACATTTCGCTTGGTTTATAAGAGCGGGGTGAGTACATCATTACGCTATAGTGCGAAACGGGTGAGCTGTTGAGCAGTTATCAGACTACGTCACACCATACGAACCCAAAATCAAGGGGCATGCTCAAGGTCTACAGACCACGAGCATGCCCCTTTTTTATAATGATTGCAGGATGACCGGTTGGCCGGTTTCCGCGGATTCATTGGCGGCCAGCGTCACTTCCAGCGTCTTGAAGCCGTCTTCATAAGATGCCAGCACGAGGCTCGGATCGTTGTTACGAATGGCGTCAATCAAGGCGTTGGTTAAGTTTTTGTAAAAGTCCGATTTGCTGCGGTACACGATTTCTTTCTCCTTGTCTACAATGGAGAGCGTGGTTCCGTCCAGCACTACGCGGAAGTCGCGACCCATGATCTCGATTCCGCTCCGGTGATCGAACTGGATAAATCCAGTTTGCATATGGCCGACGGCTCCGGAGTCCAACACGAACTGGATGGCGCCCACATCCGGAATGTCGAGGTCCGGAATGTCATTCACCAGCAGCAGCTTCATATCGGCATACAGGCGGGTGATATCGCCGCACAGATAGCGAACCAAGTCCATGGTATGCGTGGACTGCTCAACCAGCTGCCCGCCGGATAATGCCTTCTTGCGCCACCAAGGAGTCGGTACAGGTGTTGTTATGTAGTGGGCGCGAACCATACCGATTTTTTTGTCCTTAAGAAAATCTTTGGCGATCGCAACGGTGTCCAGGTAGCGCAGACAGTAGCCGGAAGCTGCTATGATTCCGCTTTCAGTTATGACCTTGGCTTTGTGTCGGACAGACTGGGCGTCCAGCCCCAGCGGCTTCTCCACCATCAGGTGAATGCCCTTTGCGGCTGCCTGTTCTTCGATATCACCATGGCAAAATGGCGGAATGCATACATACAGCACATCCAGCTGCTCTTGCTCCAGCATCGTGCTGCCGTCCGTATAATAAGCTGTGCCGTACAGTTCGGCCTGCTGCTGCGCTAACGCTTCATTGGTGTCGCATATTGCAGCCAGCTTAACGTGTTCGTTCCCGTGCAGGTTTTTGATATGGACGGCGCCCATGCCTCCCGCTCCAAGCACGCCTGCTTTTATCATAGGTTGCCTCACTCCTGATCGTATAGGATGTTGGTTTCATGTTCCGGTAACTCGATTACTCACACGTGATTATAGCCCCGCTATCCATATTATTCAAGCTTCATTTGAACATAGATTGACGGATCCGCTATGAAAAAAAGCACAGAAGACCTCCTCGAATACCACGAGTACGACTTCTGTGCCGGTTAACGATTACAGCTCCGACAACGCGATTGTCCGATGGCTCGCGGATGATCGGTAGGCGGCTACGGCCACGGCAAGTGCCTTGAGCCCATCTTCACCAGTGACGGATGCTTCTGCTGCGCCGGAGGAAATCGAAGATACGAAATCCCTGATCAGGCTGGCATCCATGCTATCCCCCCATGCATGATGTCGGTATCCGGAATCATCGGTGTATACGTGCAGTTTCTGGCTGGTGGCATTAACGCTAAGGGTCCCGGCAGAGCCTACAATCTCTAAGGTCACGTCGCCCCATGTCGGAAACTCCTTGTTGCGGGACCAGCTGCAATCCAGCGTGGCAAACACACCATTATGGAACTCCATAGTCAGAATGCCGCAATCATCGATAGGGGATTCCGAGATGAGATGGTCGACTTCGGCATACACGTCCTTCACCTCGGCACCTGTAATCCAGCGCATGATATCGGCGACATGCACCGTATGATCAATGACGGCACCTCCGCCGGACAGATTGGGATCGATGAACCAACCGCCGGGATTTCGCCCGCGGTTGGTCCCCTTCATCGCCAGAATACAGCCTAATTTTCCCTCATCGACCATCTGTTTGGCTCGAACGACCGTGGCATTGTAACGCACGGGGAATGCCGTTTGCAGCAGCACGCCGCTTGCTTTGCACGCATCAATCATATCCTGTGCATCCTGTATATTGGTCGAAAGCGGTTTTTCGCAGAGCACATGCACCCCGGCTGCAGCCGCGGCAAGCACGTGCTCCTTATGATGGACATTCTCGGAGGTGACAATGACACCATCCAGGCCTTGACAAAGAAGCTCGTGATAATCCTGATAATAGGCTGTCCCGAAATACTCGGCGTATTTCCGTCCGCGCTCCTCTACAGGATCGGCTATGCCGACAAGCTCTACGCCTTCGATCCCCTGCAGGGCTTTGGCATAACTGAACGCATGCATATGCGCAAAGCTGATTACTCCCAATTTCATAGCTTTCTCTCCTTCTAAAAAAGATGAGAAAGGATAACCACCAGAGGTGTATCCTCCTTATCCCGTAAGAAAAATGATCCGCTGCATGCGGTCTGACATTTGAAAATACGTCGATCGCCTTTTTCTATGTTGAGGCGAGTGTGAGCGCATCGTCCTCGATAACCACCGGTCTGCCGGAGGCCATGGAGGCAAGGGCGGCAAGCGCGATACGAAGCGCTTCGTATGCGTCTTCTGCCGAGACGAGCGGCTCGCTGCCGTCACGGATACACGACATGAAGTGCTCCAATTCCCGGTAATAGGGACTCCGTTCAAGCGGGCTTTCCGGCACGACGACACCGGGGACGGTAGCGGCACTGCTCCGCGTTTTGAAGAGGAGAGGGCTGTCCTTCGCGCTGTCATAATCGATAACGCCGCTTATGCCCGCCATCTCTAAATTCATGGAGAAACCCTCGTGAGCCCAGGTGCCTTCCACATGCGCGATGACACCGCTACGAAAACGTAGGGTTACCAGCGAATAATCCAGCTGGGCCTGATGACGGCCATGAAGCCCTTTGGCATATACGCGCTCAACCTCGCCAAAGCACCAGCGGAGGTAATCAAAATCATGAATCATTGCGTCCAACGTAATTCCGCCGCTCGCCCCAAAGTCACTGTACCAATGGTTCCAGCCCACAGGATAACCGCCGCCCCTGCCTGCCCGGATGACAGCGGGTTTGCCGATGCTGCCCTGATCCAGAAGCGACTTGGCCTTCACATATTCCGGAAAGAAGCGGAGGACGTGACCCACGAATAAACGCACGCCTTTATCCTGGCAATAGTTGATCATGAAGCGTGCATCCGCTTCGCTTCTGGCGAGCGGTTTCTCGCATATGACATGCTTGCCGATGTCCGCGGCTTTGACAACATAGTCCTTATGAAGCGGGGTTGGCAGACAGACGTCAATGACATCAATGCGATCCGCACCCAAACCTGCAATTGCTGCTTCGAATGAAGCATAGGCCTGTGCGCCGTATCTATCCGCCAGCTGCTGTGCTTTTTCCGTCCGGATATCGGCAATCCCGGCAAGCTTAACGCCCGGCATCGAAGCATAGGCGGCGGCATGGGTCCTTCCCATGGTACCTGCACCAATAACTAACACCTGTAACATTTCCGTACACTCCTTTTTTTCTGCATGGTTCGAGCGATCCGTGTCCTATCCTTTAATCCCGTTCATGGCGATCCCTTCAATAAAGTAACGCTGAAGGAAGATAAACAGGATGATGATGGGGAGGGTAGCCATTAAGGCGCCTGCCATCAGCAGCGGGTAATCGGTGGAATGCTGTCCCTGGAAGCTGGATATCCCGATGGAAAGGACACGCATCTCCTCGGAGCTCGTCATGATGAGCGGCCACAGCAGATCGTTCCATGAGGCTAATATGGTGAAGATCGCCAGGGAGACGAGAGCCGCCTTGGATAAAGGCAAGTAAATATTCCAGTAAATTCGGAAATAACTACAGCCATCGATTTTGGCCGCTTCCTCCAGGTCCTTCGGCAGCGTCATAAAGAACTGTCTCAATAAGAATGTACCGAAGGCGCTGAATATGCCGGGTACGATCAGCACGTAGAACGTGTCCAGCCAATTGAACTCGCGCATGATGACAAAGCTCGGAATCATAACAACCTGGGATGGGACCATCAATACGGCTAGGAGCGCGAGAAAGATGGCGTTCTTGAAAGGGAATCTCAGACTGGCAAATGCATAGGCTGCAAGGGAGCACAGAATGAGCTGTCCAGCCGTCCGTCCCACCGTCACGATAACGGTGTTCAAATAATAGGTTCCGAAATCAATGGTTTGGATGACCCGCAGGTAGTTGTCCGGGTGCCATTCCACAGGGAGCCATTTGGGCGGGACAGACATGGAATCCGCAAAGGACTTGAAGGATGTAGATATCATCCATAGAAACGGCATAATCATGAGCAGCGCCCCGACAGCTAAGAGGATGTGGACCGCCAGACGGCTTGCTTTTCCAGCATCGGTTGAAGTATTCACGTCTACACACCTCCTGTTATTGGTAGTGGACCCAGCGCTTCTGAATATACATCTGAACCATGGTGATGATCAGAATAACGATAAACAGAATGAAGGCCTGCGCTGAAGCGTAACCCATTTTGAAGTATTTGAAGCCGTCTTCCCAGATGCTGTATACAACCGTTCGGGTGGATTCCAGCATCGTGGTCTGTTGATCCATCATGATGAAGATCAGGTCAAACACCTGGAACGAATTGATGAAGGACATGACCAAGACAAAGAACAGGCTGGGTGTCAGCAGGGGCAGCGTAATCCGGAAGAACTTGTACAGCGTTCCCGCTCCGTCAAGCGAAGCCGCCTCATAATAGCTGCCGGAAATGCCCTGCAGACCGGACAGCAGAATGACAGCATTGTATCCGATGCTGCTCCAGACACTGACGAGCACGATGGAGAACAAGGCGAATTTCTCATCGAACAGCCAGTTGGGCTGCGGCAGGTTCATGACGCCCAGCACGTGGTTGATCAATCCGAATTCGGAGTTGTATAACCATTTCCACACCATGCCGACGGCAATCGGCATGGTGATCACGGGAATGAAATAGAAGGTGCGGTAAAAGACCATGCCTTTGATCTTCTGGTTCAGGAGCACGGCCAGCACCGTTGCGAGTGCGACGGATAACGGCACCGTACCGACGGTGTACAGCATCGTGTTCAGCATGGAACCGGTGAATTTGTCGTCCTTCATCAAATTTGCGAAGTTATCGAATCCGATGAATTGGGGGGAGGTTAGTCCATCCCACGACGTAAACGACAGGAACAGGGATGCTGCGGAAGGTGCCATATAGAACAGACCGAGGCCCAGCACGACAGGCAGAATGAAGATGTACCCCCAGACAGCTTCGTGTACGGCGAGTTTCCCTGCTTTTCGCTTGGTTGTCGTTTTAGGAGGTTCTGTGGTCACAGTGATGGGAGAGCTCACAGGCTGCACCGTCCTTTCTTAATTTCCGTATTGGGAGCGGCTGCTCGTCATTTCGTTTCTGTCGCTAGGATGGCATTCATCTGTTCGCCGGCATTTTTTAATGCTTCTTCAAACGATTTCTTTCCGAGGAAAGCCGCTTGAATTTCCTTCACTTCAGCGTCCTGCCATTCTGCGGTTTTCTGGGATACCGGATAAGGTACGGCGAACTCCAGGCTGTCCACGAACACCTGCAGGTCAAGAGAAGGAATGGACTTCAGCCAGCCGCCCTCCGTGCCTTTGTACGCAGGCATCGAGAATCCCGATTCGGCGAGTAATTCCTGCCCTTCCTTACCGGAAAGAACTTGAATCAGCTCCCAGGATTCCTGCTCGACTTTCGTTTTGCCGTTGATGGCCCAGCTGAGTCCATGAACGATCGATGCCTTTTCCTTGCCGGCAGGAAGTTCAGCGACACCGAGTTTGTCGCCGAGAAGCTTATACAACTCAGGCGAGTTAACCGATATCCCCGGGAACATGGCCGCCTTGCCCGAGCCGAACAATTGGCGGGACTTCGTTTCAAGCTGCTGCTGCGCGCTTGGGGAATAGCCTTTTTCAATCAAGCTCTGTTCCCACTGGAACGCCGATAGTGCTTCGGGTGTATCAAATCCGGATGATTTCTTATCGTCCGAGATGACGTATCCGCCCGCTTGGGCAATGAAGTTGTAATATCCGATTTGGCTGTCGATCGGGGCTATGAAGCCGTAAATGCCGTTTGATTTATCCGTCAGCTTGGCTGCGTTCTCCTCGACGGTTTGCCAGGTCCAGGTTTTGTCGGGATAAGGCAGACCTGCTTTGTCAAACAATTCTTTATTGTAAAAAAGTCCGACGGAATCCTGGAAATAAGGAAGTCCGTGAAGTTTACCCTGATAGGTGTACATATCGACGAGCGCTTCGGTATAAACCGAGGTGTCCAGGCCGCTTTGCTCAATTAGGGGAGACAGGTCTTTAATTAGACCGGAGGAGGCATAGGAATGAAAGTTAGGGCCGTTCATCCAGTAGACGTCAGGGCCGCTGTTGCCGGCGAGGCTGGTTTTCAGCTTGGTCCAATAATCGGCCCATGGGGTGTAAGTCACTTTCACTTCAACATTCGGGTGCTTCTCATTGAAAATTTTAATGGACTTGTCCAGCGTGTCCCGCACATTTTCGTCCCATAGAGCGACGTTGATGACCTTCTTGCCGTTATTTCCGCCAGAGGCATTGCCGCCTCCGCAAGCGGACAGTAACGCGGTGAACACAAATAATATCGAAATCAGGACAGCAATTCTTTTTTTCATCAGATAACCCTCCTTGAATTCACATGATTTTTGATCAAGCGTGGTTGGTCGTACGGCTTGTTCGAAGTGAATCGGACCCCTTAAAAAGCGATAGTTATTCCATAAGTCGAAAAAAGTTAACATCAAGATGCTATCTTTCTTGACAGAACAACCAGCTTCTATTGCGAAAGATTATATAATTCCCTCTATTATTTTTCAAGATAGCGATTACAAATCGATTTAAATTCTTTTTTTCACAATATGAGCGAATCGTTATGAGACCTAACGAGACTTCTTATTTCGATTGATGGAATAAGTTTTTGTTCCGTTCTGGAACATGTTATAGTGGTTCTATCCTCATTTTTCCGATACAGAAAGTCCTACTATATGAAGAAATTAAAGAAAGGTTGAGCTCGCTTGAACAATATGAAAAAAGGTGATCACAAGCTGATTCAGGCATTAAACCGGTCCAAGGTGCTGAACAAGATCCGTACAGAGGGACCCATATCGAGAATCGATCTGGCCAAAAAAAACAAGCTGAGTCCCTCCACGGTCGCCTCTGCCGTACAGGAGCTTATCAAGGAAGGCTACGTTTCCGAGATTGGAACAGGCTCCTCCAGCGGTGGAAGAAAGCCCATTCTGCTCAAATTCAATCCGGATAATCATTATTTGTTTGCCGTAGCGATTACGAATTCGGTCATGATGCTGGCCCGCATGAATCTGGAGGCGAAGGTGCTCCGGAAGGAAACGCATCCTCTAGCCGGGCTCCAAGGAGAAGCCGTTATCGAGCGGCTGCTGAGCTTGATGGACGATTTCATGTCAGGACAAGCGGACCTGGAGCGGTGTGTCGGGATCTCCATTAACGTGCCGGGCATTGTGAGTGATAGTCAGGGCATGGTGCGTTATAACACGAAACTTCGCATGACCGATGTTCCGTTGAAACGGATTATGGAAGAACGCTACGGGCTGCGGACGTGGGTAGAGAACGATATGAATTCCGTTGTACTGGCTGAACGCAGATTTGGCGATTACGCATATGCGAACCTGATTTATATTTCCATTGGCGACGGGCTTGGTTCCGGTATTTTGATTAACGATCATCTCCTAAGGGGCAAGCATGGCGGTGCCGGCGAATTCGGTCATACGAGCGTAAACCGCAGCGGCATCCGCTGTGAATGCGGCAATGTAGGCTGCTTGGACAGTTACATCAGCTGGATTGCCGTGTATTCGCGAATCATTACGGCGATCGCAACAGGGAGACCGACGCTGATCCAGGAGCTGAGCGGGGGAGATTACAGTAAAATTGTTCCGTCCGTATTCAAGGAAGCTCTTCGCAGAGGGGACAAGCTCGCAAAGGATCTTAATGAGGAAGTGGCGGAGCTTCTGGGAGCGGCCATCGTCAATCTGATCAACATGTTTAATCCCGAAGCTCTGATCCTGGGCGGGGACATGGCACATGGAAATCCGGAATTGCTGGACATGGTTCGCAGCTATATTGACCGGCATGCGCTGCCGATTCTGAAGGAGGACATGGTATTTGGTCTGGCCTCCCTTGGCGAGGAAGACAAGCTAATGGGTGCGGCTTCGGTCCTGCTGCAGGACTTGCTAGGTTTCTCCCTGACGGAATAATGGATTTGACAACGTTTCCACCTGCACGTTATCTTTGGTTAAATGCATATGCGGAAGGGGAGAAGTTGATTGGAGCAGTACATTCTGGCACTTGACCAAGGAACGACAAGCTCGCGCGCGATCCTGTTTAACAAGGAAGGAGAAATCGTACACTCAGCTCATAAGGAGTTTCCGCAGTATTTTCCCAAGCCGGGCTGGGTGGAGCAGAATGCCAATGAAATATGGGGTTCCATTCTTGCGGTCATTGCAACCTGTTTATCCGAAGCGGGCGTAAAGGCGGATCAGATTGCCGGAATCGGAATTACGAATCAGCGGGAAACGGCCGTGGTATGGGATCGCAAGAGCGGCGAACCGATTTACCACGCCATTGTCTGGCAGTCCCGCCAGACGGCGGGCATCTGCGAGGAGCTGATTGCCGCCGGACATGACGGGACGGTTCGGGAGAAGACCGGACTGTTGATTGATCCTTATTTCTCGGGAACGAAGATCAAATGGATCCTCGATCATGTAGACGGTGCCCGTGAGCGGGCCGAGCGCGGAGACGTTATATTCGGGACCATCGATACCTGGCTGATCTGGAAGCTGTCCGGAGGCCAGGCGCACGTGACCGATTATTCCAACGCATCGCGTACGATGCTCTATAACATTCATGAATTAAAATGGGATGAGGAGCTCCTGCAGCTCCTAGATATTCCGATGGCGATGCTGCCTGAAGTCAGGCCTTCTTCCGAGATATATTCCAATACCGTTTCCTATCATTTCTTTGGGCGCGAGGTTCCCATTGCCGGAGCAGCCGGCGATCAGCAGGCGGCGCTGTTCGGGCAGACCTGCTTCTCGAAAGGCATGGTGAAGACAACTTACGGAACCGGCAGCTTTATGCTGATGAACACCGGCGACAAGCCCGTAAAATCCGAGCATGGGCTGATCACTACGATCGCCTGGGGACTGGAAGATGGCGTACAGTATGCACTCGAGGGCAGCGTGTTCGTGGCCGGCTCGGCGATCCAGTGGCTGCGCGACGGGCTGCGGATGTTCCGCGAAGCGAAGGACAGCGAGCCTTATGCGCGCCGGGTCAATTCCACGGAGGGCGTGTACGTGGTGCCGGCTTTTGTTGGACTTGGCAGCCCATACTGGAACAGCGATGTCCGAGGGGCAGTCTTCGGCCTGACACGAGGCACGTCGAAAGAGCATTTCATCCGTGCAACCCTGGAGTCGCTTGCATACCAGACACGGGATGTTCTATCCGTGATGGAAGAGGATTCCGGCTATAATATCACATCCCTGCGTGTGGATGGAGGGGCCGTGTCCAACACGTTTCTCATGGAATTCCAAAGCGACATCCTGAATGTGCCGGTCGAGCGGCCGAACATTACGGAGACAACGGCACTCGGTGCTGCCTATCTGGCGGGGCTCGCTGTCGGCTTCTGGAAGGATCAGGAGGAAATCTGCAGCAAATGGAGCATGGGGCAAAGCTTTAAGCCAACCATGGAGGAAGACGTAAGGGAGCAATTATACAGCGGCTGGAAAAAAGCCGTTTATGCGGCAATGGCTTTTCATTAGCATTTTCTGTGGTATAATGATCAATAAGTGAATATTTGTCTGGAGACTTGGAGAGACCACTAGGCGCGGAATACCTCATGTTATGGGGTTTGTTACTGCGTGTTTCGTGGTCTCTTTTTTGCTGTCTTTTTTCATTGGAAGGGTAACGAGAGATAAAAACAGGGTAAATCATACTGGGAGGGATTCATTGTGAAGCAGGCACAGACGTTTTCAAGTTTGGACCGCAGGCGTCGATTTCAAGAAATGGCAGAGGGAACCTTCGATCTGATTGTCATCGGCGGCGGCATAACCGGTGCAGGAATTGCGCTGGATGCGGTCACGCGCGGGATGTCGGTTTTGTTGGTTGAGATGCAGGACTTTGCCGCAGGAACGAGCAGTCGTTCGACCAAGCTGGTGCATGGCGGACTGAGGTACCTGAAGCAGTTTGAAGTTGGCATGGTGGCCGAGGTTGGCAAAGAACGGGCCGTTGTGTATGAGAACGGACCGCATGTAACCACGCCGGAATGGATGCTCCTGCCGATACACCAGGGTGGCACCTTTGGGAAATTCAGCACCTCCATCGGGTTGATGGTGTATGACTTTCTGGCTGGCGTAAAGCGGGGAGAACGGCGTTCCATGCTGTCCGCATCCGAGACGCTGAAGCGGGAGCCGCTTCTGAAGCAGGAGGGCCTTAAAGGCGGCGGCTATTATGTGGAATACCGGACGGACGATGCCAGGCTGACACTGGAGGTCATGAAGGAGGCAGCCGCCAGAGGGGCGGTTCTGTTTAATTACGCAAAGGCCGAATCGTTGAATTATGATGCAAATGGACGAATTAGCTGGGTGGCGGGGTCAAGTCCGTATCCGGAACCAAGATTGTAAACGCAGCAGGGCCGTGGGTGGATCAGGTGCGCGAAATGGATAAGTCCAAGAAGGGGAAAATGCTTCAGCTGACCAAAGGGGTTCATCTGGTCATCGATCAATCCAAATTCCCGCTTCGTCAAGCGGTGTACTTCGATACACCTGACGGCAGAATGGTGTTTGCCATTCCCCGTGACGGGAAGACCTATGTCGGAACCACCGATACGGTCTATAAGGCCGATCCTGTACGTCCCTTGATTACGGTGGAGGACCGGGATTATATATTGAAAGCTATACATTACATGTTCCCTGGTGTGAAGCTAAGTCCGGCAGACGTGGAATCGGGATGGGCGGGAGTCCGGCCCCTTATACTGGAGGAAGGCAAAAGCCCGTCTGAAATTTCACGCAAGGATGAAATATGGGAGTCCCCGTCCGGCCTGATTACCATTGCCGGTGGCAAGCTTACGGGCTATCGCAAAATGGCCGACACGGTTGTCGATCTGGTTGCAAAACGGATCCAAGAGAACGGCGGGAAAGCATATGGTGCCTGCGTAACGAAGAATCTGCCGATTTCCGGCGGTCAGGTTGGCGGATCCAGCCAATTCCCTGATTTTGTCCGCAAGCAGGCGGAGATTGGCGCCGCGCAAGGAATTGACCGTAAACTCGCTGAGCAGTGGGCGCGAATGTACGGATCTAACGTGTCGGAATTGTTCCGCCTGGCCAAAGAGGGCTCCGACCAAGCGGAGGCAGCGGCGCTTCCGGTATCGGTGCTGGTTCCGCTAATGTATGCGATTCAGCATGAGATGGCAGCGAAGCCGGCCGACTTTTTCATCCGTCGCACGGGTTCCCTGTTATTTCATATCGATTGGACGAGAAAATGGAAGATGCCCGTAATTGATTATATGGCTAGGGTACTGGGTTGGAGCGAGCAGCAGACCCACGAATACACGAAGGAACTGGATGAGGAGCTGGTTTCGGCCACACAGCCGGCAGTAAGCGATCAATCGGCCCCGGCTCCAATTCCGCAAAACCCTTCTACAACGAAACTTTCATCTTAACCGGCATGCAATTTTAAACGGACGGAGGGCAGAGGGGATGACAAGGGTTGACGATCCCCTCTCAAATATAGAAGTAAGGGCACTGGTATGATAATCTATATACGTTCACACTTGAGAGGAGAGATCACCCGATGAACCACAAAGCGTATGAAGGATCATATCACGGAGAGCGCGCGGTTTGGCTCCAGCACGGCCCTTACGAGGCGGCGATATTGCCCGAAATCGGAGGCAATCTCATTGCTTTTAGGGATAACGAAAGCGGTTACCGGTTCCTTCGCGAACCGGAAGCAGACGAAATGGAAGCATTCGAATCCAATCCGGGCGTACACGGCATTCCTGTTCTCTTTCCGCCTAATCGCTATGAGGACGGGCGGTTTCCATGGAATGGAGAAACCTATCAGTTCCCGATCAATGAGGAAGCGACGGGCAATCACCTCCATGGTTTTTTACATACGATTCCTTGGAGCGTCGAGGATTTTGGCAGCAGCGAGTCTGAAAGTTACGTGGTGGTTTCGGTCACCATTAATGAGAATCATCCGGTGTATGCGATGCTCCCGCACCAGTTCACTTTCCGGCTTCGCTACACGCTGAATCAGGATGGCTTGGCCCAGCATGTGTTTATACGTAATCAGGGTAACCGCAGCATGCCGTGCCTGCTAGCCTTTCATACGGCGATCAATGCTCCGTTTGCCCCGGAGAGCACGGCGGATGACTGTGTCGTAAGAATAACGATCGGCGAACGGTGGGAAATGAGTGACCGGATGCTGCCGACCGGCAAGTTCCAGACTCTGACAACAGAAGAGGAGCTGCTTCGGACAAGCGGTGTAACTCCCTATTTTGATTCGATGGACAACCATTACACGGCCGTCCCGCAGAACGGCAGAAACCGTATGGAATTGACAGATACCAAGCTTGGCAAAACATTCGTTTACGATGTCGGCAATTCGTATAAGCAGTGGATGGTATGGAACAACAAGGCCTCCCGGAAGTTCTTCTGTCCGGAGCCGCAGATCAACCTGGTGAACGCACCGAACGTGGACTTGCCTGCTGACGATATCGGTCTGTTCGGTTTGGCTCCGGGTGAAATTTGGGAAGCAACCTCAAGGCTGTATCTTAAGGATTAGTAGTCAGACCCTTTTCTCCCAAAAAAGCGTATGGATTCTGGCACCCGGCTACACAGGGCGTTTACCATCCATACGCTTTATGTTTATTTGATTCCTTCTTCAACTGCCGGTCGAAGAAAAAGTTTGTTCCTGTTTACGGCGGCGACTGCGTTTAATGCGATCCGGCATCACAAAAAAGACGATATACATAAGGATAAACAGCGTGAGTGCGATGAGTTCCTCAACGAAAATGTATACGGGATGCGGTCCAAGCAGGTCCAGCAGCGAAGCTGTGTCCGGCTTGCGCATCAGGAACATATAATTCGAGCCGACAGCGAGGTTGACCAGCCCGACAACGAATGCGGATACGTTTAGGAAGACCATCGTCCAGCCGATGGATTTCCAGGTTGGACGGTATCCTCGAACCCATGTCATGTACAAAGCCGTCAATATGATCGCGATATGGACGACGAAGAAATGAAAGAACCGGAAGTGTGGGAAAGGATAGCCCAGATTCGGTGTTAATATAGCCTGTAAGGCCCCTCCGATGCCGGCAAAGTAAACCAACGGATATAGGCGGTGTTCATCCGTAAGCAGGATGGCGATGGAGAGAAACAGGGTCAGACTGCACAATTCCAATGGAAGCGAAGTGGCAGGGTCCCATATTCCCGTTGACGCATACCAGATATGAAGGGAGGCTTCCGGTAACGAAAGCGCAGCAAGCAGTCCCCATCTCACGGTCTTTTGCAGAGAAGCATTGGAGGCGATTACGGTTCTAAACAAGTACAATAGTAAGCCAAGAGCGATAAACACCATAATGGCCATCCAATGTTCGATGGAGAAAGCAGTAAAAACTTCCGGATATCTCGGATCAAAATAGGGATCGATTCGTGATCATCCTCTCTATGTTCATAAGCCTTAGATTTGATATTACCATAGTGTGGAATGGGTTAGGAATAGGATCATATCTCGCATCCTTATGTATCATCAGGTACAACCAGACCAGAATACATTACATTTATGTGGGTGTGCAAGGCCCCAATAACCTGCCGTTATAAATTATAACGATGGAAGAGAGGTACATTTATGGCGAGCAAACGACAGGGAATCAAACGTTATGCAAGTCTCCTGCTTAGCTTAGCTCTGATCCTCAGCTTAAGCGGACTTGCTCCTCCAGGGGAAGCCGAAGCAGCCAGCTCCAAGTACAAAAAGTTTTTCGATATCAGCAAAAAGGGAGCCGCCATTCCCGGTTACTCCGGAACCAAAGAGTGGATTCCACAAGGGCTGGCTCTTGTTCCGAGCAAGAATTGGATCATTATATCGCATTATTGGGGAAATAAGGACAGCAATCAAGCCAGCAGCATTTCGATTACAAGCAGCAAAACCAACAAACGTATCAAAACCTTGTATTTGTATGAGAGCGGGAGCAAAAAACATACCGGGCATGTCGGAGGGCTTGCGGTCAGCAAAAAACATCTGTGGGTGGCGTCCGGCAAAAAGGTGTATAAAATTCCGCTGAGTACAATTAGCAGCAAGAAAGATTATGGCAATATTGTCATGACACCTTATGCGCTCGGTCATAAAGCATCCTATGCCACGTATTCCGACGGCATTCTATGGATCGGCGAATATATGGATGGCGAGGATCAAGGGGGCAAGCAGTGTGCGCCGGGACCTAAGGGCAAGCTGCGAGGCTATCCATTAACGTCCAGCGACGCTTTGCCGCCGAATCGGAAAGCCGCCTATACCTGGAGCACACCTGACCGTATCCAAGGGGCGGTCGTGACGAAAACTCGCGTTGTATACAGTCAATCCTGCGGACGCAACAATGCAAGCAAATTGCTCATATATACTCGTGGAACAAAGGGAAAGGCTGCGGCCACGCCGTTGACGATGCCTCCGATGTCCGAGAATATTGCGATGCGGGGCCATGACCTGTACGTTCTGTTTGAATCCGGTGCCCGCAAGTACAGAAACGGTGCATTGCCGCTGAAGCATCTATACATCGTTAATGCTAGGAAACTGAAGTTATAGCCTGTAAATTAAAAGATCCCGCCTCCGTTTGACCGGATACGGGATCTTCTGTTTTGTGCGCCTGATTCATGAGAAGAGCGCTGCTCTTAAACAGGCTGTTTTACTTCTGCGACAAGGCGCTTGAGCGATTCTTGCTTCCATCTCGGAATCCGAAGATGTTTAGCAGAAGGTGCCTTCTCCCCAAAGTAAACGATGCCTTGTTCTACCGTCGTGATTTTGTCAACGTTGACGTAGCAGTTGCCGCCGACATGATAGAACTGTTTACCGGAGAGCAGGGATGCGATTTTTTCGGCAGTCATTCTCTTTTTAATATTGTAGTTTCTGCCGTGAAAGCTGACCAAACCGTGCGATCCGGTTTTAAAGAACAGAATGTCTGTCTCCACCACGAAGTCCTCATACATGTTGCGGGATTCCGATACGTGCTTCATCATTCTGCGTCCCCCTTTTCCAAGATCAACATTTGATAACGCTTACATTCTAACATGTTTTCCCTGGTGTTGAAAGAACTTTTTATTTGGCATTAAAAAAAGCCCGTACCGCAAGGGTAGGGGCTTGGACTAACATTTAAGGTGCAGCAGGTGCTTCTGGTGCTTCTGTTGCAGGATCTGCTGGCGTTTCTGTTGCAGGATCTGCTGGCGTTTCAGCCGCAGCTTCGTCCAGCGTATTGGTGATGGTTGCTTTATCCTTCAGCTCCTGAATATAGGCTGTGGATTCGGAATAAACCTTCTGGTTCTCAAGCTGACTGCGGATTTCTTCCTTCTTATCTTCAAGGGTAGGGTTCGTAGCTTCTTTACGATCGGTAACCTTGATGATGTGGTAACCGAAAGAACTCTTCACCGGGTCGCTGATTTCGCCCTTCTTCAATTTGAACGCTGCTTCTTCAAATGCAGGGTCCATCTGGCCGCGTCCGAAGAAGTCCAGGTCGCCGCCGGTCTCCTTCGTAGCATCTTGGTTCTTCTCTTTTGCAATCGCTGCAAAGTCAGCGCCTTCCTTCAGCTGCTTCACGATGGCTTCGGCTTCTTCCTTGGTCTCGACCAGGATGTGGGATGCGCGAACTTGCTCAGGCGTAGCGAAGCTGTCTTTGTATTGGTCGTAGATTTGTTTGATCTCATCATCGGTTACTTTGATTTTGTCGGCCATCAGCTTTTTGAGCTCGACCTGGGTTTTGGTCTGTTCTTTAAGATCGTCGAGCGTCATGCCGGCTTGCTGAAGCTGCATATTGAATTGGTCCTCGGATGGGAAGGTCGCCTTCAAGGCATCCACTTCTTTACTTACATCAGCGTCGGTCACCGTAATGGATTTCTTCTTCAGCTCCTGCTGGATCAATTCCTCTGTGATCATGGAATTGAGTGTTTGTTTACCGCCTGCGCTGACAAGCTCATCATACAGATTATCCTTGGTAATGTTAACGTCATTGACTTTGGCTATAGCTTCATTGCCGGATCCTTTGGCAAACGGAGGGACAATCAGGACGACGATTAACGCTGCCGCCAATACGAGCGAAGCGATCATCCAACCTTTGCCTCCGTTACCGCCGCCACCTGCAGGAGACTGTTCATCGAAATGCGGTTGATCCCCTGCCGGATGCATGAGTGCAGGCTGTTCGTTCTCATCCTTGTGAAGCTCGATGGGCTCCGGATAGGTTGAATCTATTCTTTCTTCTTCATGAGACAAGCTGCCCGGATCTTGTTGGTTATTCTCTTTCTCTTGGGCTTGTCCTTGTTCATCCTCGGGTTGCCCCGGATGGTTTGGCTGCAAATCGTTATCTTTCATTTAATGATTGACTCCCTTCGACTGCATGTAATAATGAGTTGGTTCATTCTTTAATCACTTTACCAGATAAGCCAAGGGTTTACCTTAAGAAAAAATAAAAATTGAAAAGATACGGGAAAAAGTTGGAGCTGGGTCTACAGGATCAGCATGCCCGCTATACCGCATACGATTCCGAGCAGCACTACAGAAGCAACAACAAACCACATTACATTCCTCGGGAATGAGCGTCGTACCATGAGCAGGGACGGAAGACTGATGGCCGGCAGCGTCAGAAGCAGCGCTGCGGCCGGGCCCGCTCCGAGACCTGCTGCCATAAAGGCCTGAATGATCGGGATTTCCGCTGCGGTTGGAATGACAAACAGCATTCCCATCACGGAGAAGAAGATGACGGCCAGCAGCGTGTTTCCTGCAGCAGCTCCCAGATGCGGAAACATCCATACTTGCAGTGCGCCAAGGAGAAGCACGGCTATCAAATACGCCGGAACCACGCGAATCAGCATATGACCGATGCTGGCGAGCCAGCGTTTCCACAGCGGACGTTCATCGGTTTGATCGGTGCTCTCCGGCGCGTCAATCTCTACCGGATCCACCTCTTTGGCGAAGCGGTTAGCCAGGTAACTGACGCCAAAGGTCAGAATGAGGCCGAAGACTAAACGCAGCGCGGTAAATTTCCAGGATAAAACAAACGTCATAAAGACGAGGGTTGCCGGATTGATGGTCGGATTGCCGATCCAGAACGCGAGGGCGGAGCCCACGGACACCTTTTTCTTACGCAGACCGATCGCGATCGGTGCCGCGCAGCAGGAGCACATCATCCCCGGAATGGAGGCAATTCCTCCAATCGCCGTGCTGCCGAAGGTGGTTTTGCCGAGAACGCGGAGCAGCCATTGGGAGGGCAGCAGCGACTGGATCAAGGTCCCGAGCAGAATACCGAGCACCGCCGCTTTCCATACTGCTTTAAAATACGTGACCGCATAGTCCCAAGCCGCTTGCCAAGAAGGCACGACATTGCCGGGCTCCATGCCTAATATGGAGGAGCCGATGCTGTGCTCCATAATAGCTTTGAGCGCTTTATCATAATAAGGCCACCACTTTACGTAGGTTAGCCCTGTTGCTGCAATGATGATGAAGACGGTGATAAACCAGATGGTTCTTCTGCGATCCGAATGATCAAAGGCCATTCTGCCGTCGCTTGAGTGATTCATGATCTATATTCCCCCGATGCGTTGTGAAATGATTTACATATCCAATCAATTAGTATATCACATTGTGAGCAGAAAGAAGAAAGATATTCCCGGTAATTGCAAGATATAGGAAGACCATTAGACTTGGAGCAGCCAATTTCTTATAATATAGATATTGTGTGTGATCACAAGTGTTAGTAAACGGACGAATATCAGATTATCCCCGGGGTAGATGAGACGTTTTTATGCATCCACGCCGGGTTTGTTGCATGTGTTTTATAAGTTCAACTCTTAAGCGAAGGGAAGACCCGTGATGAGTCAATCGGAAAAAATAAAATTAACCTCGTATTCTTCTAAAGGAGGATGCGGCTGCAAGATCGGACCTGCGGACCTGGCGCAGGTCATTCGCAAGCTCCCGCAAGCCGAGCCGAATCCTAATTTATTGGTCGGTTTAGATACAAGTGATGATGCAGGCGTATACCGTCTCACGGATGATTTGGCTATGGTTCAGACCGTCGATTTCTTTACGCCGATTGTGGATGATCCCTATGATTTCGGACAAGTGGCTGCTGCGAATGCCATCAGCGATATTTACGCCATGGGAGGCAAGCCGCTGACTGCCTTGAATATCGTGGCATTCCCGATCTCAACGCTGGACAAGCAGGTATTGACGGATATTTTGAGAGGTGCAGGAGATAAATTGAAGGAAGCGGGGGTAACCCTGGTTGGCGGGCACTCCATCGATGATAAGGAACCGAAATTCGGCCTTGCCGTTACAGGTACTGTCCATCCGGACAAAGTAAGAACCAATGCCGGCGCTATGCCAGGTGATGCCTTGATTCTGACGAAGCCGATCGGCGTGGGTATCCTTACGAGTTCCATCAAGAAAGATCTGTTAAGCGATGAGGAGATTCGGCGAGTTACCGCGGTCATGGCCGCATTGAACAAAACGGCTGCCGAGCTCATGGAACCGTATGAGGTGCATGCTTGCACCGATGTAACTGGTTTCGGTCTCCTGGGACATGCGCTCGAAATGGCCAAAGGAAGCGGCACGGGGATCCGTATTTCCAAACCTTCCGTTCCCATTTTGGAGCGGGTTCGAGAGATGGCTGATGGCGGTGTTATACCAGGCGGTACGAAAAACAATTATGATCACGTGAAGGACGATGTGGATTTCCCGAATGACATGGATCAGATCGATAAGTGGATTTTGTGCGATGCCGTTACTTCAGGAGGACTCCTCATTGCGGTTGATGGCTCGCAGGCCGATCAGCTTCTGGCAGAGCTTCGCGAAGCCGGGCTGGAAGCCGGGAGAATCGGCCAGGTCGTGCATGACCATCCGAATCGCATTGTCGTTGAGTTATAAAGTGAATCGGGTTTTGTATCAATAAAGGAGCGAGCAGACATGTTTCAAGACATCACCGTAAAAGAATTAATGGAACTGCAAAGCAGCAAGAAGATTACTTTGATTGATGTCCGTTCCCCTTCGGAGTACAGGGATTCCACGATTCCGGGAAGTCTGAACATTCCGGTCTTCAATGATGAAGAACGGGCGGAGATCGGGACGATTTATAAGCAGGTGAGCGTGGATGCGGCTAAAGAGCGTGGACTTGCCATTATGTCGGCCAAGCTCCCGAGCTTTGTGAAGCAATTCAAGGAGATCAAGGGAGATAAGGCGGTCTATTGCTGGCGTGGCGGCATGCGCAGCCGGACGGCCGCAACCGTTCTCTCATTGATGGATATCCATGTTAACCGGATTACAGGCGGAATTAAAGCTTACCGGAAGTATGTACTGGATACGCTGGAGCATAAGAGTCTGGACGCAGAAGCATTCGTCCTTCACGGCTTGACAGGCACGGGCAAGACGGCAGTGCTTAGACAGCTTCAGCAGGAAGGCTACCCTGTCGTGGACCTGGAAGGGCTGGCAGGACATCGCGGCTCGATCTTTGGCCATATCGGTCTACAGGCGAATAATCAGAAGACATTCGATTCGGAATTGTTTGAGCGGCTGAAGCAACTGGAATCCTCGCCGTATTTGTTATTTGAGGCGGAGAGCAAACGGATTGGCAAAATCGCCGTTCCCGATTTCCTTATGCAAAAGAAGGAGTCGGGGGTAGCCATCGTGTTGGAACTGCCAATGGCGGAGCGTGTTCGCCAGATCCTGGAGGATTACAACCCTTCGGCTTATAAAGAGCAATATTTGGCGGCCTTTCAATTAATCAAAAACAGAATCCATACGCCTATCGCCGCGGAAATTGGCAAGTCTTTGGAAGAGGGGCGGTTTGCCCAGGGAATACAGCTGCTCCTTGAGCATTATTACGATCCCAAGTACAATCACTCCTTCAGTCAATACGAGGGCAGCACGCCCATCGTTGTGGCGGTGGACCGGGTGGAAGAAGCAGTGGATGCGGTTAAAGACATATTGCGGACTCAAATGCAGCAGAAGACCGGCGCGTAAGAATGCATTACAAACGTAAGAATGCATTACAAACGTAAGAATGCATTACAAACGCTTATTGGACAAAGCGAATCATAAACTATGCGCCTCCGTGGGCATGGACCGCTTATATTATAGCTGGTTATGATTGAACTAGTACGAAAGATCGCCCCTGAAGTATGAGCGGATAAGAGCGTACCGCTTATACTTCGGGGCGATCTTTTTTGATAAACGACTCTTTTTAGATGGAGGATAAAGCTTCGGATATGGGAGTATCCCCTGAAATTAGGTCGAAGGAACGACGGAAGGTATTTTCTTCATCCAGGGATAACAGAATCGTTCGCGCTACATCCTCACGCGGAATCGAACCGCCCCGGATATTCTCCGCAGCGGCGATGTGTCCGGTACCGGGGTTATTCGTAAGTCCTCCTGGACGAATGATGGTGTACATGAGGCTGCTCTGACGAAGCATGCGATCCGCGTAATGTTTGGCGGCATAATACGGTTTGATCTCCTCATTCCAATATTCCCGATGATGGGCCCCGATTGCACTCACCATCACAAAGCGCCTAACAGACGCCTGCTCGGCGGCTTCCATCATTTTTACGGCTCCGTCTAGATCGATTAACAGAGTCTTGTCGTATCCGGTAGCTCCGCCCGAGCCGGCAGCGAATACGATCGCCTGGCAATTCTTCGCTGCATCCGCAAGCTCCTCGACCGACCCTTCCAGGTTCGCAAGAACACACTCTATTCCGGCAGCTTGATATGGGGCTGCTTGCTCCTCCTTTCGTACCATTGCTCTTACGGTATAGCCTTCATGGTCTTGCAACAGATGGGTAAGCTGTTTGCCTATTTGGCCGTTGGCACCGACAACGAGAACCTTCATGTGGACAACTCCTTATGGTAAAAATTCTCTTGAAAGAGTAATCATTGCGATTTTGACATAGACTACGGGATATTTCATGTATATCCCATATGGACTTTTCTTTATCTCAGGAAAATGATATTATCTTGTTTTCACCAACTTGCACGGATTCGAAACAAAGGCAAAGGAGAAAAGAGAGTTGAGCGGACAGAAGCTACACCTGACTTCAGGAAGACAACGCTGGATTTTCCTCATATCGATAGTCAGCTTGATCGGATTTGTCACACTGGCTGCTTTGGTAAAGCGGCAAAGCCTGGCAACGTTTGATTTGGCGATCCTAACAACGGTACAAGCCTGGGAGCATCCGCTTATCACGGATATTGCCATCGGGCTGTCGTTTATAGGCTCCATCGGACCGGTGATTGTGTTATGTCTGATTGTAATCGCCGTGCTATATTGGGTACTGGGGCACCGCATGGAGATTCTTCTCCTTATTGTGGTCGTCTTCGGTTCATCTATTCTGAATTTATTATTAAAATGGGTCTTTCAACGGGCAAGGCCCGACATCCACCGCTTAATTGAAATTACGGGATACAGCTATCCCAGCGGACATTCCATGGCCGCCTTCTCGTTCTACAGCGTGCTCGCTTACTTGTTGTGGAGACATATTGACAGCAGGGCGGGGAGAGGAATATTAATATCCATCTCCGTCACCATGATTCTCGGCATCGGATTAAGCAGGGTCTATCTCGGGGTCCACTATCCAAGCGATATTGTTGGTGGATATCTGGCTGCTTGTGCTTGGCTTGCATTTCTGGTCCGATCTTACGAGAAGAGGATGGGAAAGCGGGCCAATCCGGAAGATGTGAATGAATCAGAAACTGCATAACATTGGAAGCGTAAGGGTAATTCATGTAATAGCGGATCAAACGGAGGAGTATGTATCATGGTGTGTATCCATAGATGTGAAATTGGGTTAGGTAAGGAGGGCTGTCCGTGGCGTTTGGAGCAAGAATGTTCAAAACCGGCTTAGCCGTAACGCTGGCTCTTTATTTAGCCATGCTGTTTGATTTTAAATCCCCTGTCGTTGCCGCCATAGCAGCGATTTTTGCGATGCAGCCATCCATATACAGGTCGTGGAGATATTTCCTGGACCAGCTGCAGACCAGTACGCTCGGTGCGATTCTGGCGATGCTTGGAGGATACTTTTTATCGAATCAGCCGATTTCCGTCGGTTTGGTATGTATTCTAGTGATTATGATTTGCATGAAGCTGAAAATGGGCGAGACCATCGGACTTACGCTTGTTACGGTTATCTCCGTGATGGAAGCTTCCGGTCAATGGGATTTTGCACTCAATCGCTTTATTCTGACGATTATCGGTATCATATCCGCATTTCTTATCAATATTCTTGTGTTTCCCCCGAAACCCAAGGAACAGTACATCACGCGGATTCATATTGTATTTGGCAAAATGTCGCTGCTGCTGCGCACAGCCATCTCCCACGAAATGAAGGATTCGGTATACCGCGCGGAGAAGAAGGAACTGGAATCGGCGATCAAATCGTTGTCCGATAAATACAATTTGTTTGAGGAAGAGCAGAAGAAGCTGAAACGGGCCAAGTACAGTCAAGCAAGACAGCTTGTGGTGTATAAACAACTGCTTCAATCCCTTCGTAAAGGGTATGAAGTGCTGGATGCCGTGGAGAACCACTATTTCCAGGCGGAACGATCCGAAGAAATCGACGAGCAGTTTGATCACAATCTGGAGCGGTTAATGAAGTACCATGAGCATATTTTGTGGAAATTCGAAGATAAATTGAAACCGAATGAGGACGAGGCCGAGACCATGGCGGAGAACAATGAAACGTTCATGGAGCAGGTGATGTGCGGACCAGGCGCCAATCCAGGGGGGCTTCGTCTGTCGGTGGTGGCCGCCTCTATGTATGATTACGGGTATCAGCTAGACCGGCTGAACCGGGTCGCGGATCAAATCAGCCGTGTCGTGGATGATAAAGAGCAGGAGGAAGCCTTGTTCTCGTGGCTGCGTAAATAAGAGAAGTCATCATGAGGGAGCCGATCAAGATGCTATATTTGATCGGCTGTTTTTTTGCACCAGGATTATAGGACTCCTCTTGGCAGTGAGCCTTGGGAATGGTATTGTATATAAACGCAAAAAAACCGCCCCGGTGGGTCGGCTGTCTGAAATTCGATGTTGAATTATGCGGGTTACATTGCTATAATTAGCAATGGTTTGTCATTAAATCTCGATGATTTGGTTAGAATATCACAATTATATTATATCACAGACATATTACGCTGTCAACCAGTATATTAGGGGGATGAACAAATGGCTATCAGCGAACAGGATTGGCAAGAAGAACAGGCAAGGGTAACGGAAGTGACAACGAAAATCGGTAATAAAATATCTCAGCTGGAAGCGAGCGTCGGGGATATCCGTGAAGTCGTTATTGATATGCGGAAAGACTTCTGGGACGAAGTAACGGTCAACTTCAGCAACCCGGACGATTTGGGTGAAACATCTACCAACCTGAGGCAGCAGTCGCAGGTGCTGGCGGAACGTGAGCATGCTCATCTGCAATCCAGCAAGCTGCTTAAGAAATATAGAAAACTTGTGGAATCCCCTTACTTTGGACGCATTGATTTTCAGGAGGAAGGAACCGCGGAGACGGACACTATTTATTTGGGAACAGGATCTTTTTTGGATGAACATATGGAGACGTTTCTGGTTTACGATTGGCGGGCTCCAATCTCGAGCTTGTATTATGACGGAGCGCCCGGCCCGGCCCAATACGAAACGCCCTCGGGCACGGTTAAAGGCGAAATGCTGCTTAAGCGCCAATTCGTCATCCATAACGGCGAGATCAAGGTGTTGTTTGATACCGGCGTAACCATTGGAGATGAGCTGCTGCAGCAGGTGCTCAGCCATAGCGCGGATGATCGGATGAAGAGCATCGTAGCTACAATTCAGAAGGAACAGAATGCCGTCATCCGAAACGACAAAACCCGCATGCTGATCGTTCAGGGGGCTGCCGGCAGCGGCAAAACCTCAGCGGCACTGCAGCGGGTAGCTTATCTGTTGTATAAGTATCGGGAGACGCTTCGGGCCGACCAGATGATTCTGTTCTCTCCGAACCCCCTGTTCAATAGTTATGTATCCACGGTGCTTCCGGAGCTTGGCGAGGACAATATGCAGCAGACGACCTTCCAGTCCTATCTGGAACACCGGCTGGGCAAGGAGTTTGAGCTTGAAGATGTGTTTACGCAGACAGAAACCTTGCTGAATGCGGACGATTCGCCGCATTACCGTGCGCGACTTGAGAGCATATCCTTTAAATCCTCGGGAGCTTATCTGGACACCATCAGACGATACAAGGAATTGTTGGAGAAGGGCGGGATGCTCTTTAAGCCTGTCGTATTCCAAGGTAAGGTGATCGTCAGCGCCGACGAAATGTCCGCGCAGTTCTATAGTTATGATTCGGCGGTTAAACTCGCTGGCCGGATCGACCTGATGAAAGAGTGGATGCTGAAACGTCTGTCGGAGTTCGCCCAGAGCGAAAAAGACGCCCCGTGGGTGGAGGAGCAAATCCAGCTGCTGGATACGGAAGATTACCAACGGGCCTTTCAAACGATGAGACGTAAGCAGAACCGGAAGTCGGACACGTTTGACGATTTCGATAAAGAAAGGGATGTCCTTGCCAAAATGGTCATCAGCAATCGGCTCAAGCCGGTTAGACGCTGGATCAAGCGGTTTCGATATGTGGATGTAAAGGGCATGTACCGAAAATTATATACCGATGAATCGCTATTTCGCCGGGCGGCCGGAAATTTGGAGACGCTCCCGGACTATTGGGAGGAAATCTGCAGTCTTACCGCTGCGTCACTGGACAACAAATCGCTGCTGTATGAGGATGCGACTCCGTTCCTCTATCTAAAGGAGCTGCTTCAAGGTTTCCGCACGAACACGTCGATTCGTCATGTGATTGTCGATGAAGTACAGGACTATTCGGGATTTCAGCTGGAATTCCTGAAGCGATTGTTCCCGCGAGCGAAAATGACGGTGCTGGGGGATCTCAATCAAGCGATTTACGCACATGGAGAGGCGCTTGGCAATCTGGAAAATCTGGTGAGTCTGTACGGCGAGGAGGATACGGAGGTCATCAATCTGACGCAAAGCTACCGGTCCACATATGAAATCGTTGATTTCACGCGGCAGATGATACCGGGCGGGGAACGGATTGTTCCATTTAACCGGAGGGGCGAAGCTCCACAGGTGGTTGCGGTGAACGATACAGAACGTCTGCACGAAGCGATAGTCTCTGATATCCGTGAGCTTCATGAACAGGGATTCCAGTACGTGGCGGTGATCTGCCGGACAGAAGAGGAGAGCAGACGCGTGCACGAGCAGCTGTCGGCAGATATACCTACGCGATTAATTACCAAAACAACTCCCGCTTTTGAGAAAGGAACGCTTGTCGTTCCTGCCTATCTGGCCAAAGGGGTGGAATTCGACGCGGTGATCATATACAACGGCTCCGAGGATGTGTACCATCGCGAAAGCGACCGCAAGCTGTTCTACACCGCATGTACGCGTGCCATGCACAAACTTCATGTATATCATATCGGGAAAAAAAGCCACTTTATACCGGATCAAAACTAAATAATTTAAGGTCTGTCTGCGCAACATCTCAGGCAGGCCTTTTTTCATGATTGATATATGAAAACCAAGCATGTTTCATAGAAGAGGAAAAAAACGGAAGCAAAATTAGGAGGAAGTATGGAGGGAGCTTTGTACCATAAGGAGGGAGTTATCCAATATTTATCATGATTTGACCGGTGACTAATAATATTTTTCAATTATTTTCAGGAAAAGCGCTTTCTCGATCTCCGAGTCTATTCATTTTTGACATAAATTTGACGAAAAAAGGTTTGGGGGTATACTACTTATCAAAGGTCGGGTGCTTGCGGATGAAGATAAAAACAAAATTAATTCTTTCGTCTACGATTCTTGCAGTGGTTACGTCGGTAATCGTAATTATCGCGTTTATCACTTCGAATATGACGGAGAAGAGGTTCAGCAAGATTATTGAAGTGGATCAGAAGGTCATTTATAACCTGACGCAATTGGAGACTCTATTGACGGGCGTCTCTAATGATGAGCGGGGGTACTTATTGACCGGTGATTCGACCTTTGCAGATTCATTGAAAGCGAAGCAGGAGTCCGTCGCCAAACTCATGGCCGAAACCAAAGGCTTGATGACGGCTGAGGAAGACCGCAACGTTTTTAACGAGATCGAAACCGGGTATGTCATATACACCGAAGCCGTGAATGAGGTGTTAAACAAATTAGGGTATGACACCGGTTTTTACAAGGCTGTGCCGTTCCGGGTATATGAAGCTGCTTTTAACCAGGAACGCGAAGTGCGCAAGTCCTTCAGTACGCTTATCGCACAATTTACAGTACATAAAAATGAAGCCTTGGCTAAGCAGGCTGATCAGATTGCGGCCAGCAGCCGATTTCAGAATTTGATCATTATGTTGATCGGAGTTGCAGCCGTTGTTTATTTTGCTATACAAGGATATCTTCTTACCCGTTCGATTCGTCCTTTGAATCAGATGAGCGATCAGCTAATGAAGATTGCCGAAGGCGGAGGGGATTTGGTTACCCGATTACAGATCAATACGAAAGACGAAATCAGGGATGTAGCTGATGCTTATAATAAATTGGTCGATGGCTTCAGGGAGCTCGTCGTACAGGTGCAGGATACGGCCGGCAAAGTCGGTATCGCAGCTTCGACGCTGCACTCCACAACCGAGGAAATTCGTCAAGCTTCCCAGCAAACCTCAGGTATTATGGAAGAGCTGGCGGCCGGGGTAGAGAACCAGCTTCAGGATACGGAGGAAACGACGGCTACGGTAACGGACATGGCGGAAGGAATGAAACACATCGCGCATGCCGCCCAAGACGTCTCCGGCTTGGCAGCAACGACGAACCAGCTTGCGGCTGAAGGGGAACAGGCACTTATCCATACACTGTCTCAAATGGAAGGCATACGCACCAGTGTGGATCAATCCGCGCAATCGGTGCGTGCGCTCGGCGAAAAGGCCTCCAACATCGGAGCGATGGGTCAGATCATTATCGACATTGCGGAGCAAACATCATTGCTTGCCTTAAATGCCTCAATTGAGGCCGCTCGGGCGGGCGAGCATGGCAGAGGTTTTGCGGTTGTAGCGGCTGAGGTCCGGAAATTGGCTGATCAGGCATCGAACTCCTCCGTCGAAATCAGACAATTCGTCCATGAACTTCAGCAGGATATTGTTGATCTGGCCGGCGTTATGGAGCAGGGGACCCGCGAAGTGACCGAGGGCATGAATGTGGCACAAGGAGCCGAGAGAGCCTTTAAGGACATTGAGCAATCCGTCGGCGAATTGAATGAACAAATTCAGAGTGTCACCGTTGCAACTGAGCAGATGAACTCCGGAGCGGGAGAGCTTGTTCACGCCATCCGCCGAATTCAGGAGGTCACCGAGACGACGGCAGGGGGAACTCAAAGCGTCAGTGCCGCCACGGAAGAGCAGCTGGCCTCAATGGAGGAAATTACAAATTCCGTTGAAGATTTGAATGTCATGTCCAGCAAGCTTCGGCAGTTGATGTCCGGCTTTAAAGTATAAATAAGGAAAAATTGTATATGGGAAAAAACGGCCACCTTGCAATCATGCATATTCCGGGGAAAAAAACCTACAATATGGATGACAGATAACGCAAAGGTGGTCTTCTCTCATGGAAAACAAGAAATGGGATCTGGTTGCCCTTGCATCCATACCACTCATCATGACGTTAGGCAATTCCATGCTGATTCCCATTTTGCCGCAGATCTCCAAAGCTCTGGGGATCAGTTCCTTCAAGGTCAGTATGCTTATAACGGTGTATGCTGTTGTAGCCATCTTACTGATCCCGATTGCCGGTTATTTATCGGATCGGTATGGACGAAAGAAGATCATCATCCCTAGCTTAATTATTGCGGCATTAGGCGGAGCTGTCTCGGCTGTGGCTGCCTGGATGCTGAGTGGGACGGCGGCATATTACGTTATTTTGGCAGGACGGTTTCTGCAAGGAATTGGTGCTGCCGGGGCATTCCCCATTGTCATTCCGCTTGTCGGCGACATGTTTAAAGAGGAAGAAAAGGTCAGTAAGAGTTTGGGTATTATCGAAACCTCCAATACGTTTGGCAAGGTAGTCAGTCCAATACTGGGCGCCCTGCTCGGAAGTTTTATCTGGTTTTTGCCCTTTATAGCGATTCCGATTCTATGCCTGATCTCTATCGTGCTTGTCATTTTTCTAGTGAAGACACCCAAGTCGAACAACGACGATAAACAATCCATACGCGAGTTTTTGAAAACAACCAGGCAGGTTTTGCATGAGAAGGGAAGATGGCTGTATGCGATATTCGCGATCGGCGGCATTGCGATGTTTGGCGTATTCGGCGTGCTTTTCTATTTGTCGGAGACGCTCGAGAGCACTTACAATTTACACGGTGTGGTAAAAGGGCTGGTGCTTGCGATTCCCCTGGCTTTGTTATGTCTGTCTTCCTATTTAGCCGGTAAATTCACGGGCAAAAATAAAGCGGCTAAAAAGTGGACCGGTTTCGCGGGTATGGCCATTTTGACGGCTTCCCTGATCGTCACCGGATTTAGTTCGCAGATTTATTTTGTAGTCGGTATGATGACACTTGGCGGCATCGGGATCGGGATGGTACTGCCGTGCATGGACACGCTGCTGACGGAAGGTATAGAGAAGGAGCAGCGAGGTACCATTACCTCTCTATACAGCAGTATGCGTTTTATCGGCGTATCGCTCGGACCTCCAGTTGTCTCGCTGCTCCTCGGGGCGAATCATTGGGTGCTGTTCGGCACTATGGCAGCCGTCGCGGCTGTAGGCAGTCTGCTCACATTATTCGCCGTGAAGCCGGAGGCAAAGGAAGACGATACCGGAGGGAATTCATACCGAGTCGACTTCAAGAAACCCCAGGGCTTGAAAAAGAAAGGTCTTGTCCATAAATAATGGACAAGACCTTTCTCATATCTGGATATTTTCTTGGATTTGCACCAATTGCTATCTCCGTTAACCAGCAGCGGTGGGTTCGGTATCCTCAAGCTGTGACGTTCCTTTGATGCGTGATTGACCGGCTACCTGCATGATGATATAAATCAGGATTAACATCACAAGCGCAATGGCTGAATAACGGTACATGATCGCGTACGAAGTGGATTTGGCGATGGAACCGAGCGCGATAGAGCCGATAGCGACACCGAAATCCAGAGAGTTAAAGAACATGCCGTTGGCCATGCCGCGCTGCAGCGGATGAACCTCCTGAATCATCCAGGTCTGGATGGATGGCTGCATTGCACCGAAGCCAAGGCCATAACATAATGCCGATAACAGCATAGTTCCCGTCGATGTGGCGAAGGTCAGTAACAACAAACCGGCGACCATTAGAATAGCAGCGGGTATAACCAGCGCCTTGTGTCCATACCGGTCATAGATTCTGCCGGAGAACGGCCGTACCAAAATAATGGCAATGGCATTGAACAAGAAGAAATACTGGGGATTCCGGAGGTGAGCCTCGGCGCCGAACAACGCCATGAAGCTCAACAGCCCGCCGTACGTAATGGACATCAAAAAGTTAAGGACGCTGGGCAGAATCAGCTTTTTATTGAATGAAGCTTTAGGCTGCTCCTCAACTCGAGGTTGAAACGCTGCGGGGCGCTCCATATTTCGTTTTGCAGATCTTGTCGTCAAAACGTAGGCAAGCGGGAAGATAAGTACATTGATCATGACGGTGATGATCACAAGCGGTGTGAACCCCCCGTCTTGCAGGAGCGTCAAGCCGATCATCGGTCCGATCGACATGGCGAGCGTAGTGGATAAACCGAAGTACCCCATGCCCTCGCCCAGTCGTTTGATCGGAATGACGTCCGATGCCATCGTAGGAAACGAGGTGCTGGTCATGCCAAAGCCGATGCCAAACAAAACGCGCATCAGCAGCAGAAAGGCAATGCCGGTTGCCCAGTAATAGCCGAGCGTGGCTGCCAGTGAAATGAACAGCCCGACATACAGAAGCAGGCGCAGCTTACCTTTTTCCAGCGCTTTACTTGACACGAAGCGGGAAGCGATCGCGCTGAAGGCGAACACGCTGGTTATCAGGCTGACCTGCAGCGGGCTTGCCATAAACGCCTCCTTGGCATATGCGGGCAGCGTGGTCAGCATCATCTGCAGGGTCAGAAACAGAAAAAGGTTGCTGACCATCAAGGTGATGAATTCTTTGGTCCATAATCGTTGTGTTGTATTCATTTCATTCATGTGAAACATCACTCCTGTTTGTCTAAGTTGTGTATGTTGGCATTGATGCGCGAGAGTGTGTCCCAGAACATCTCTAATTGATGATCGTCAATGCCTTCGATTAACTGGCTTCCGCATTGACTTTCGATGGTCGTGGTTGCCTCGATCAATTCTTTGCCTGTATCCGTCAAAAAGAGCTGGAAAGCTCTCCGGTCGTTAACCGAAACGGATTTGCGAGTATACCCTTTTTTCTCGAGCAGATCCAAAATACGGGTAGTGGTCGGTTGGTCCTTATCCGCTTTGGCGGCAACCTCCTTTTGATTTAACCCTTCGTGCTCTCCGATGTGGTATAGAACCAGCCATTGCTCGGGGGTGATATCATAGGGCTTCAGGGCATTGGCAAACAAATGCGATGCGCGGCGATAGGTGTAACCCAGATGAAAACCGATGGAGGGGTTGCGTTTAGGTATTTTCAAGAAACAAGTCACACCTTTCATTTCAAGTTTTCAAAAATAGTTGTCTAAACAATTATATGCCTGACATGCAAATCAGTCAAACCATTCAAAAAATTAATTATCTGGATGACAGGGTTTCGTTCAACGATGTGGAATATGAAAAATGGAATGATAACATAGCTCTAACAATTGCGAGCTATATTTATAGTACAAACCAATATCTAACCACTCAGGAGGAAGTACAAATGTCACAATTGATTAATTTTGCACACCGCGGGTCATCGGCCATATGTCCAGAGAATACGATGGCTGCTTTTGCCAAAGGCTTGGAGCAGGGAGCTACCGGGATTGAAACCGATGTTCAGATGACGAAGGATGGAAGGCTGGTTCTGATCCATGATGAGAGTGTCGCCCGTACCACGGGGGCCGAGGGGCTAGTCAAGGATTATACATACGACGAGCTGGCCAAGCTGGATGCAGGCTCATGGTTTGGAGCGGATTTTCAAGGGGAACGGATACCGCTGCTGGAAGAACTGCTGGAATTAACGAAAAATCGCGGCACGATTGTTAATATCGAGCTGAAGAACGGGTCGATTCAATATCCTGAGCTGGAAAAGCGCGTAATCGAGACCGTAAGACATTACAATATGTCAGAGCAAATCGTCATCTCAAGCTTTAATCATTATTCCCTGGTGGAGTGTAAACATATTGATCCTGAAATCCGTACGGGCCTGTTGTATGGCGAAGGCTTATACAAACCGTGGGAGTATGCCAAATTGGCTAAAGCGGATGCTCTTCATGCATACCATCGCGCAGTTCTGCCGGAATGGGTAGAGGAAGCGAAACAGCATGGCGTGGTCTATCACCCTTGGACCGTCAATGACGAGGAACAGATGAAAACCTTGATCGATGCCGGTGTAGCGGGCATTATTACGGATTATCCGGATGTACTCGGGGGATTGCTACAAATTAAGGGAGCGTGACTTTGTGAAGAAAACATGGCTGCTGGGCTTTGGCTTTTTCAGCATTAGCATTACCTGGGCGCTGTACAATGCGTTTGTGCCCTATTTTCTGGAGGATTACATATCCAGTGTCGCACTGATCGGTTTCTTTATGACGATCGACAATTACTTTGCCTTGTTCTTGCAGCCATGGATCGGAAGTCGCAGCGACAGGACCCATACCCGGTACGGCAGAAGAATGCCTTACCTGCTCATCGGTATGCCGCTTGGCGCTCTGTTTACCGCAATCATTCCGTTTCACAACGGGATGGCGACATTGATACTGTTTATGGTCCTCATGAACCTGGCCATGAGTCTGTATCGTTCGCCTACCGTTTCATTAATGCCGGATATTACGGAGGAGAAACGCCGCACGAGAGCCAACGGCATCATTAACTTTATGGGCGGCATAGGGTCCATATTGGCTTTTGGCGTGGGCTCGGTACTGTATAACGCACATCAGTCCCTGCCTTTTATTGCGGCAGCGGGCATAACGCTGGTGTCGTTGTTCATTTTGAGAACGTTTATCCAGGAGAAGCGTGACGCTCCAGGCTATCAGGCTCAGACGGCCGCCAAATCTAAAGTTTCCTTTAAGAGTCAGATCAATCGGACGACGGTGCTGCTCTTGGCGGCGATATTTTTCTGGTTTGTCGCATATCAAGGGGTTGAGACGCTGTTTACTTTGTACGGGAAAAACGAGATGGGGCTAACGGAATCGCAGGCTTCCTTTTCCCTAACGTTTTTTTCGCTCGCCTTTGTTGTGTTTGCCATTCCAAGCGGATGGCTTGGCGGTAAATTCGGCAAGAAACGGATGATTCTGATCGGCGTCAGCGGGCTGTTGATTGTCTTTGCGCTCGTACCATGGGTTGAATCACTGCTATTGCTTCGCATATTGCTGACCGTTGGCGGATTATTCTGGGCTTGCATCAATATCAACTCCTATCCATTTATCGTATCTACAGGATCGGAGGACAGCATTGGGACGCGGACGGGAATGTACTATTTGGTATCCTCACTTGCGGCGATCTCGTCACCGCCTCTTCTGGGCAAGCTCATTGACGGCATGGGGTATTCGATTCTGTTTTATTGCGCCGCAGGCAGCATGCTGCTCGCGCTGATCTGCGTGCTGATGATCCGGCATCAGGAAACGGAAAGCCCTGCAAACTCGCAGACGGCTTCCGCCAGCTTGTCCTAGCCGATTTGATTTTTTGATAACCGAAGGTTCGGCTCCTGCTGGTCAGTGTGTACGGAATAACATTGACGAGAGCTTGCCGGCACAGGTAGAATCTAATATCAGATAGATTTGAATTAGAATATGCCGGCGAAGGTGCAGGAGCTGATTCCAAGGTTGACAACGATTTATGATATTGCCAAGAAAACAGGATATTCGCCTACGACGGTGTCGAAAGTCTTCAACAATTATCCGGATGTCCGGGAGAAGACGAGATCCAAGATTCTGGCAACCGCGAAGGAAATGGGCTATCTTCCTAACGCAAACGCCAGATCGCTTACGACGAAGAGATCCTGGACCATTGGCATTCTCTTTGTGGAAGCTACGGGAGCAGGGATTCGTCACCCTTATTTCGGAGCCGTCATCGAAAGTTTTAAGAAAATTGCCGTATCCAAAGGGTATGATCTGATGTTCATCTCCAAGGATGTCGGCGGCCGAAGAAGCAGTTATGTGGAGCATTGCAAAATCCGGGGCGTCGACGGCGTGGTCGTCATTCTGTCGAGCACCGAGGACCCCGATTTCCAGGAGCTGCTGGATAGCGGCATACCGTGCGTCATTCTGGACTCGTCACCGGAGCATGTGCATTCGGTTTACTCCGACAATATTGGGGGGAGCATGCAGGCACTTCGGTATTTGCATTCGCTTGGACATCGCAGCATTGCCCATATATCGGGCGGATTGAATACGTTTGCAGGCGAGCAGCGTCAGCAGGGCTATGAGCAAGCCCTACGGGAGCTTGATCTGGAACGAAGGGAAGAGTACATAACAGGCAGCGATTTTTTCTCCATCGAGAGCGGATATGAAGCCATGAAGAGGCTGCTGGGGCTGGAGGATCGGCCGACAGCTGTTTATGCCGCTGGAGATCTGCTTGCGCTTGGAGCTATTCGTGCCGTGCAGGATCATGGCTTGAATGTACCGGGAGATGTGTCCATCATCGGTTTTGATGATATAGAAATGTCCCGTTATATTACCCCTGCATTAACGACCATACGCCAGGATACGGAGCAGCTGGGAACCGTTGCGGCGGAGATCCTTCTTACTTCGATCGAAGAACAAGACGCACCAGTACAGTCGGTTATGCTGCCGGTTCAACTGATTATCCGGGAATCCTGCCGCCCGGTCACCTAGGTGAAATATAAAGGCAGGACTCATTTTTGCCACTTTTCGAAACCGGTTTCGAAAAGTGGCAAACTCTGAATTTTGAATCAAAGTATGAACCCATTTAAGGAGGATCTAAGCATGTCAAATTATCGTTTTGAGAAGGATACCTTTGTGATCGAGCAGTATGATCTCGCCAAACCGTTCTCCAGCTTCCTGCCGGGGATCGCTGGCTTGAAGGGGATACCGATGTGGACCTTTTATGTGAATCGGGGTCAGGGGATATGCAGCTTCGGCATACGGGATAAGAACTCGCCGATCATGGAATTTTCCCCGGCGAATATCTCGTATAAGAATGTGTCAACAACCGGATTCCGTACGTTTATCAAAATAGCGGGGACACCGGCAGTCTATGAGCCGTTCCAATCCTTTCAGCCGGATTCCAAAGCGAAGAGAACGATGTTGATCCGTCAGAATGAGCTGGTCGTTGAGGAGGAGCATGCTGGTAACGGATTTCGCACGTCGGTGTCGTATTTTCAGCTGCCCGGTGAAGATTTTGCCGCCCTTGTCCGCGAAGTCAGCGTAACGAATATCGGAACTCAGCCTGTATCGCTTGAACTGCTGGACGGCATGCCGGAGATTCTGCCTTATGGTGTCGAGAATAGTGGGTACAAGGAGGTCGGCAATCTCCTGCGAAGCTGGATGGAAGTGGAGAACCTTGAACGGGGGATCCCGTTCTATAAAGTTCGCTCTAGTACTCACGATGAGGCGGAAGTCAGCGAAGTTACGAGCGGTCACTTCTATCTGTCGTTTGATCAGCACGGGAAGTTGATCCAACCCCTTGTAGACTTTGAGCTGATCTTTGGAGGAAACACTTCATTGATCCACCCTGATCGATTTGCCGTGAGCTCGGTGGAAGCTTTGATGAACGCCAAGCCGTATGCCGTCAACAAAGTGCCCTGCGGATTCAGCGGGCTGTCGGCTACGCTTGAGCCTGGGGAGACGGCGACCGTTTATACGCTGGTAGGCCATGTGAACGATATCGGCAAAATCAATAAGCGCTCCAAAGATTTGTGTTCGCCTGCCTATATCCTCCGTAAACGCGAGGAGGCCTCGGCGTTGACAAGGGAATTAACCGAGGATGTTGCAACCAAATCGGGATTACCACTATTTGATGAATATAGCCGTCAGTCCTATTTGGACAATTTTCTGCGGGGCGGATATCCGTTCCTATTCGATAACGGGAAGGAAGGGGCCGTTGTCCATCTATACTCCCGCAAGCATGGGGATCTGGAGCGGGATTATAACTTCTTTTCTCTTGCGCCGGAGTACTACTCACAGGGGAACGGCAATTTCCGGGATATGAATCAGAACCGCCGAAATGACGTGTTTTTCCACCCGAAGGTAGGTACATTCAACATCCGGATGTTCTTCAGTCTCATTCAAGCCGACGGATATAACCCGCTTAGCGTAGAGGGAACGAAATTCCGCGTGAGTGAAGGGAAGAAACAGGAACTGGAGAAGCTGCTGCGGGCCTCCGCGGCTCAGCAAGATTATGAGAAGCTGGCCAAAGCTTGCGCCGGGGATTATACGCCGGGTAAAATTATCAACGCGATTTCGGATCAAGGCATCAGGCTGGAGATCAGCGAGGAAAAGTTCCTGTCCGGGCTGTTGACGATATCCGATCAACATTTTGCCGCTTCGTTCGGCGAAGGGTTCTGGTCGGATCATTGGACTTATAATATGGACCTGGTTGATACCTACTTGGATATATATCCCGACCGTTATGAGGAACTGTTGTTTGGCGAGAATGCGTATACATTCTTTGACAGCCCGGTGTTCGTCCTTCCGCGGAGTGAGAAGGTTGTGATCAGCCGGGGCAAGGTACGGCAATACGGTGCGCTGTTGGAGGACGAGGAGAAACTGAACAAGCTCGGCAGAAAAAGGAACGCTGCGGAATGGCTGCGTGTAGATGGCGGACTAGGCGACATTTACCGCACGAATCTGTTTGTCAAAATGATCTCATTATCCCTCAATAAAATGGCAACACTCGACCCTTACGGGATGGGGGTAGAGATGGAGGCGAACAAGCCGGGCTGGAATGACGCGATGAATGGTTTGCCGGGCCTTTTTGGGTCGGGCATGAGCGAAACAATGGAATTGAAGCGGATGATCGCATTTATCGTGGATTCGGCCGAGCGGTTCGGCCATCAAGTGATTCAGGTACCGGAGGAGATTGCGTCTTACTTAGAGAGCGTATACGAAGCCGTACAGCTATATCAGTCCGGCTCACTGGGCTCATTCGGTTATTGGGACTTGGTAGCGGGGCAGCGTGAATCCTATCGTGCATCGGTTCGGTACGGGATCAGCGGCCGGGAGGTTGAAATTTCGGTGAAGAACGTGAAGAGCATGTACGAAGCCTTTCTGGATAAAATCGAAGAAGGAATCCAGCGTGCGGAGCAGATGGGTGGCGGAATCGTGCCAACGTATTTCCGTTTTGAAGCCGAGCGATTTGAAGAGGTTCGGGATGCAGCGGGAAACCCGGTGATCACCCGCTATGGTTTGCCTGCCGCAAAAGTGCTTGAATTCAAGGCTTATGCGCTCCCGCATTTTCTGGAGGCACCGGCTCGCGGCATGAAGCTTGCCGATGAAGGCCGGGCGAGAACGATGTATGACCGGATCAAGGCATCCGATCTGTATGATTCCGCGCTCGGAATGTATAAAACGTCCGTCAGCCTGGAGGGCGAAACCGATGAAATCGGACGCATCCGTGCATTCACAGCCGGCTGGCTGGAGAGGGAATCCGTATTTTTGCATATGACCTATAAATACTTGCTTTCATTATTAAAAGCCGGATTGTATGACGAGTTTTTCTCGGAGATCAAAACTTCCCTCATCCCTTTTCTGGACCCGGCTGTTTATGGACGCAGCACGCTGGAGAACTCCTCGTTTATTGCCAGCAGCGTGAATCCGGATCCCCACGTGCATGGACGAGGTTTTGTGGCAAGGCTGAGCGGATCGACGGCCGAATTCCTAAGCATGTGGATTACGATGATGGCAGGAAAAAAGGTATTCCGATACGAAGGCAGCCAGCTGCAGCTTCATCTGAACCCCGTTCTCCCAGCGTGGCTGTTTGACGAGAATCAAGAAGTGTCGTTCACCTTCCTTGGGGCCGTCAAGGTGACGTATCGCAGCGAGCGCGCAGCCAATACGTACGGTCAGGAAGGCGTTACGATTCAGCGTTTAACTCTCACCACGGTGGGAGGGGATTCGATCAAGGTCGATGGGCCTCTTATTACAGGTGAGTTGGCTCATGAAGTCCGTAACGGGAACATCCGGGCCATTCATGCTGTGATGAAATAGAGGGAAACGAAAGCCAAACAGGCCACCCGAGATGATGATATGCTCCCATCATAGTAGACAGTAGAAAAAATGAAATTCTACTTCTACCTATGATGGGAGTTTTTGTAATGTCCAAAAGAAGCCCGATTTCATATGAAATCAAGATTCAGGTTGTGAGGCGTTGCTTGCAACATGAATCCAATC
>NZ_JBNDYG010000019.1:0-87393 GCF_049893405.1 Paenibacillus sp. Dod16
AGCCGGGCCGCCTCCAATTTTAATTCCAAGGAGTACCGTTGGTAAGTTTGTCCTTTTTTAGCCATGAAAAATTTGTCCTTTTTTAGCCATGAAAAAATCCCCTTCGTTAGGCAAGATTAAGTCCATCTTAACAGATGTCTTTTTTCTCTTGTCTACTAAAAGGGGATAATACCAGATTCGCGGCTTTTTGGTTTTGCGTTGCAGGAGTCCTTCCTTTAAAGACATCCCTCTTCCAGTGGGGGACAAAGCCGTGCTACAATAAAGGACAAGCATAAGTAAAACGCTTAACCTGGAAGAGAAAGGAATGACCTCTTTGCAGCAAAACTGGTATCGCAAGCTGCTTCTTTCCTATTCATTATCGTATTTTATCACCATTACCATTATCGTATTTCTTTCTTTCATTATGTTTAATGAGGCTTCACGCGAAGAAGCGGCCAAGGCGAACGGGATATCCACGAGATTTATTATGGAAGACCTCGACCGCTCCATCCATGCAATTGAGATGAACGTGCTGAACGAAGTGGAGACGAGTTCCCTATACTCGAGCTATCTGTTCAGTACCCCGTCATCCGACCAAAATTTGATGTATTCGCTGGTGAAACGACTTCGCGTGCTGCAAACGGACAGCGACATGATTGAATCGGTCTATTTGTACCGTCATTCGGATCAGTCCGTGCTGACTACCAGCGGACAGAGCTCCCTCTCGTCGTTTCCGGACCGTTCATTTATCGAGCACGCCGTGAAGGAGCACGATTATCGGGGCTGGTCGGCCGTACGCTCCATGACGGGTCTCGGGGAGAACGAACCGAAGCAGGTCATCTCCATGTACAAAAATTTGCCGCTCCCCTTCGGAAGCCAGGGACTGCTGGTGATAAACGTCAGCATGTATCGGTTGGAGCAGATGATCAATCCGATGATAAATGACAGCGTTTCCTTTTTGAATATTCTGGATTCCAGCGGGGAGCTGATCTTCGAAGCATCCCAGACGGGAGAGGATAACCGGGCCAAAGAAGGCAAGGTACTGACAATGCTGCAATCGGAACAGCTGGGTTGGACTTTTGAAAGCGGCCTCCGTGCGGGCCAGCTCTATGCTTGGGTGTCGGTCGTATCCTATATCTGGGTCGTCATCGGGTTCGTGACCGTGGTGCTTGCCGTTATTTACATCGTTTATATTAGCAGGCGGAATTATCAGCCGATCAAAGCCATGATGAACCGCATAGAATCCATTCAGCTGAACATGCCGCAGGCGGCTAAGGATGAATTATCCGTGATCGACAGCGCGCTTGAAAGCCTGATCAACAGGTCCATGGATTATGACAAAAAGCACGACGAGAATCTCCAGCTTCAGCGCAGTCAGCTGTTTATGGACCTGATCGGCGGGCAGAAGCACGAGGAGGAGCTGCAATCGAGGATGAGCGAGCTGACCCCGATGACCCTGACGGAACAACCGGTTGGCTATGTTATGATGCTCGGTGAAATCAATGACTACAGCGGCTTTCAGGATGTTCATACCGCTCGGGACCAGAATGTGTTGAAGTTTGCCTTGATGAACGTGTTCCAGGAGCTTTCACGCAATGCCGGCTTCAACAGCTGGCTCGAATGGATCTCCGGCAGCCGCGTCGGTATTCTGATCGCGCTGCCGGAGGTAAAGGACGAGACTCGTCCGGCCCTGATCCATGCTGCCGAGGAATGCCGCGGCTGGGTTGAGGAAAAGCTTCGCCTGCCTATGAGCTTCGGGCTGGGCAGTACGGTCACCGGGCTTCATGAGATCGGGGCCTCGTACCGCTCCGCCTCGGAGGCGCTCGGCCATAGACTGGTAATGGGGGATCATGGCGTCCTGATTGGCGATGAGCTGTCCAAGGAGGATTTAAGCCACCTGCTTCCTTATCTGACGGAAATTTCGGAGCTGGTCAAGGACTTTCGCTTAAATAACGATGGCTGGAGAACCCGTCTGCAGGATATGTTCGTTTCGTTCAAGGAGGAGCGGCTGAAGGACGATATCATCCGTTCTCTGGTCAACAGCATGCTTCAGCTGCTGTCCCGGGAGGTTGGGGTGTTATCCGGCGAGCTGCGGGATCAGCTTTCGGAGAGCAAGGACCATATGCTGGCGGGAGCAGCGACCCTGGAGGAGCTCCAGAGCAGGATCAGCGATCAACTAACGGAAACTTACCGTACTTACGTTGCGCTCAGTGAAACCAAAAGCTACCGAGCCATGATCAGTGAGATGAAGCACTATATCGAAGAGCATTTTGAAGATCCGGATTTGTCCCTAAAGCATCTTAGCGACCGTTTTCAGATTTCAGGCAAATACGCAAGCTATCTGTTTAAAATGGAATACGATATGAAGTTCGTTGATTTCCTGGTTCAGCTGCGGATGAAGCGGGCGGAGGAGCTGCTGGCGGAGACCGAGTTCTCCATACAGGAAATTGCGGAGAAAATCGGGTATGCAAACGCCATTACGTTCGGGCGGGTGTTCAAACGGACGGCCGGTGTGACGCCGGGAGATTACCGCAAGCTGAAGATGAAGCCGTCTCCTGGTATGGAGCCGGGATCATAAACGAGCGGCTTGGATTGCGAAAGCAGTTTATGACTATAGTTTATCAAGAAGCGGGTGCAGAAGTTTCCGATTGGGAGCAGCACCCGTTTCGTATTTTTGCATATGCACGGCAAATTTCAAGCCTGGGGCTTCATTTAGCGGGACGTTCAACATACGGAACAAACCGTGGATGCAGCAAGGTTTAAGGCGATCGTATGAAAACGGTTTATGATGCGAAAATAGTCATTGCTAAACCGAGAAACCGTGTAACCATGCGCATTCTGGGGTTTGGAATTTGGTTTATTGTCATACCCGGGCCTCTGAGGCATACTGAGGACACCCCACGTGTTAAGCGCTTACATGAATGGATCCCAAAGCAGCGCAGGGATGTATCCGCAGGATATATTCAATTAAGAGAACAGCGCGAACGGTAGGGCAATATCAAAATAAGAAAAGGGGATGTAACTATGGCGGCAAGCAAGAAAAAATGGGGCAAGCTCGCAAAGCTCTCGCTCGTCATGCTATTGGCTGGAACGGTCGTATTATCCGGGTGTTCATCAGACTCGGGCGGCAGCACCAATACTTCAAGTGGAAGCGGAGATTCCGGCTCTAAGGATGGTAAGCAGGTCACGCTGAAGGTCGAAATATTTGATCGCGGCAATACACCGAAGCCATACACCATAACCGACAGCTACCTAACGAGATACATCCAGGACAACTTTGGAACTCCTAACAACATTAAGATGGAATTTGTACCGGTACCCCGTTCGGAGGAGATCAAGAAGCTGAACGTTCTGATGGCCAGCGGCGGCAACGTGCCGGATATTGTTTTTACGTACGACACCCCTACCTTCAATCGCTACGCGGAGCAGGGCGGACTGACGGAACTGACCGATCTGATCAACGAGCACGGTCCGAACCTGAAGGAATTCCTCGATGAGGACGCGATGAGTTACGGCCAGTACATGGGCAAACAGTTTGCCGTTCCTGGAAAGCGGGCTTTCCTGGGTAAGTATTCTTCCTTTATCCGTACCGACTGGTTAGAGAAGCTCGGGATGGACGTGCCACAAACCACGGATGAGCTGTACGAGGTCTTGAAAGCTTTCAAAGAAAAGGATCCGGGCGAAACCGGCGGCAAGGTCATTCCTTTCGGCATGACAATCGAACCGGCTCAATACGATCCGTTAATCTGGTCCTTTATCCAGCCGACCACGGATGAACAGAAGTACACGCAGCTCCAAAAGCTCGGAGCGAATGACTACCCGACCCTGCTTCCGGGCTTCAAGGATGCGCTTCAATTCTTCAACAAGCTGTACAATGAGGGGCTGATCAGCCGTGACTTCAGTTTGGACGAAGACAAGAAGCAGTTGACCCAGGATGTAACGAATGGCCTCACTGGTTTCCTGACAGAGGATTATCCGAACTTGTACTATGCGGACGGCACCTATGATACGCTGCTGAAAAACCAGCCGGATGCCAAACTGGAACCGATCGATCCATTCACCAACTCCGAAGGCAAGCGCGCGAAGCCCGAATATGCGCCAAACGGCATGTATATCATGATTCCGAAAACAAGCAGCCATGCTGTGGAAGCGATTAAATACCTGAATTGGATGGCCGATCCTGCCAATCTGCTGGCTCTGCAAAACGGCGTGGAAGGAGAAAACTATGAAATGGTGGACGGCATTCCCGTCATGAAGACCGACGCTCCTCAAGATGTGATTGATCGTCTTTACAACTCCGGCGACATTGCCATTATCGCTAACGGTAACTTTGTTGGCGACGAGGCACAGAACCGGGAGAAGCTGACGACCAACTTCCCGGAGAAGTTCCAGGATCTGCACCGCAAGGCCGTCGAAATAGCGGCAACGGATACGTTTAAGCCGGTCAACTTTGACCGACCGATCGAAGCCGAAGCGAAATACGGCACGAACCTCCAAGCCAAATACGAAGAGATGATCGTAAAGACGGCGATGGCCAAACCGGAAGACTTCGAGAAAGTGTTCGAAGCTACGATGAAGGATTACATGGTCAGCGGCGGCCAGGCGATTCTTGATGAGCGGACCAAGGTTTATCAGGAGATGCAATCCAAATAAAGATACTCCGCAGCGGGACAAGGGAAAGGACGGCTATATACAAGAGGCCGTCCCTTCGCTCCCGGCGTCATGAGCAAGGAGAGGATGATTCAGATGAGAGGAACCGTTTACCTGCGCCGGTACTGGCAATTATATGCACTGCTTGTTCTGCCTTTGGTCTACTTTATCATTTTCAAATACGGCCCGATGTGGGGCGTTCAGATTGCTTTTAAGGATTTCAATTTCTTCCAGGGCATCACCGGAAGCGAATGGATTGGACTGGATGCCTTCCGAGAAGTCTTCCAGACACAGGACTTTTATAAAACACTGCGCAACACACTGATGCTCAATCTGTTGGATCTCTTGGTGTCATTTCCGGCCCCGTTGATTCTGGCGATTATGCTGCATGAACTCCGAATCCGATGGTTCAAACGTTTATCCCAAACGATATTGTATATTCCCCATTTTATTTCATGGGTTATTATAGGCGGCATTGTATACCAGGTGTTTGGCACGCAATCCGGCATGATCAACAATATGCTGATGGCGCTCGGCTTTGATTCGGTGCCTTTTCTAACCGAAAAAAATACATGGCTCATCACCTACCTGGCGACGGGTGTATGGCAGAGCGCAGGCTGGGGAACCATCCTCTATCTGGCTGCCTTAACCGGGATCAACAAGGAGCTGTTTGAAGCGGCGGAAGTGGACGGGGCAGGCAGGTTCAAACGAATCTGGTATATCACGCTGCCGGGCTTGAAGACGACGATTGTAACGCTCCTCATCATCAACCTCGGGAATATGATCTCGATCGGTTTTGACCGTCCGTTTGTCATCGGCAATAAAGCGGTCATGGATTACTCCGACGTGCTGAGTACCTATGTGTACCGGACCGGTTTGGAATCCGGGCAGTATACGCTGGCGACGGTGGTCGGCCTGTTCCAGGCTGTCGTTGGCTTGGTCTTTATCCTTGGAGCCAACTATGCATCCAAAAAACTGACGGACGAGTCCATCATTTAACGTTTTTGCAGAAAGGAGTATCACTCATGAGCGAGCGTGTGTCGAACCGCGTTTTTGATACCGTAAACATCATCCTGCTTGCACTTTTTGTTCTTATTTGCCTGGCACCCTTTTTCCATATTATCGCCATCTCCTTCAGCTCAAATCGTGCAGTAACGTCAGGTGACGTGACTTTGTTTCCGGTAGAGTTCAGCCTTCAGGCTTATAAATCCGTATTCTCGGATTCCAGCATGATCCGGTCTCTCGGCTTTACGGTCATGCTCACATTGCTGACGACGGTGCTGTGCATGATCATGACGATGATTGCCGCTTATCCACTGACAAAAAAGAAGCTGAAAGGCCGCAAAATCTTCATGTTTATCATCATTGTGACCATGTTCTTCAGCGGGGGCATTATCCCGGAATACATTCTCGTGAAAGACCTGAATTTGCTGGATACGATTTGGGCCCTGGTTCTTCCGGGACTGATCAGTCCGTTCTATCTGATTATCCTGATCTCCTTCTTTAACGGAATTCCGGAAAGTCTTGAGGAAGCGGCCGAGATTGACGGCACCAGCCAGATCGGAACGATGCTTCGGATTATTCTGCCGCTGTCATTGCCGGTCATAGCAACGCTAAGCCTGTTCTATGCGGTCGGGCGCTGGAACGGATTTCAGGACACGCTGTTGTACATTACAAGCGAAGAGCTGTATCCGCTCCAGCTGAAGCTGTATCAATTGGTACAGAACAATATGATAACGGATCTGACCCGTAACGAGGGACCTGCAGCGGGTGTCAGAGCAACCACGGAAAGCTTGAAAGCGGCCAGCGTCGTATTTGCCACGGTGCCGATTCTAATCGTGTATCCATGGCTGCAGCGTTACTTCGTCAGCGGCGTGATGCTGGGAGCCGTGAAGGGTTAAGGACGACGGATATCAGGAGGATCGTAAATGTATAACAAAGTTTTTGAAGTCAATGACGGCTGGGTTCGGGAGGGGACGGACCGCCAGATTATGGAGCAGGCACATCGCTGGTATGGCGGGGTTCGTACCTTGGAGAACGGTTTGCCCTCACCCAATCATAACAGCGGGACACCGACCGCCATGGCGATCTGGGCCGCCGCGCTTTGCAATCCGGCATCCGAGTATTACCGCAATCACGAGCTCGCCCGTCGGATTGCGCTTGCTGCGCGCTATATGCTGGAGACTCAGCATAGCGACGGTACGATCTCGCCGGGCTGGACGAATTTTCATTCTCCTCCGGATACGGCGTTCGTCGTGGTTGGTTACGCGCAAGCAGCGCAGCTGCTTCTGGCCGACGGTTGGGAAGAGCTGAAGGGAGCAGCGGCGGATATGCTGCTGTTTCTGGAACGGACCTTGCCCGCGCTGATTACCGGAGGCTGCCATACGCCGAATCATCGGTGGGTCATCTGCGCGGCGCTGGGCTTCTTGAATGAGCTCTTTGATTCGCACGATGCCTTGAAGCGGGCGGAGGAGTGGCTCGCCGAAGGCATGGACGCCACGGCGGACGGGGAGTGGACCGAGCGCAGCAACGGGATCTACAACGTCGTCAGCGACGTCATGCTGATTCATGCGGCCAGGTTGCTGAAGCGTCCGGAGCTTCTGATCCCGGTCCGTGCCAATTTGAAGATGATGTCCTATCTGGTTCACCCGGATGGGGAGATCGTTACCGAATATTCCGGGCGGCAGGATTTTGGTCAAAGCTTCGATATGTCGGGATATTTTCTGCCGTGTCTGATGATGGCCTCGCTGGACCGTGATCCGGTATTTCAGGGGATGGCGGAACAGTCGCTGTCTCTGCTGAAGCATCCCGGCGGAGCACCGACCAACGCAGCCGTTCGGCTGCTCTTGGATCCGGGGCTAAAGCGCCAGGGTGCGGAGACAACGCCGATGCCGGAGCATTATCGCGTCGTGCTGAACGGAGAATTTCCAAGGGAGCGCTACCTGTCCGGGTTTGCAGGTGCCGGTCATCACGGTGTCATCCGTTACAGCCGGATGCATACGGATTTTGGCGCTCCGGTCGCCCGAATCCGTGAAGGACATACCAGCGTGACCGTCAGCACGGAAATGTCCTCCTTCTTTTCTATTCGTCATGGAGCGGCTCGTTTGCTGGGTGTGCAGTTCGCCTCCTACTTCGACCCCGGCTTTGTCAAGATGAGCCGGATGGCGACGTTGGAGGATGGGTATCGGCTATCCGGCGAACAGGAGAAGGGCTACAACGGGCCGGTGCCGGAAGCCGATCTGCCCGCAAGCACCAAGGCAGACATCAGCCCTTGGTATCTGCTGCCGCATCACCGCCGTCCCCAGACGCATGTGCAGCAGCATAAGGTGGGGGTGGACGTGCTGGAAACCGTTGATGGCTGGAAGCTGGTCATTTCCTCGACGGAGCCGGAGGAAGTCGTATCGCAGATCTCGCTCATATTTCCGGCAGCTGGAGCCCTTAGCGGTGGAGAGCTTGCTCCCGCCGGCGTGGATGCTCAGTTCTGGATGGAAGGGAGCATTCGCTACGAGATGGACGGCGAGTGGATGGAAATTAGCGGCGGCGAATTTCAGCACACAGCGGCGGGCGTCCGGGAAGCGGTTTATCCGCTTGGGTGCCGAACGCTGCTGCTGAACGTGGTAACTCCGTTCGAGAAGGAGATTCACATCAAGCTTTCTCCGGCAGAGCAAGCTCAAACGGAAGGAAGTGGAGCTTCATGACAAGCTATATCGAAGCTCGTGAGAGCATCCGGTATTGGTTGGGCGATGATGATGCCGGAGTGCTGAAGACCATATCCGACCGCTACATTGGAGCGAACCCGGAAATTCCGTTCTCGCTGCGCTCGTTCGCTGAAACAGGTATTCTTCAGACCGAGGAAGGGTTCTATAATTTCAACTTCGGCGACCGGTTCCGGGATGCGAGGCCGGGGGACGCCGCCTATGCACTTGGCTTGGTCTGGAGCGACGATGAGCGTTCGCTTGACGCCGGGATTATGCCGTTCAGCCCTGTACGGTTCTATCTGAACGATCAGCTGATGTACCGCTCGGGAGCCGAGGACGAGATGAAGCCGGATGCAAAAATCGTTGTTCCGCTTGTTCTGAAACCCGGCTGGAATACGCTGCTGATTGAGGCGTGCAGGACCGAAGCTGGCTTCGGCTGCCGATTTGGCGCCCAGGAGGGCAAGGTCAGAATTTTGCAGGTGTTATCCCCGTTTGCTGATCGGAAGGAAGCTGCCGGTTGGGCGTATGCCGGGCCGTTGACCGCCGGCATGTTCGGAGAAAGCGGTATCTTTCCGAATGCCCACGGAACTGAAGGCGAGACCGGTGTTAGCTGGCTCCCGGTCACAGGCTGGAGCGAGGAAGAAGCGGAGAAGCCGAATTTTGAGCGTATGTTTGGCTTGCCGAAGCTCCCGGTATCGGGTTATGCCTGGAGCCGATTGCATGTGCCGGCAGGCGTTGACTGTGTTGTGCTTAGAGGCCGCGCTCTGGGGCGGACGGAAGTATGGATCGACGGGAAACCCGTGTTGGATACTCAAGGGTGCGGCAATTTTGGCTGCGAGATTCCTGCTGCGGCCAGCCGAGGGGATCTTCTCGTACGATGCTCTAGCGGGCCATCCGGATGGGGATTTGAGCTTGAGGCCTATGGTTCAGAGAAAGAGCTGGACTTTGTGCTTCCGGTTCAAGTCCAGGGCGCACCTTCTCCGTGGCTATTTGCCGGGCCGCTGGCTGCAGAGAAGGAGGAAATACAGAAGGAGGTGTGTTCGGTACGACGGCTGTTCCCGCGCGCGGATAGCGGCGGTTTGACCGGCTGGTCCCTGGATGCGCCGGGCCGCCGGGTCAGGCCGTTCTATGAGAACGCAATGCTGAGCAACAAATGGACCTCCGGTTCTGCCACCAATTTCGGGCGCTGGGACTATCCGCTTGGGGTGACGATGTACGGCCTGCTTCAGACGTCGCGAATCCTGAAGCGGCCGGATATTGCGAAATTTGCTCACGCGCACATCGACATCTGTACTTCATGGTATGAATACGCCGTTTGGGATCGGGATACGTATGGATTTCCGTCGATTAACCATCAGTTGGTGCTGATCAAAATGCTGGACAACTGTGGTTCCTTCGGCTCTGCGATGCTGGAAGCATACACGGAAAGCGGTAATCCGGACTATTTGAATGTGGCGGACGTTATTGCGGACTTTATGACGAACCGCCTGGAACGTCGGGAAGACGGCGCCTTCTACCGTCTCTGCATCTCGGAGTACTCTGCGGATACGATGTGGGCGGATGATCTGTACATGAGCACGCCTTTCTTGTCGCGGTACGCCGAAATTACAGGCGATTCCTCTTATCTGGATGACGCGGCCCATCAGTTTTTGAGGTATCGGGAGTATCTGTTTATGCCGGAGGAAGGCGTGATGAGCCACGTGTTTGACTTCAAATACGGGAAGGCGACCCGAATTCCTTGGGGGCGTGGAAATGGCTGGAGCCTGTTCTCCTTGTCCGAGCTGCTTGAACGCCTGCCGGGGGAGCATAAGGATCGACCGGCCCTGCTTGAATTCTACCGTGAGCTGTGTGCCGGGATCGCTTCCTACCAGGGAGAGTCAGGGCTCTGGAGACAAGTCATTACCGATCCGGAAGCATATGAGGAAGCATCCTGTACAGCCATGTTCGCCTATGCCTTTGCCAGAGGCGTGCGGTTCGGCTGGCTGGAGAATCCCGCACCGTTCGCCGATGCCGCCATTCGGGCATGGCAGGGGCTGACCGGAAAAGCCATCGATCGCCGCGGCAGCGTGCACGGGGTATGCAGCGGGTCCCGTTATTCCTTTACCGGGGATTATTACAAGCATGACCTGCTCACCGTGGTGAATGACAATCACGGGACCGGCATCATGATGCTGGCGGGCGCGGAAATCATAAAATTGAAAGGCATGCTGGGCGGCAAGTAAGGCATACACTTTCTTTAAAGCGCTTAACCCTTAGTTGGTTAGGCGCATAGATCTAATAGGTTAAGCGCTTAATTCACATAATGTTTCTTTCTTAGGCTGCAATGAAGATGAAAAGTTGAAAAGGAGATGAACCGGTTGACGACGACACGATTAACGATGGCACAGGCGCTGCTGAAGTTTTTGGATGCACAGTACGTTTCCGTCGATGGAGTGGAGACGAAATTCGTGCATGGGGTAATGGGAATATTCGGACACGGCAATGTAACCGGTCTTGGCGAGGCCTTGGAACGAAGCGCGGGTGACCTGGTTTATGTTCAAGGCAAAAATGAGCAGGGCATGGTGCATACCGCTGCGGCATACGCGAAGCAAAAGAACCGGCGGCAGATCTGGGCCTGCACCTCGTCCATCGGACCCGGTGCGCTCAATATGGTCACCGCGGCAGCTACGGCAACGGTGAATCGCATCCCGGTGCTGCTGCTGCCTGGTGATAACTTCGCCTGCCGCCAGCCTGATCCAGTGCTGCAGCAGATAGAGGCACCGTCGGATTATACCGTATCGGCCGCAGATGCTTTCAAGCCGGTGAGCCGGTATTGGGACCGGATATCCCGGCCGGAGCAGCTTATCGCGGCCGCCCGCCAGGCGATCCGTGTGCTTACTGATCCGGCGGAGACGGGAGCGGTTACGCTGGCGCTGCCTCAGGACGTGCAGGCTGAGGCGTACGATTATCCGGCTTCGCTGTTTGAGAAAACGGTACACGTCATCGACCGCCGCCCGCCGTCGGCGGAGCGACTGAAGCGTGCGGCGGGACGGATTGCAGCCAGCAAGCGTCCGCTCATCATTGCCGGAGGAGGCGTGCACTACAGTGATGCAGCCACCGACCTGGCTGCATTTGCGGAATCTTTCGGCATCCCGGTCGCAGAAACGCAGGCCGGCAAAAGTGCGCTTCCCTGGAACCACCCCCTGAACCTGGGCGCCATGGGCGTAACGGGCTCGTTGGCGGCAAATCGCGCTGCCGCTAAGGCCGATCTGATTATCGGTATCGGCACCCGATATTCGGACTTTACCACGTCCTCCAAATGGGCGTTTCAAAGGGAGGATGTATCGTTCCTGAACCTGAATGTCAACGGTGCGGATGGCGCCAAGCTCGGCGGCGAAGCGCTGATTGCCGATGCGAAGGAAGGGTTGAAAGCGCTGCACCAGGAGCTGTCTCGGGTTGGCTATCAAGCGGGTTACGAAGATCGAGAGCTTGCCGATTTGAAAGCAGCGTGGGACTGCGAGGTGGACCGCTTGTACGCTGCCGAGCATCCGGACGGCTTGTCTCAGACAAGAGCCCTTGGCGTCATCAATGAGGTCATCTCCCCATCTTCCATCATCGTCTGTGCCGCAGGCAGCCTTCCGGGAGACTTGCACCGGTTATGGAGACCTTCCGAACCGAAGACGTACCACATGGAGTATGGCTTCTCCTGCATGGGGTATGAGGTGAGCGGCGCCTTGGGAGCCGCTCTCGCGGAGCCGGACCGTGAAGTCTATGCGCTGGTCGGCGACGGCAGTTACCTGATGCTGCACTCGGAGCTGATCACCAGCTTGCAGGAAGGCCGCAAGATTACGATATTGTTGTTCGACAACCACGGATTCCAATGTATTCATAATCTGCAGCGGAGCAACGGCAGCGATGGGTTTGGCAATGAGTTCCGACGCCGCGAAGTGGGGACGGGTCGCTTGACAGGTGAATACCTCCCGATTGATTTCGCGGCACACGCTCGTGCGCTTGGGGCTAAAGCCTACAAGGCCAACTCGCCGGAAGCACTGCATGAAGCACTTCTCCTGGCGCAGAAGGAAACCGTCACGACGCTGATCGAGATTCCGGTCGTTCCGGGGACGAACACCGATGGTTATGAATCCTGGTGGCGCGTAGAGGTGCCGGAGGTGTCGGCCTCAGGCAAGGTAACCGAAGCGCAGCGCCAGATGGCTGCCCGAAGCAAGGAAGCAAGACTCTACTAAACCACACAAAGGAGGCGCTGGTTATGAGTAACAGGCTGTTCAAGCTGGGGATCCACCCCATCAACTGGGTCGGCGAGGATGTAAGGGAGCATGGGGACGACACGACCTTTGAGATGATTGTAGATGATATTGCGGCTTTGGGACTGACTGGTACGGAGATGGGAAGAAAATTCCCCAAGGATCGGACGATACTGAAACGGGAGCTGGATGCGCGCGGCATTCAGCTGGTTTCCCAGTGGAAGTCGGTGCTGTTCTCTGATCCCGATTACCGGAAGCAGGAGCTGGAGGATTACCGGCGGCACGCGGAGTTTCTGGCCGGAATCGGCAGCAAAGTCATCAGCACGGCGGAGGTAGGGGGATCACTTCACTTCGATCCCCGACGGACGCCGAATGAGAGTATCGTTCTCCGTCTGGATGACGCCGGATGGGAAAGCCTGGCGGAAGGACTGAACCAGGCTGGCGAGATTGCGGCGAGTTATGGCATGAAACTGGCTTACCATCACCATGGCGGCACGGTCGTGGAGCAGCCGGACGAAATCGACCGCCTAATGGCCATGACCGATCCTTCGTTGGTGTTTCTCCTGTACGATACCGGTCATGCCTATTACGGGGGAGCAGATCCGCTTGAACTGCTCCGCAAGCATTATGAGCGGATTGCGTACATCCATCTGAAGGATGTCCGGCTTGATGTTTTGGAGCAGGCACGACAGGCTCGGTGCGATTTTGTGAGCTGCATTCGCAGAGGGGTGTTCACGGTTCCAGGAGACGGCTGCATTGACTTTGCGCCGATTATCGGCGAGCTCGTCAAGCGCGGCTATGACGGTTGGGCGATGCTGGAGGGTGAACAGGACCCTGCGCTGCATCCTGCAAAGGAGTACGCTCAGCAGGCCATCGAATACCTGGAACGGCTGGAAGGCCAGCAGAAACGATAGGGCTGAAGTTATGCGGCATGATCGTTGAAACCAGGCTCTTGGCGATTCGACATCGCTCGAGAACACAGATAAAAACATGCATAGCAGACAGCCAGTGGCTCTCATTCGGGCTACGATGGTTAAGAGCTGCAGCTGATCAGGTGTCAAAGGATAAAGAACTGCAGGTGATTACGGCCATTGGATAGCGGGGGCCATGCGTTTCTTGGTGCTCGCAGCTTGGGCCGATCTGATCAAGGAGAAGGAGGTTAATCCATGAGTGAAATCACGTTCAATAACGAAAAACCGTTGGATTTCGTGGCTGTAGGGAGGCTCTGCATCGACCTGAACGCCAATGAAATTAACCGGCCGATGGAGGAAACGAGCACGTTTACCAAGTACGTGGGCGGATCACCCGCCAACATCTGCATCGGGATGGCACGTCTGGGGCTGATCACGGGCTTTATCGGCAAGGTTGCGGACGATCAGATGGGACGTTTTATTACAAAATACCTTGAGAATAACGGGATTGCGACTCAAGGCGTGTCCACCGACTACACGGGAGCCGTGACGGGTCTGGCTTTTACCGAGATCAAGAGTCCCACCGACTGCAGCATTCTAATGTACCGCGACAACGCCGCGGACTTGCTGCTGGAGACAGGGGACGTGAACGAAGAGCTGATCGCCTCCGCCAAAATGGTGCTGATCTCCGGAACCGCGCTCGCGGCCAGTCCTTCCCGGGAAGCTGTGTTTCTGGCTCTGGACTATGCCAAGCGCCACGGGGCCGTAATCGCGTTTGACCTCGATTACCGTCCGTACACATGGAAATCTCCGCAGGAGACGGCGATCTACTACAATTTAGCGGCGGAAACATGCGATATTATCCTCGGCACACGCGAGGAGTTCGACATAATGGAGCAGTTCGGTGGCAACCCGGAACGAAGCGACCGCATCACGGCCGCCAAGTGGTTTGATTACAACGCCAAGATCGTCATTATCAAGCACGGCAAGGAAGGTTCCATTGCGTATACCCCTGGCGGTGCCAGCCATACGGCACAAAGCTTTCCGGCGAAGGTTATCAAGACGTTCGGAGCGGGGGATTCATACGCCGCCGGTTTTCTGTACGGCCTGATGCAGGGCTGGCCCATCGAGCGCTGCATGGAGTTCGGCAGCGCGGCGGCAAGCATTGTCATCTCCAGCCACAGCTGCTCCGATGCGATGCCGACGAGCGCGGCGGTTCACGATTATATCGAGCGCTGCAAGCGAGGCGAAATTACGTCCAATTCCTGAGCTTGGTTCATGGCCAGGAGCTATGTTGGAGATCTGTCATCACTGATGTTTCGTTCTGTTCTAATTTACTGATCCAATCGAAAGGGGCCAACCAGCCATGACGCAAACCCTGAGCAATTATATCGGTGGACAATTCGTTCCTTCCCGATCCGAAACCACCGATCCCGTATACAATCCGGCGACGGAAGAGATCCTTGCTTACGTTCCGCTATCCACCAAAGAGGAGGTGGATCAGGCCGTGCAGGCGGCCGCCAAAGCGGGACGTGCCTGGGCCAAGACAGCTGTTCCTCGCCGCGCCCGCATTCTGTTCAAGTATCAACAGCTGCTCGTGGAGCACTGGGAGGAGCTGGCACGCCTGATTACGGCGGAGAACGGCAAAAGCTATGCCGAAGCCTACGGCGAGGTGCAGCGCGGCATCGAATGCGTGGAGTTTGCGGCCGGCGCACCTACGCTGATGATGGGCAAGCAGCTTCCCGACATCGCCACCAACCTGGAGTCCGGCATGTACCGGTATCCGATCGGCGTTGTTGCGGGTATAACGCCGTTCAACTTCCCGATGATGGTGCCGTGCTGGATGTTCCCGCTCGCCATCGCTTGCGGCAATGCGTTCGTGCTGAAGCCGTCGGAGCGCACGCCGCTCTTGGCTCAGCGTTTGGCGGAGCTGTTCGCCGATGCCGGTCTGCCGGACGGCGTTCTGAATATCGTCCACGGCGCTCATGATGTAGTCAACGGCATCTTGGAACATCCCGGCATTGCCGCTGTGTCCTTCGTCGGCTCCCAGCCGGTGGCAGAGTATGTGTACAAAACCGCTTCTTCCCACGGCAAGCGTGTGCAGGCCTTGGCCGGAGCGAAGAATCACAGCATCGTGATGCCGACTGCCGACTTGGATGGGGCCGTGACCCAGATCATCAGCGCGGCCTTCGGTTCTGCCGGCGAGCGCTGCATGGCCTGCTCCGTTGTCGTGGCCGTAGGCGACGTGGCGGAGCCGCTGCTGGAGAAGCTGAAGCAGGCGGCCGATGAGATTACCATCGGCAACGGAGCGGACGAAGGCGTCTTCCTCGGGCCGGTTATCAGGCGAGCTCACAAGGAGCGTACGATCTCTTATATTGAGGCGGGCGAGCAAGAAGGCGCCAAGCTGGTGCGCGACGGACGGAGCGATGAGGCCGTGAGGGGGGACGGATATTTTGTCGGACCGACGATTTTTGATGAGGTGACCAGCGAGATGAGGATTTGGAAGGACGAAATTTTTGCCCCCGTGCTGTCTGTCATGCGTGCGGAATCGCTGGAGGAAGCGATTGAAATTTCCAACCGCTCGGACTTTGCGAACGGGGCCTGCCTGTTCACGCAGAATGGCAGCGACGTGCGCCAGTTCCGTGAGCATATCGATGCCGGCATGCTTGGCGTCAACCTCGGCGTTCCAGCGCCGATGGCGTTCTTTCCGTTCTCTGGCTGGAAAAATTCTTTCTACGGGGATCTGCATGCGAATGGAACGGACGGCGTGGAGTTCTATACTCGCAAAAAAATGGTAACAGCGCGCTGGTAGCCTTTAAGCAGAGGAGACGTTCATATGAAAACCATTAATATCGGCATTATCGGTGCCGGACGAATCGGCAAAATCCATGCGGATCATCTGCTTCGCATGCCTGGTGCGAAAATTGCGGCCATCGGCGATTTGTTCGCCGGCGACGAGTTAAGGGCCTGGGCCGCGGAATGCGGCATTCCTATGGTTACGACTAATAGTAACGATATCATGGAACATCCGGATATCGATGCCGTGCTGATCTGCTCTTCGACGGATACGCATGTTCCGCTGATCAAGCAGGCCGCGGCGAACGGCAAGCATATTTTCTGCGAAAAACCGGTCAGCATGAGCGTGGATCAGACCCGTGAAGCGCTGGCGGCCGTGGAAGCGGCAGGCGTAAGTCTGCAGATCGGCTTCAACCGCCGGTTTGACCATAACTTCAGCCGGGTTCGGGAGATTGTGTCCGCGGGGAGAATCGGGGATACCCATCTGATCAAGATTACCTCGCGTGATCCGAGTCCGCCGCATCCGGATTACATTAAAGTGTCCGGCGGGCTGTTTATGGATATGGCTATTCATGATTTCGACATCGCCCGTTTTTTATCGGGCAGCGAGGTGGTCGAAGTGTATGCCCAGGGAGCGGTACTCGTGGACCCTGCCATCGGAGAGCTGGGCGACATCGACACCGCCCTAACAACGTTGCGGTTTGAAAACGGAGCGCTCGGCGTCATCGACAACAGCCGCAAGGCCGTCTACGGTTACGATCAGCGGATCGAGGTGTTCGGCTCCGGCGGCTGTGTCTCCGCTGACAACGACTATCCAAGCACCGCCATTGTCAGCGGTCCGGATGGCGTTACCCGCGACAAACCACTGTACTTCTTTCTGGAGCGGTACAAGGAAGCGTACATGAACGAGACGCGGCAATTTATCGATAGCTTGCATAACGGTACCGCGGTGCCAGTCAGCGGCCATGACGCCCTTCAGGCAGAGCTGATCGCCTTGGCGGCCAAGCGTTCGCTCCAGCAGGGCCGCCCGGTGAGGCTTGCCGAGCTCACCACCGGCATATCCTCCGCAGGCTAAACCTGAAATCAGAAGAGGCTGTAATTGGCAGCGGGCTGTCGAGAGGAGATGGCTAAGCTGGCTGAACAAGAAGACATCATCGTTTGTGTTCGCTAGCCTCAATATCTGCTTGAAATCGATATATGAGAAGCTGTCGCCCAAGCGCTGGAAGATCTTACTCAAACGGGAAAACTATCTGTTGGAGCTTCCTCATTTGCAGAGCTAGAAACAAAAAGGAGGAATATCATGCCGAACTTAATTGTACCCCTAACGACGCCGGACCTGGACGGGCGCGTGCTGTCTATAACGCCGCAAAGCGCAGGCTGGACATATGTGGGATTTGAAGTATTCCGTTTACGGGAAGGACAGACGCTGAGAAGAGTCACGGGAGATCAGGAAGCGGCTGTTGTTCTGTTAACTGGGCGAGCCGACGTGAGGGCCGGGGGAGAGAGCTGGCACAACATTGGCAAACGCATGAGCGTGTTTGAAAAGACGCCTCCCTATACGGTTTATGTGCCCTCACAGAAAGAGTTCGAGGTCACAGCACTAACTGAAATGGAGCTGGCGGTGTGCCTTGCCCCGGGGAAAGGCACGCATCAGGCCCGTCTCATCGCGCCGGAAGAGGTCGGCGTGGAGAACCGCGGGAGCGGGAGCATGTCGCGTCTGGTGCATAATATTTTGCCGGAGCAAAAGCTTGCGGACAGTCTATTGGTGGTCGAGGTGTTTACGGACGGGGGCAACTGGTCCAGCTACCCGCCGCACAAGCATGACCGCGACGAGCTGCCGGAGGAATCGCTGCTGGAGGAAACCTACTACTTCCGGGTTCAGCCGGAATGCGGTTTTGCCGTTCAGCGGGTCTACACCGATGACCGTTCGCTGGACGAAACAATGGCGGTCAAAGACGGCGAGGCCGTTATGGTGCCTGAGGGCTACCATCCGGTATCCGCGCCTCCCGGATATGATGTGTACTATCTGAACGTCATGGCGGGGCCGAAGCGAATATGGAAATTCCGCAATGATCCGGATCATGATTGGCTTATGAGATAAAGCTGGAAATCATGGGACGTGTTATGGACCAGGATCCTAAGGTGTGCATGTCTGCAGGCAGTAATAACGACTAAACGGTCTTGCGCTAAACGAGATGAAAGCTCATAATAAATTGAAATGCCAAAATTAAACAAATGGAGTTCAAGGGATGATAAGAGCGACTATTTATGACGTTGCGCGCGAAGCCGGCGTCTCCATTGCCACCGTCTCTCACGTCATGAACGGCAAGGGCAAGATCAGTCGCGAACGGCGTGAGGAGATTCTCGATATCATGCAGCGCCTGAATTATCGGCCGAATGCGATTGCCTCAGCCCTCGCCGGCAAAAAAACCTATACCCTGGGCTTGCTCGTCCCTGACATCTCGAACCCCTTTTTTGCCGAGATTGCACGATCGGTCGAGGATCACGGGCATCAGCTTGGATACAGCGTGATCATCTGCAGCACGGACAACCAGGAAGAGAAGGTAAAGCGCTATGTCAGCCTGCTGAGACAAAAGCAGGTGGACGGCGTTATTATCGGTACGGGCGTATCCCATGGCGAGCTGCTTAAGCCGCTTCAGGAGCATTCGCTGGCTATAGCGCTTATCGCTCGCGACAATCCGGCACTTGGCGCAAGCAGCGTTCGGGTTCATGACTTGGAAGGGGGCCGTCTGGCTGCTGAGCATCTGCTTCGTCTCGGTCACCGCAGGCTGGCGGTACTCGCCGAGCATGAACGGGTGACGAGCAGCAATGAGCGGGTAAGGGGTTTTGTCGAGGCTGCCGCCTTGCTCGGTTTGGAGCCGTCTCCCGACTATATGGCGGCCTGTGACCATAAGATCGAGGACGGATACCGCCGAGCCAAAGCTATTCTGGAGCTGGAGGAACCGCCCACGGCGCTGTTTTGCTGCAACGACCTGCTGGCGATCGGCGCCCTTCAGGCGATCCGCGAGCTCGGGCTGCGCGTTCCGGAGGACTGTTCGGTCGTCAGCTTTGACGATACGATTCTCGCCCGGGTAACCGATCCGCCGCTCACCGTTATTGCCCAGCCGATGGAACAGATGGGCCGCCTGGCGGTAGACCTTGTAGTCAGGAATCTGTCCAGCCAGGGAGAACCTCCACAGCGGATTGTGCTCCCCCCAGAGCTGGTCATCCGCCGATCCACGGCCCCGCCGCCGGGATAAAATTTTCTAGAGACAATCGGTTACACCAAGAATCATGTTCCAGTTAAAACGGACGACAGAGTCGTATTATGGGCAATGGCAGTTGATTTGCTGCTAGTGTTGAATAACGTCTCTAAAGTCCGTTTTTTGGTATAGAATTTTATCAGTAACCGTTACAGGGTTGAATGATTCGTATGTTTTGAGGTTTTTCGAAACGCTGCGGGAGCCATCCCTTTGTACTTATGAAATGCTTTACTGAAGTGAAATTCATCATAATATCCGCAAGCGTTGGCGATAACCCTCAATGTATACGACGTGTATGCCAAGTAACGCTCTGCATGCCGCATACGGATGTCGGTCAGGTAGTCCTTGGGAGAAACATGCAGATGCTTCATAAACAGCTTTCGCAAATATGACTCTGAAATGGCATGTTTCTTTGCTAAGGATCCAATATGAAGCGGATCGGCGTAATGGTCTTCGATGTCTGATTTTATCCTGTGATATGCCTCATATGCGGGCTCTATTAGAGACGGCTTGTTCTCCTGATGTAATTTGGCGATCATCCTTAGAAGCAGGGCGCTGCTTTCCAATTCACTCTCCGTATTCCCGGGAACCCAAGCCCTTGTCAACTCGCTGAAACCATGGTCCATCCCGATGGCTTGCTCGCCTAGATAATGGGCCATAAATGGGATATCAAGCCGCTGAACGCTTTGAGGGAGCTGCCATTCAGACCGGGAATGTTGAAGACAGCAGCATTCAAATAGCACCATGCTTATGGTAAGAGGGGCTTCCGGAGCGTTTTTCATACGCATCTGCAAGCCTGGTTCCATATAAAACAGCATGCCTTGACTTACCGGATATGCTTGATCCGCATAGAAGATTCCGCTGCCTTCATGGATCCAGTAGAAACTGTGCACTGACGTATTATTACGGATATCAGACCAATCGGAAGAGGTTGTCTTTCGGAAGGTCCAGTTGATCCGCACAACCAAATCTCGAGCATCATACACGGCAGTCCAGCCTCCATCCTGATAGGTGATATAAGAAAAGAATAACTCAGGATCGCAACAATCGCCAGGGATGCAAGGAGCGATTTTTACATGTTTTGTATCGGCTTTTCTATGGAGTACGCTGCATCAATAATCTAGTGTTTACTTATCGGATTTTTGAGGGGATCCTCAAAGCCGCATGATGGATAGGAGGAGAAGAAATGCTGCGATTATTTGATACCCACCATATTCGAAAGTGCAAGGAACTGGAGGGAATGTGGGAGTTTGCTCCAGTAGCCGGCATAGGGGAGCGACCAGCCAGTTACACTGACAAGCTGCCTGTTCCCGGTTGCTGGGAGATGCACCCACGCTTCGGAAACTATAGGGGAGTTGGGGTATACCGCAAGATCATCTCGCTGTCCCGAAAAACCAATTTGCGAATCGAATTCAAAGGGGTCAGCCACACGGCACATGTTTATTTCAACGGGGAATTGGCAGTCCGTCATTATAACGCATATACCGCCTTTGACATGGTCATCCCGGAAGTTCAAGCCGGTGAACATGAACTGCTGGTGTATGTGGATAATTCCTTCAACGAGGAATCGGCCCTTCATGTTCCTAACGATTACTATACGTACGGCGGCATTATTCGGCCGGTTGCCCTGGAGGAGATAAGCGATTTATACATTGAACACGTCATGTTCACTCCATATAAACAGGGCGGGGTTTGGCACGGTTCTTGGAAGGTAGTGATCCGAAACCTTGGAAGCCTTGTGAAGAAAGGATCACTCCGCGGTTCGCTGGCTGAGGTGGAGGGGGTGCTTGGAAGCTTTGAAGTGAAGCCAGGGGAGCGGGTCGAACGAATAGCCACCGTATCGTATCCAGGTGTGTTGGAATGGTCGCTGGACGACCCGAATTTGTATGTGCTGCGAGCGGTCCTTGCCGTTGATGGTACGGATTGCGATGATTGGCTGGACCGCATAGGCTTTCGCGAGATAACAACGCATCACGGAAAAATCCAATTGAACGGCCAGAATCTCGTGCTCAAAGGCGTTAACCGGCATGAGGACCATCCCATGGCCGGTTCCGCACTTCCGTTGCCCCTCATGGTAAAAGATGTGGACCTCATAATAGAGCTTGGTTGTAATTCCGTTCGGACGAGCCATTATCCGAACGATGAGCGATTTCTGGATCTATGCGATGAACGAGGGATTGCGGTGTGGGAAGAAAATCACGCCCGCGGTTTGAGTCTGGAGCAGATGCTGCACCCGAATTTCGGTTGGCAGAGCGAGCAGGTGACTCGTGAAATGGTGCAGCAGCATTTTAACCATCCGTCCATCCTGATATGGGCCATTCTGAATGAATGCGCCAGTAATACGGAGGAGGGGAGAGCTCACTACGCGAAGCAGTTAACCATTATTCGGGAGCTTGATCCAAGTAGGCCCCGGTCCTTCGCTTCCCATCACCGTGATCAGGAGAAATGTTTTGATTTGGCGGAGATCGTGTCATTCAATCTCTATCCAGGCTGGTATACCGACGAGAATCCTGGGGAACTGGCGGATCTGGCCAGAAGCTGGGCAGATGCGCTCGGCGGAGAAGGTAAACCGATGATTATGAGTGAATTCGGAGGGGACGGGTTCTACGGATTCCGCAGTCCGAATCGGGAGAAAGGCTCCGAGGAGCGTCAGGCCGATATTATCGCGAGCAATCTGAAGGCATACATGGAGCGCGAATACATTTCCGGGATGTTCATATGGCAATTTAGCGATTGCCGCGTGACGGAAGGGCTTGGTTGGCTGCTGAATCGTTCATGCACGCGGAACAGCAAAGGCATCGTGGATGAATATCGGCGTCCGAAGCTGGCGTATGAAACCGTTCGAAGACTTTTTATGGGAGAATCATAATATTTGACTGAGTGGTACATAAACCCTATACTTTTAGATAACAAAGATCATGTTCAAAAGGGATGAGGGGAATGACCACGAACGGTAGACCGCGTGAGTTCAAGAAAGAAGCTGTCATTGATGCAGCCATGGACGTATTCTGGTCCAAGGGTTATGAAGCGAGTTCCACGCAAGAGCTGTGCGAGAAGACAGGGCTTGGTAAAGGGAGCCTGTACAATGCGTTTGGCAGCAAGAATGAGTTATTCGAGCAGGTGCTCCAGCGTTACAATGATGAAGGCCTGGAGATATCCAGAGAGATTCTGGGCCGGTCCGTCCCGGTTAAGGAAAGGCTGCGCGCCTTGTTTGAATGGGCGATCGGCATGGATTTTTCGGATCCGAATCATCGCGGCTGCATGGCGGTTAATATTAGTATGGAACGAGCTGGGCGGGACCCGATGGTCGAGCGGATATTCGGGCAATATATTTATGATCTCGAGGAAGACTTGGTCCGCGTGATGGAAGAGGCGATTCATTCGGGGGAGATACGAGGTGAACGCTCTGCGAAGCAGCTGGCTAGTTTATTCTTAAGCAGCTATTACGGACTGCGGGTGATGAACTCCGCTACGATGAATCGGGAGTTAGCCGATCGAATCGTCGAAAGTACACTCGACGCTATTTTCTCTAGAGTATAGATATAATTGATCGGTATTAAAGAAAGGCCGTATCCATGGGTAGTTCAAAACTATCTTTGGAAGCGGCCTTTGGCTTATCTCAACAACCAAAACCATTATCCGTTCGATTTGCTATTTGATCGGGTTGATGGTTTTATGTGCTTTTTTCTATGTTATCAGCTCTGATTTCATGTAGGATCCGTGCGCTTGACTTGTGTTCTAACGCTTCTCGGCCTCCAGTTGATCATGAGAACCAACTGATCCCTCATATAAGGGACGGAATAGTGGAAATTGTTCTCGATCCAGTGGAATACCAGGCCGATTAAGGCGTGCATGTTGTAGATGATGAGAAGTTCATGGTTGAGCTCTTCACCGGGATAGTCCAGATCCTCCATGGCGATTTGCTTTAATGCCGAGAACATTTTATCCCGGACCAGCGGCAGAACATCGCTTTTGAATAAGGCTGTATATACGTCTGCATTTTGATGAATATGATCAAATATTTTTACCGCATTAGCAGGCAGCTCATCGATATGAAATACGTCGACTTCCCCGTAGGGAGCCCTGAAGGAAGCAATCAGTTCCTCCATTAAAGGGGTCAGGATATCATCAAGTAGAGACTCTTTGTTGTCGTAGTGGGTATAGAAGGTTCCTCGATTGTAATTCGCTAACTCTACGATTTCCGTAATGGAAATGCTGGAGAAGCTCTTCTGCGAGAGGAGTGATAGAAGCGCTTGCTTTAAAGCCTCTTGGCTGCGGACGACGCGACGGTCGGTCCTTTTATTTCTCGTTTGCATAGATTCGAGTCCTTTCGGTTACAAATATAACGAATTTAATTATTAAAATATAAACAAATTTATGTTTTTTGTTCGGTATCGTACATTTCCATGTTTTTTAATGATTGTGACCTAAATCATACTACAATTATACTAGAATAGACATATGTCATGTATTGTACAGTTGTTGAATGTTGTCACTGAATTTCGAAATGATATCAAACCAATAATGGGGGGATGGAACATGAGATTAGCTGGTAAAGTTGCGATAGTTACGGGTGCTGCTTCCGGTATGGGAAAAGCGACAGCGGAACTGTTTGCCGCCGAAGGCGCAAAGGTTGTCGTGTCTGACCTGCGTCTTGAGGCAGCGCAAGCCGTTGTTGACGGAATTACGGCAAAAGGCGGCACGGCCCTGGCATTGGTAGCGAATGTGGCCAAGGAAGAAGATGTTCAGCAGCTGGTAGATGCTACTGTTAATGAATATGGAACGCTTGATATTTTGATCAACAACGCTGGCATTATGGACAACTTCGTACCGGCTGCCGATCTAACGGATGAGTTGTGGGATCGCGTATTTTCCATCAACACGACGGGACCGATGAGGACCATTCGTAAATCATTGCCAATCTTCCTGGAGAAGAAAAGCGGAGTCATTGTCAACATTGCATCTGCTGGAGGTCTAATGGGGTCCAGAGCGGGTGCAGCATATACGGCCGCTAAGCATGCCGTTGTCGGATTAACGAAGAATGTCGGTTTCCAATATGCAACGCAGGGAATCCGCTGTAATGCGGTTGCTCCAGGAGGTGTCATCACGAATATCAGCACCACCCTCAACGCGCCGAATTCGTTCGGCATGGAAAGAGCGATGGCTGGTATCAACCTGAACCCGCGGGCAGGCGAACCGGAAGAGATCGCGAAAGTCGTACTGTTCCTGGCTTCAGATGAAGCTAGCTTCGTCAATGGTAGTGTTGTAACAGCCGATGCAGGCTGGACTGCATATTAATAAGCAAGAGCAAGCGCAAGGGCTTTCTAAAGGATACCTCCTTTAGGAAGCCTTGTTTTTTTGCGGTGGTATAAAGGTTGAAACTTCTCCAACTCATAAATAAACCTTTAATATTCTACACAACCTATACCAGTCTATTGATGGATATCCTAATGTTACATAGATAATTCTTCGAGGAGGGAGCAGGGTTGTGGAAATATTTCTTATGGTACTTATGTTTCTGGTCCTTGTCGGTATTTCAAACATTATTAATCGATTTCTGCCGTTCATACCTGTCCCGTTGATTCAGATTGCGCTTGGGATCGGGGCCGCCTATATTCGCGGGTTCCATCACGTTCCGCTGAACCCGGAATTGTTCATGGTTCTGTTTATCGCACCGCTCTTGTTCAATGACGGGAAGCTTACCCCGCGCGAAGAGTTATGGAAGCTCAGGTCCAGTATCCTGCTGCTGGCGCTAGGTCTTGTATTTGCAACGGTACTGATCGCGGGCCCTTTCATTCATTGGCTTATTCCGACCATACCGTTATCGGCTGCATTTGCGCTGGCGGCGATACTCTCGCCTACCGATGCGGTTGCGGTGGGCTCCCTGTCAGGCAGGGTGAAGCTGCCGGGAAAAATCATGCATTTGCTTGAAGGCGAAGCGCTGATGAATGATGCATCCGGTCTCGTTGCATTTAATTTTGCGATTGCAGCTACCGTAACGGGTTATTTTTCGTTAACGAATGCCATCGGCAGTTTTTTTGTCATTGCGGTTGGAGGCATCGTGATCGGCGCACTTCTAGGATTTCTTGTGATCTGGTTCCGAATGCTGCTTCGCCGTCTCGGTATGGAGGACGTCACGCTTCATATGCTGATCATCATTCTGACGCCATTCATCATCTACCTTATCGCCGAGGAATTTCATCTATCCGGGATTCTGGCTGTCGTTGCGGCGGGTGTCACCCATGCGGTTGAGAGGGATCGCATGCGATCGGCGTCCATAAAGCTCAGAGTGGTATCGGACAGCACCTGGTCGGTCATTCTCTTCACGCTAAATGGGCTGGTGTTCATTCTGCTCGGGCATGAAATCCCAGGAGTCGTTAATCAAATATGGAGTGACCCTGCCTATAACAATGGACAAGTTCTCGGCTATATTTTTCTTATAACGGCTGTATTGATATTGCTGCGTTTCGCATGGGTCTGGGCATCTACGAACCGTCAGTATAAATCTTCCCTGTTGACTGCACTATCGGGCGTACGGGGAGCATTGACGCTGGCTGCGGCTTTCTCTATCCCGCTCACCCTCTCGGACAATCGTCCTTTCCCAGAACGAAGCTTAATGTTATTCATCTGTGCGGGCGTGATTTTGTTAACGCTGGTGATCGCGAGTGTTCTGCTTCCGCTTTTGACACGGGAGAAACATGTGGATTCGTCCGCGGTGATCAATCGCGAGAAAGAAGCACGGCTTCATATGCTGCAAGCGGGTATACGTACCGTGCGTGAAGAAATGACGGATGAAAATAAGGAAGAGGCAGTTCAGCTTATCTATGCGTATACGAAGCGGCTTCAGCAATCACAAATAACGGATAAGAGCGACATGCGGGAGTTCTGGAAAGCCACCATCGCAGTAAGAAAAATCGGACTCGCAGCGGAACGGAACGTTGCGGAAACGTGGCTTAAGGAACATAAAGCATCCGCAAGGGTCGCGGAGCTGTTCCTATCCTCGCTGAACAAAGTCGAGATGCTGCTTACCAGCCGATATAAGTTCAAGCTGCTTATGAGGAATTTATGGCGGAACTTGAAGAACTTGCTGAAAAAAAACGAGTCCCATGAAACGCGCATGTCTCCGGACCATCCGGATTGGGATATGTATAAGGCACTAAAGCTGGAGGCGATTCGTGCTGCAATACATGAGATCCAAACGGTGAAACCGGCACAGAGGCAGGAAATCCTGCAAGCCGTTATTGCAGACTATCGTGCAATGGAGCATTTTCTTCAGAATGATCGTGTGTGGAGTCGAAGAAAGCAGAAGCTTAGCAGTGAACGCCGGGAACTGGAACTTAAAGCCATTCAATCCGAGCGTAACGAGATTCAAAGCATGTTCGAACAGGGCGATATTGACAGGTCATTGGCGAGCCATCTGAGAATGGATGTGAATTACCGAGAGGCGAATTTGTATGAGTCTCAAGCACTGGTTGAAGATGAGGGCCATTAGACGATGGTCCTTTGTTGCGCTTGATGGAGTGTCAGGTTTACGTTACAATAATGAAAAGCTTGTTGGGAACGGCAGCTAAAGCTGCAGAATGCCTATTTAAGGCAAATCTAAACTTGAAAAAGGGGGTAGGAACATGAGCATCCATAAAGAAGCGGCCTCCAAAAAATCGACAATGGCCTGCCCGTCCACTTATAAAACCTTCAGTCTGGCTGTACAGGCGCTGGTTACGCTTGAACGTCACTCCGGTAAATGCTCGAGCGGCGATATCGCCTCGTACTTGCACTCGGAATCAACTTTGATTCGACGCGTGCTGAAAACCCTTGCGCAAGCCGATATGATTGAGTCGCGTGAAGGAAGAGACGGCGGATACCGGCTGAAGAAGAATGCCTGCGACATTACACTGGCTGAAGTTTACTCGATTCTTCAAGTCCACAGCTCCATCAGCGACAGTATGCTGGATGCGGCTTCCGGACATTGTTTTGCCGAGGAAATCAAGGAATCCTTTGTCGGCATTTTATCCGAGATTGAGGACAGTACCCTGAAAATATTGGAATCCCGGACGATTGCGGACATCGCTCAGTGAACTTTTCAGAAAGTGATTGACAAAGAAATCCAGCCTGCTATATACTGTGCATTAAACAACACAGTTAACTTGCGATTTAAACTGTGCAGAAAAATGCACAATATAATTTTGGAGGGGAAAAACCATGTCTACCATAACAAAACCCGATTTTCAAACCGTGATTCAGGAACGCCACTCGGTCCGTCAGTACGACCCGTCGGTAAAGATTCCAAGAGAAGAGATGGAAGCGATTCTGAAGGATGCTACACTGGCACCTTCCTCAAGCAATCTGCAGCCATGGCGCTTTCTTGTGATTGATGATGCTGAGCTTTTGAAGAAGCTGCATCCGATTGCAAACAATCAGGAGCATGTACTTCAAGCCTCGGCCGTCATAGCTGTGCTGGGTGATATGAAATGGTATGAGAAGGGCGAGAAGATTTATTCGATGTCTGAAGAAGCGGGATATATGACCGAAGAGGTGAAGCAATACTTTATCCATACGGCCGAAAATCTTTATGCGAATATGGATCAATCCGTGAAAGAAAGCATCGTGGACGTGGATGCTGGACTGATCTCCATGCAACTGATGCTGAGTGCACGCGCAAGGGGTTATGATACCGTGCCGATGGGCGGATATAACAAAGTTCAATTCGTGGAAGAGTTCAATATTCCTGCCCATTACCGCAGCGTGATGTTGATTGCTATCGGGAAAGCAGCCGCTCCAGGTCGGCCAACGATAAGATTGCCGCTTGAAGACGTTGCTTTCTGGAATAAAATCTAAAACACTGATCGATGCCCCTGATTCGAAGAACTAATTCTCGCCGATTCATGATTGAAGGATGCAGTTATAGAGCCCAGTGTTACTTTGGAAGGTTCACTGCTCCATGCAAGAATAGATCCACGATCTCAACAGCCATATCACGAGCGCTGGCATAACCGCTCCGGGTATCTTCACGATTGCCCAGCATCAGCATCGCCGAGAAAGCCTGCGCCATAAGCAGAGGATTGCCTTCCCGAAGCTCGCCGGAACGCATCGCTTGATCAAACCGATCGGCAATGACTTCATGAATTCGCTGTTCCGCCTCACGGATCGCGGACATCTGCTCCTGGGATAAAAAAGGCTCCGCTTCCCGCATCATCGTCTCCATCTCGGCATGCGGACGGGCGATCTTCGCTTCAGCCACCCGGATTAATCCGGACTCCAGCGTATCGGCCTCTTGCAGAAAGCGATGAGTGGAAGCATACGCTTTATCGAGAATCGTGGTCACCGCTATTTTAAACAGCTCGGGTTTGTTTGTGAAATGATAGTAGATGGAAGCCTTGGTCACTTGGCAAGCCTTAGCGATCTGCTGTAAGGATACGGACTCATAGCCATTCTCCATGAATAACTTGGAGGCGGTCCAGAGGATGGTTTCCTGGATAGGAGCCTGATCGGCAGCTGCTTTGGGACGCCCGGGATTTCGGGGGTTGCGTATTTTTGTCATGATGACCTCCTGCCTATAGTGTAAGACATGCCGGTCGCTTTTTCAAAATAAATATACGCTTCCGATTCAAGTATTGGTACAGTTTGGGATCATCACGGTCATCGGTGTTATGCTGGATACGTTCATCGTAAGACATTTCCTGGTACCCGCGATCACAGCACTATTGGGCAAGTGGGCTTTCTGGCCAGGCAATCCCGAGTTGGTTACCGAAGAGGACAATCAACGCTTAAGTATTGAGAATAAAGCGTAAATCAATCAGTAATTCTTGTGACAACCACCTCATCTTAAGGTTAAGTAAGAGATGAAGGTGGTTGTTGACGATTTTGACGAGCATGAATGGGAGCTGGTAAGATAAGGGAGAGGGCGGCGTTATCAATCAAAAGGGGTGTGACCTATGGCAACGATGCAAGAGGCTATTGAACTCCGCACTGCAGGTCTACCGGAGGAAGCCAAAGAAATTCTCCTCGGGCTGTTAGCCCAATCCCCAGACGATCCCGAAATCCTGTATCAGCTGGCCTGGGTGCATGATCTGATGGGGCTTGAGGGTGAGGCGGTTCCTTATTATGAGAAGGCGATCTCTTCTGGCCTGAAAAATCCTGAGCGATGCGGTGCATTGCTTGGACTTGGAAGCACCTATCGTACGTTGGGAATGTACGACAAATCCAAGGGGATTTTGGAGCAGGGCTTGCAGGAATATCCCGAGGCGAGGGAGTTTAACGTATTTTATGCGATGACCTTGTACAATTTGGGACAATACGATAAGGCGATGGCACTTCTGCTTAAAGAAATAGGCGAAACCAGTAATGACGAGGGAATCAAAAGCTACCAGAAGGCGATTGCTTTCTATTCGGATAAGCTCGATCAGATTTGGAAGTAATCTACAAGGATTACTACATAATTAATGTTATGTAAACTGAGAAATAGCGTCTGATAATCATAAAATGTGGCTTGTTTTATAGCAGTGATGGAATTCATGCAAATAATCGTTTCTTCACTTTGCTTAACCGGATTTTAGGCTGCCTTCATCTCTCGTTAAGGTTTGGACCTTATACTAGGTATGTCACTACAAGTGATGGAAGGAGCAACGCAAATGAATAAGAAAAACAAAATGAGTATGTGGTCGTTAGGACTTGGGAGTGCTTTTCTGATGATGATGCTAGCTAATCATGACAATGTGCATGATGGACAAGCCCGATCGGGTATCGCTTCAAGTGCGGCCAGATCCAATGTGGCCATCCAATCCGTTGATAAGAGCCCGGCTGTCAGTATGCCAGAGAACCAGGAAATAACCCCCGAAATGATTAATCAATTCTTGAAATTAGTGGCAGAAACATAAGATGTGATTGATTCTCTATACGTAACGGTTTTGAAGACCAGTCTCCATGCTGAGGGGGCTGGTCTTTTTGGCGTATGCTCAAAAGGGTCACTTTGATATTACCGATATTGCGGCAGATGTGTCTTTAATCAATCGGCTGTAAATTTTTTCGAAAACAAGAACCCATGTTCTTGTCATATCTACCCAGGAAGCTTATTATTATCAAGAGGGTTAACCTGAAGCGGGGGGATTATAGACGAATGCAAAGCGATCGCATGTTAAACAGCAAGCGAAGGACCACGGGGATTGGCATGTATAGGGAAATGTTATTCCGATACGTATTCCCGCATAAGAAATTGCTGGTAGCTTTGAGCGTGCTACTGTTATTTTCAATCGGGCTGCAACTGATTAATCCGCAGATCATCCGGTATTTTATCGATACGGCTCAAGGAGAGGGAAGTCTGACATCCCTTTATTATGCGGCAGGTTTTTTTATCGTATTTTCATTGCTCCAACAAGGCGTTTCCATTGCGGCTGCTTACTATAGCGAGAATCTGGGCTGGACGACAACCAACAAGCTTCGAGCAGAATTGGCGGAGCACTGCCTGTCGCTGGATATGAGCTTTCACAAAACCCAAACGTCGGGCTCTTTAATCGAACGAGTCGATGGCGATGTGAATGCGCTTGCCAATTTCTTCTCCAGCTTTATTATCCATCTGTTCGGCAATCTGCTCCTTATGATCGGAATTCTGGCTCTCCTGTATCGGGAGAACTTCTGGATTGGATTTGTCATGACCGTGTTTGTTGTCGGCAGCATTTACGTCATTCAACATATCCGTCGATTTGCCATACCGGTATGGAAGCGCTGGCGCGAGCTGAATGCGGATTTCTACGGATTCATTGGCGAACACCTCGAAGGCACTGAAGATACGCGTGCTAACGGGGCGGCAGGATATGTCATGAATCGATTCTACGAGATGGCAAGACGCATGCTGCCGGTTCGAGTACGTGCATTCATCGGATTTTTCCTCATGTGGAGCACAACGATATTGGTGTTTGCGCTTGGCAATGCGGCCGCATTTATCGTCTGCGCCATACTGTGGAAGAACGGACAGGGCGGTTTGACGATCGGCTCCATATATTTAGTGTTTTATTATACCGAGCTGCTAGCCAAACCGATCGAGAAGATCCGCACCCAATTGGAGGACCTGCAAAAGGCGGATGCCAGCTTGATGCGAGTCCGGGAATTGCTTGCAACCGAGCCCCAGATCAAAGACGGGCCCGGAGCTCCGCTTCCGGCAGGCCCGTTGTCGGTGGAATTCCGCAACCTAAACTTCTCCTATGAAGAGGGCGGGCAGGCTACGCTCGAAAATCTGCAGCTGCGGCTCGAGCCGGGCCAGACTCTGGGGCTGCTCGGGCGTACAGGCAGCGGCAAAACGACGATCGCCCGCCTGCTGCTGCGTTTCTATGATCCGCAGGAGGGAAGCATCGAGCTGGCAGGAACGGATATCCGGGACTGCAAGCTTCATGAACTGAGGCGCAAGATCGCGATGGTTACGCAGAATATTGAGATTTTGGAAGGGACAGTTCGTGATAATCTGACCTTGTTTGATGAAGGCATCGAGGATCGCCAAATTATATCCGTGCTAGAGGAGCTTGGGCTTGGAGACTGGTATGCTTCGCTTCCCGAAGGGCTCGGTACGAGCCTTGCCTCAGGCGGCGGAAGCCTGTCGGCCGGTGAGGCCCAGCTGTTGGCGTTTGCCCGCGTCTTCTTGACGGATCCGGGTCTCGTCATCCTTGATGAAGCATCGTCCCGCCTCGATCCGTTAACGGAGTACCGGATTGAAGCAGCCATTACGCGCCTGCTTCAGGAGAAGACCTGTATTATCATTGCCCACCGCTTGGCTACGGTTCAGCGTGCCGACCGAATTCTCATACTGGAGAATGGTAGAATGCTCGAAAGCGGACGCCGGGAAGAGCTTGCCTCAAACCCGCAATCACGGTTTAGCCGCATGCTTGCCGTTGGAATGGAGGAAGTGCTGGCATGAAAACAAGGCATTTTTTCTGGCGGTTGATTATGTACCGCCCGGGGTTGTACCTAATCAACCTGTTCGCGTGGTCCCTTATCCATATGGCACCGCTTGTTCCCGGACTGTTAACTAAGGCTTTCTTCGACCATTTGGAAGGTACATATGCTTTTCCCTACGGTGTTTGGGCAATTGCCGTGCTGCTCATTGGCGCTGCATTAGCCCGAATTGCGCTGATCTTCGGCGGTTTCATGACAGACGTGCATTTTCGCTTCCGGATCAGCACCTTGCTTCGCCGAAATATGCTGTCCCATGTCATGAAAGAGCCTGGAGCACGGGCAATACCCTGCTCCCCGGGAGAAGCCATCAGCAATTTCCGGGATGACGTCGATCAGGCCGAAGAAGCGACAAGCTGGTCCGTGGACACTCTAGGACTGGTCGGATTCGTAATCGTTGCCAGCTGGATTCTCATATCCATTGATCTGCAGCTGACGATTCTCGTATTCGTTCCTTTGATATTGGTGGTTACTGCGGCCCAGATTGCGACCGCACGGATTCAGAAATACAGGGCGGCAAGCCGGGAATCGACAGCAAAGGTAACCGGTGCGATTAGCGAAATGTTTGCCAATGTGCAAGCCATTCAAGTCGCAGGGGCTGAGAAACGCGTAGTGGAACGGTTTGTAAGCCTTAGTGAGAAGCGGCGCCAGTCCATGGTGAAGGATAAACTGTTAACGGAAACCTTGTCTTCCGTGTTCACCAACTCCGTGAATCTCGGTACAGGATTGATCCTTGTGCTTGCGAGTCTTAAGATGCGAAGTGGCGATTTTACGGTTGGGGACTTGTCGCTCTTTGTATATTATTTAACTTTTGTCACACAGCTTATATCGAACGTAGGCAACTTCATGACTTACTACAAGCAGATGGGCGTCAGCTTTCAGCGCATCAAATCCATGCTTCAAGGGGCACCTGCTTCGCTGCTTACGGCTGCCAATTATATCGGTATCGGTAAGTTTAAGAACAAACGGAATCAAGAGAAGGAAGCTCATCCTGATCACAGGGCACAGATGAATTCGTTGACCCAAGGAAGATTCAATCCTTCCGCTATTTCCGCTGCCGAAGACGGCATGGAAACGGCTATTATCAAGGCACCGCCCCTCTCGTTGCTTGAAGCGCAAGGACTGTCGTATCGATATCCCGAAACCGGGCGCGGCATTTCGAATATTAATCTGACCCTAAAGAGGGGTACTTTTACTGTCGTTACGGGGATGATTGGCAGCGGCAAAACGACGTTAGTTCGCACATTGCTGGGCTTACTTCCTGCCGAAAAGGGCGAAATCCGGTGGAACGGTGAAAGGGTGACGGAGCCAGCTGATTTCTTCATCCCGCCTCAAAGTGCATATACGGCACAGATCCCCAGGCTGTACAGCGATAAACTGCGAAACAATATCCTGCTAGGCATAATCGAAGAGCCGGGGAGCTTGGAACGCGCACTTCATGCTGCTGTAATGGAAGAAGATATCAAGCATCTGCAGCATGGCCTGGAGACGATGGTAGGACCACGCGGAGTCAAGCTGTCCGGTGGTCAAGCTCAGCGGACTGCAGCTGCACGGATGCTCGTACGGGACGCGGAGCTGTATGTGTTTGACGATTTATCAAGTGCATTGGATGTTGAGACGGAGCGCAAGTTATGGGAGAGATTGTTCAGCGAGCGAGGAGGAGCGACTTGTCTCGTGGTATCCCATCGAAAAGCCGCGCTTAACCATGCTGACCATATTATCGTGTTGAACGGAGGAGAGATTGAAGCCGAAGGCACGGCGGAACAGCTGCTGGCTTCAAGCGATAGCTTCCGACAGCTGTGGTATGGCGAAGAAACAGGATAATCAAGTTGATTAGGATTGCAGTGGATAGAGTAAGTTATGTATCCATTTCACCATATACAGAGGAGATGTACCCATGCAAAAAGCAGAACATATTCAGCTGGATTTCCGTTCGGCTGAACACCTGCCCATCTTGAAAGAATTCGAGCTTCCGGATGAGCAAGTCCAATTTACCGCTCATCCGAAAGAAGCACTTAACGCAGTTGAGGGTCAGCATCCTATCGTTATTTTAGCGGATGGTCATCCGGTTGGCTTCTTTATCCTGCACGCGACGGAACGCGTCAAAGAGTACACAAGCAATCCTCATGCGATGCTGCTAACCACCTTATCCATTGACCATCGGCAGCAGCGTAAGGGATATGCCAGGAGAGGGATGCTTGCGCTGTCATCCTTCATTCGGAGTCAGTTTCCTACCTGCAATGAGGTGGTATTGGCCGTAAACCATAAGAATGTTCCGGCCCAACAGCTTTATGAACGGGTTGGTTTCCAAGATACGGGCAGGAGAAGAATGGGGCCGATCGGAGAACAATGGGTGATGAATATAACCCTATGATGAACAATGCCGCAAAGACGTCTGGTCTTTGCGGCATAACTTTATTTAACTTGGTTGGTTGACACTCCGCCAGGTAGCTTCCAAACTTGAAGCAATATACTCCAGGATCGGTTTGCTGTAGAAATAACCGCTGTGTGACAGGGGATTCCAGCTTGTTAGCCAGTTTCCCACATTAACGGATATATCGTTACGAACCGTGCGGTCATATTCTTCATTTATGCCTTTGAGAGGGTAAGCAAGGATATCGTCTTTATCATAGAAATTAACCCATTCTCCCAGCAGCAGATCATGATAGTGCTTCAGCTTTATGGAAGGGACTTCGATCGGCCTATCAAAATCGCGGTACCGCATGCTCCACAGCGGCAAGGTGGTTCCCAGCGTATAGAATAAGGTCAGGAGCTCTCCCCGCTCCAACGGAGCTTCCGGGTCAACGACAAGACGATGCCCGCGGGAGGAGAATTGCAGATCATAGAAGAAATTGCTTGCGATTACGGATCCCAGGCTATGAGAAATCACGCATAATGGAGCCTGGGGGCCCGCTGCGAGGGCAAGTCGGTGCAGCGCTTCACTGATGGTCCGATGAATGGCCTCATAATTCTGATCCTCGGCTTCCACGGGTTGGTAAGCTACGGCATCCGCCAGATTGTGGATCACGTACTGCCGAAGGTGCTGATAACGTAAACGGTAAGGTTTAATGCTGCTGCTGATTAATTCGGACTCGCGTCCTGCGAATACATCGGCCCAATGCACGGCCTCCATGGCCAGTTGCTCATGCGGAATGCCAGATGTTTGAGAGAAGGTTCCTCTCAATTTTTTCATAAATTTATCCGCATAGTCTTTCTTTTGTGTTCCCAATCCGTGTACAATGATCACTGCAATTTTTTGCTTCATCTAACTGCAGCTCCCTTCATCGGAAATGGAATGAATGGATATCTTTTACTCTTTATACGCGATTTGTACTCGAATTGTAAATAGGTTATTTCAGTACGGGTGAAACTGGTAAGGTCAGTAGCTCTTTAGAGTCATTCCGTTTATGGTCAATCTTGATTACAATGAAGGGATAGCCAGTTGCTATATGATAGATAAAGCGACGGGTGCATTTATGTTTTGAAATGAAATAGGAGGCAGGGTATGTCCTATAAACAAATGAAATGGTTGATTCTGATCATTCCCACTTTGACGATTGGCATATGGGAGTATGTTCGGCATGAGTTTCTGCTGCCTTATATATCGATGGATCTTGGCAATCTACTTGCGCCTGTAATCGTGTTCTTGGTTTCCATTCTGTTTCTTACCCAGTTGTTCTCATTGATTGAACGGAACCAGGAGGAACTGAACCAATCCAGAGCACTGCAAGCGGCCATGCATGAAAGGGAGAAGATTGGCCGAGAGCTCCATGACGGAATCGCCCAATCTTTGTTCTTGCTGAACGCACAGATTGACCGAATTGAGAAATCGGGGCTAACCGGAGAAATTCCATATCAGGATATTAAGGAAAGTGTCCACCGAACCAATGCCTATGTACGAGAAGCTATCGCTAATCTCCGATATCCGGCAGATCCGCAAGCTATTCCGTGGATGCATAGCATGGACAGCTTGATTAAGGAAATTAAGGAGGAGACGAATCTGCATTTCGACGTGCAGTGGGAAATTCCGGATGAGATGCTATCTGCCAAAGAAAAGGTGGAGCTGCTGGCTTCGATCAGGGAAGCCTTATTGAATATCCATAAGCATGCCGAAGCGAAGCACGTCATAATAACGGCGACAGCGGCGGACTCAAGCTGGCATTGCTCCGTCAGCGATGATGGCAAAGGGTTTGAGTTGGACAAGCCGCTCGGCAGCAACCGGTATGGAATCAAAATCATGAAGGATCGGGCTGAGGCCATGGGCTGGAAGTTCATGGTGGAAAGACGCAACAACAAGACGATCATCAGCATTCGGAAGGAGAATACCGCATGAACGAGCAGCCGTTTCGCGTGTTAATCATCGATGACAGCGATCTTGCCAGAGAAGGAATTCGCACCATTCTAAGCGGTGACCCGACCTTTGAAGTCGTGGCCGAAGGACAAAGCGGCGAGGAAGCGCTGGAACTGACCGAAATATGGATGCCTGATATTATTCTCATGGATATTCAGATGCCTGGGATGGACGGATTGGAAGCGACCAAGCGAGTGAAGGACAAATTTCCTTACGTTAAGATTGTCATGGTCACGGTGTCCGACGACATTGCTCACTTGTTTGACGCCCTGAAACGTGGAGCGCAAGGCTATCTGCTAAAGAATCTGAATCCCGAATCATGGCACGAGTACCTCAAGGCAATTGCCGTAGACGAAGCGCCGATGAGCAGGGAGCTTGCTTTCCGTATATTGAAGGAATTTTCGCAGCATGACAAGCCGGATCCAAGCAATAGTCCATTAACGGCACGGGAAAAAGAAATATTGGGGCTCGTAGCCGAGGGGTTGTCCAACCGCGATATTTCGGTTGACTTGTGCATATCAGAGAATACGGTCAAGAACCATCTGAAGAACATTTTGCAAAAGCTGCATTTGGATAATCGGGTCCAGCTGACTCGTTACGCCTACGAACAAGGTTGGATGGGGAAGAGATAACTTAACAACGGGGATCTGACGTCCGAAAGGATGTTGGCAGAGATGGGGATCAGGCGAAAAAAGCATCCGTGCACTAGATACGCTCATTTCTGTTTAACAAGGAATATGCCCAGCGCAATGATACCGATGCCGGCCCAATTTTTCCATGTAGGGACTTCCTTCAGGAACAAGTATGCCACCCCTAACGAAATCAGGATTTCCAGGCATTTGGAGAAAATCAACGTATAGCCTAACTGATCGGTGGCTTTATATCCATAACGGATTCCGTATCCGATGCACATGTTGGCGATGAGGAACAGAGGAAGCATGAATAACTGAAACTGCAGCGTAGGCCAGAACAGGTGCTGGATATGCTTGGTTTGGTACGAGAAGACAAGGTTGATCATCGACAGTCCGCCGAAGAGTAGACCGACACTGTAGATATAAAACATAAAGGGCCTCCTGAAATTGATGTCTTTGTAGTACCCCATTAATGTTTCCATGCGACAACTTTTTTATCCAAGGGCAATGAGGCGAAAATTCTGTTGCGTGATATCTTGGCAGCTTGTCTAATGATTCAATTCATAAATAGTCTCGAAAAAAAGGATGCCCCCGCTTCTAAGCGGAGGCATCCTTTATATATTTGAGGGATTTCAAGACGATCAGTTCAGTATTCATGTAAAACAACGGATCATAGGATCATTAATGAACTTGGTGAAGCCTGCTGTACACGCCGCCGGAATGAATCAATTCCTGATGCGTCCCCTGTTCGGCAATGCCTTCGGAATTGACAACGATAATCCGGTCCGCGCTCTGAATGGTGGTGAGCCGGTGAGCGATCACCAGCGTTGTTCTGCCGACGGACAGCTCAGCCAGGGACTTCTGGATTTGCGCTTCCGTTTCCGTGTCGAGTGCCGAGGTGGCTTCGTCCAGTATAAGAATCGGCGGGTTCTTAAGGAACATTCTCGCAATGGACAAGCGCTGCTTCTGACCGCCGGACAACTTGACGCCGCGTTCCCCAATCACTGTTTCCATACCGTCCGGCAGGCTTCGGATCAGTTCATCGAGCGAAGCACGCCGTGCAGCTTCCCAGATTTGCTGGTCCGTGGCATGTAAGTCGCCATAAGCGATATTGTCACGGATCGTACCGGAGAAGAGGAACACATCCTGCTGCACGATGCCGATATGCTTGCGAAGATTTTGCAATTTGATATTCCGGATGTCGATCCCATCCACCGTAATCGTCCCCTGATCCACGTCATAGAAACGGGGGAGTAGGCTGCAGATGGTGGTCTTTCCCGCACCGGACGGTCCTACAAACGCAACCGTTTCTCCGGCACGGATCGTCAGATGGATGTTATTCAGTATCGTCCGCGATGGTTCGTATCCGAAGGTAACGCCTTCAAAGCGGATATCTCCCCGTACAGATGAAAGGGATACGGCATCAGGCACATCGGCGATCTCCGGCTCGGTATCCATGATTTCCAGGTAACGTTTAAAGCCGGCAATCCCTTTGGGATAGCTCTCAATAACGGCATTGATCTTCTCGATCGGACGGAAGAAGATATTGGAGAGCAGAAGGAAGGCCATGAATTCACCCATCTCAATTTTGCCTTGGATGAAGAACCAGGCACCGCAGATCATGACGAATACCGTGATCAGACGCATCAGCATATAGCTGATGGACATGCTTTTTGCCATCGTTTTATAAGCCAGCAGTTTGGTCGCCCGGAATTGCTTGTTCTCTTCCTGAAACAGTTTATTCTCATGCTCTTCGTTCGCAAACGATTGAACCACACGGATACCCCCGACATTGTCCTCGATGCGGGCGTTGAAATTCCCTACATTACGGAACAGTTGACGATAGGTCGTGGTCATTCTGCCTCCGAACTTAATGATCAGCCATGCCATAAACGGCACGATGATAAAAGTCAGAAGCGCTAGCTCTAAGTTGATGTAAGCCATTAAGGAGAAGGAACCGAGCAGTGTCATAACGGCGATGAACACGTCTTCCGGTCCATGGTGGGCTACTTCTCCGACGTCATTAAGATCATTTGTGATGCGTCCCATGAGATGGCCGGTTTTGTTGTTATCAAAGAAACGGAAGGATAACTTCTGGATGTGGGAAAACATTTTCTCCCGCAGATCCGTCTCGATATTAATGCCGAGCATATGCCCCCAGTAAGTCACGATGTATTGCAGTGCGGTATTCAGCGCATAGATGGAGAGGAGGACGATGCAGGCAATCAGGATAAGCGGCCAATCCTGGCTGGGCAGCAGATCGTCAATGAATTTGCTGACGGCAAGCGGGAAAACAAGCTCCAGCAGTCCGGCAATAACGGCGCACGTAAAATCCAAAATAAACAATCCCTTATAGGGCCTATAGTACGAAAAAAACTTTCTGATCAAGAATTATCACACTCCAAGTTCTACCTCTGTTAGGGTTATTGGTTTAAGATTAGCGGACAGCCATTATGGGGTGTCTTGCGATGGTTTCGTGTCATACAGCTCAAAAGCCTGAATGTACTCCTGAATGATCTGGTCTACCGCTTTCAGCTCTCCGCTGACCACTTCTCTGATGGCTTCAAAGTCCGGGTCATTCACTTGTTTTTTCAAAGTCTCCCGTTTCACAATCAAATTGTCCAAAAAGGAAAGCGCGCGCCCCCGGCGGAACGTCTGCGCCATCTTACCGCCTTCCCTGCCGTAGCCTTCCTCTCGCCGTCTTCCGTGCCGCCCGCCGTGCCGGTGGCTGCTATCACGCTCGCGAGGCTCCGCCCGTTTTTGACCAGATGTATCCTGATCCTCTTGGTGCATATAACATCAACCTCCTTATCAATAATCACGTATACATTTGTATACTATTAAAGTGATTGTATACGTTTGTATACACTTCGTCAATCCATTTTTCTCCATTCAACTGGAAAAATGGAGGAGATTAAAGGAAGGTATGCTATGATGATAATTAGCTGTCCCAGGTGATTGGCATGGATGGATAACAGCACCGGGATCAGGATGAACATGGGAAGGGAGCTGTACACAATGAGCGAACATAATCATGAGTACTGGATGCGTCAAGCGATTGCAGAGGCCCATCGAAACGTTCAACATGTGGAGGGTGGTCCTTTTGGAGCGATTGTGGTGAAGGATGGTCAAGTGATCGGCAGGGGCCGTAATCTGGTTACCGCGCTGAACGACCCGACGGCTCATGCCGAGGTGCAAGCCATAAGGGAAGCATGTCAACACCTGGAGGATTTCCAATTAAAAGGCTGTACGATTTATACCAGCTGCGAGCCTTGTCCGATGTGTCTGGGGGCCATCTACTGGTCCAGACCTGATGCCGTTTATTATGCAAGCACGAAGAAGGATGCGGCTGAGATCGGATTCGACGATCATTTCATATACGATGAAATCGCGATGCCGATGGACCAGCGCTCCATCCCTATGAAGCAGGTTCAAACAGCGGATTATTTGCTGCCATTTCAAGCGTGGAGCGCAGCCGAGCGCAAAGTCGAATATTAACAATAAAACCGGGCTCCCTGCATGGGAAAGCCCGGTTTATTCTTATTTATGGATAGGAATGCCGAAATATGTATAGAGTGCTTCGGTATATTCCCGTGCATTGCCCGGTTTAAAGGTGTGGACGCCGCCGGCTTTGTAAATTCTGAATTCGTCATCATCCACGGTGTTTCTGCCTTCTGCCGTACGAATGGATACGCGAGCCGTTTTGTTAAAAGGCGAATCGGGGGCATACTCGCACCAGAATGAAGTGGTGATGAAATCTCTCGGCAGGTTAGGTTCTTCCGTAAAGGAGAAGACGGGATCCCAGGCTTCTTTTTTCCACTCTTCGAGCATCCAGCCATACGCTTCAGTTTGGACGAGCCGATAGGTCTCGTTCCCCTGGGTCTGCACAAGGCCATCCACCAATTCCAGAGGATGGCGAGGTCCGGCTCCTCCGACGCCGACATCGGCAATATATCGTTGTTCTTCAATATCCACCTGCAGAATATGATGCCGACGTTTAGCAGGCGTATCGGTTTCATCCCGCCAGAAGCGTCCGAAGTAATGAGTGACCTTGAATCCCAGTTTCTGCAGCAGCCAGCCAAACAACGCATTGAGCTCGAAGCAATAGCCGCCGCGATGCCGAGTTACGATTTTATCGTAAAGATCGGGGATATCCAGGGACAGTGGAATTCGATCAAGGATATCGAGATTTTCATAGGGTACGGTATGCACATGCTGTTCCTGCAATCTGGCGAGCATATAAGCGCTGTTTACAATCGGGCCCGTGTATCCAATACGCTCAAGATATGGGTTTACATCCAGGCCATGTATCGGGTTACTCATTTGATCACCGCATCTTTCGTCTTTTGTCAGCTTGGTAGAAGTAAGCCGTATCTAATTATATACTTTATATCATATATTCGGATTTTCTAATAGAGAACAAGAAGAAGGCGGAAGAGGGACTATGCCAATGGATAGCGCGGCGCTTCGGGCAGCTATAGCCCGTCTAGGGGAACACAGCAAGGTTACTTTCCCCCGTTCTGGTACTTGAGTGCATAAAAAGAGGGTGTCCCTTATCACCGATCCTACGGCGAGGGACACCCTTTCTTACGGAATATAGATCAATTCAATATTAACCACAGGTGCAGTTCAGAACCGGTTTACGTGCCGCCGTCGTTTCGTCAAGTCGTTTCACGACCGTGGTATAAGGGGCGCCTACGACAACCTCTGGCGTGGTTTCGGCTTCTTTGGCAATCTGGATCATCGTGTCAATGAAACTGTCCAGTGTTTCTTTACTCTCCGTCTCGGTCGGCTCTATCATAATGCATTCCTCTACGTTGAGCGGGAAGTAGATGGTTGGTGGATGATAGCCAAAATCAAGCAGCCGCTTGGCAACATCCAGGGTCCGCACGCCAAACTCTTTTAGTTTTTTGCCGGATAGCACGAATTCGTGCTTGCACAGGCCCGGGTAGGCAACTTCGTAATATGGAGACAGACGGTGCATCATATAGTTGGCATTCAGCACTGCAAGCTCCGAGACACGGCGAAGTCCTTCCGGTCCATAGGTGCGAATATACGTGTAGGCCCGGACCAGGATGCCAAAGTTGCCATAGAACGCCTTCACGCGGCCGATGGATTGCGGACGATCGTAATCCCAATAATAGGTGCCGTCCTCGCGTTTGGACACGATCGGTTTTGGCAGGAACGGGATCAACAAACTCTTTACGCCGACAGGACCTGCACCGGGGCCACCGCCGCCATGCGGCGTGCTCATCGTTTTGTGTAGGTTGAGATGGACCACGTCGAAGCCCATGTCGCCTGGGCGGGTGATGCCCATGATGGCGTTGGAATTGGCTCCATCATAGTAGAGAAGACCGCCTGCCTCGTGCACGATTTCGGCGATTTCCACGATTTGCTCTTCAAATAGTCCGAGCGTGCTCGGGTTCGTCAGCATCAGTGCGGCCGTATCATCACCAACGACGGCGCGCAGAGCCTCCAGATCAACCATGCCGCGATCATTGGATTTAATCGTGATCGTGTCGTAACCGGCAACCGTTGCGCTGGCTGGGTTGGTGCCGTGCGAGGAGTCAGGAACAATGACCTTGGTTCGTTTCTCGCCGCGGCTTTCATGGTAAGCACGGATCAGCATGAGTCCCGTCCACTCCCCATGCGCACCCGCAGCGGGCTGCAGCGTTACTTGATCCATCCCGGTAAGTGCCGCCAGATCATTCTGCAGGGTGTAAAGCAGCTCGAGAGCGCCTTGAATGCTTTCTTCTGGCTGGTACGGATGAATCTTGGCAAAGCCGGCAAAACGGGCAACGTCCTCATTGATCTTCGGGTTGTATTTCATCGTGCATGAGCCGAGCGGGTAGAAGCCGTTATCGATGCCGAAATTACGCCGCGACAGCTCCGTATAGTGACGAATGACATCCACTTCATATACTTCCGGCAGTTCGGCCGGTTTGCTGCGCAGCAGGCCCTCTGGTATTAATGATGCGGCGTCGATCTCCGGTACGTCGCATTCGGGAAGGGAATAGGCGACACGGCCGGGCTTGCTGAGTTCGAATATCAATGCTTTTTCCGGTTTCATACGATCGCCTCCAATTCACCAATAAATTGGTCGATTTCTTCCTTCGTCCGCCGTTCGGTCACAGCGATCAGCATACATCCTCGAAGCTCAGGGTACGCAGCGCCAAGATCATAACCTCCGATGTAACCTGCACGCAGAAGCTTCGAGTTGATCTCCTTCACGTTCGTTCCTTCAGGCAGCTTTACCACAAACTCATTGAAGAACGGCGAGCTGAATGGAAGGGAGAGGGAGCCTTTGGCGACACGGTCGGCAGCATAATGGGATTTGCGCACATTCAGAAGCGCTGCCTCTTGCATGCCTGCTTTACCTAGGGTGGACATATAAACGGATGCACACAGCGCGAGCAGCGCCTGGTTCGAGCAGATGTTCGACGTTGCTTTTTCGCGGCGAATATGTTGTTCACGTGCCTGCAGCGTCAGTACAAAACCGCGTTTGCCGTCCTGATCGACGGTTTGACCCACAATACGTCCGGGAATGCGGCGCATCAGCGGCTCGGATACCGCGAAGAATCCGCACGTCGGTCCGCCAAGAGAAGCTGGAATGCCGAGCGGCTGGGCATCGCCGACAACGATGTCGGCTCCAAGCACGCCAGGCGATTCCAGTAAACCGAGGGACAGCGGGTTTACGCTCAGGACAAGCAATGCTTTTTTCTCATGAACCAGCGGTTCGATCGATTTCACGTCTTCAATGCAGCCGAAGAAGTTCGGTGATTGCAGAAGGACGGCGGCGGTATCTTCCGTTATGGCAGCGGCGAGCGCATCCTGGTCGGTAGCACCATTGACGATGCCGACTTCCACGACTTCCAGATCGAGGCCGCGAGCCGAAGTCAAAACGATTTCCCGGGCTTCGGGATGGACGGCACGCGATATGACGATTTTCTTCCGTTTGGTTGCACCGCTGGCGAGAGCCGCAGCCTCAGCAAGCGCCGTGGAACCGTCATACATGCTGGCATTGGCCACTTTCATGCCGGTCAATTCACAGATATAGGATTGAAATTCAAAAATCGCTTGCAGCTCGCCTTGGCTGATCTCCGGTTGGTATGGCGTATACGCCGTGTAGAATTCAGAGCGGGAAATCACATGATTGAGCACAACCGGAATATGGTGGTCGTACAAACCGGCCCCGAGAAAGCTTGTATAACGGTCAAAATCGGCATTTCGGTCCGATAGGTCGCGCATATGCTTCAGAAGTTCAGGCTCACCCAGCCGTTTTGACATGGGGAGGACGCCGTTGTAACGGACCGCTTGGGGGATATCGGCAAACAGATCTTCGATCGTTTCCGCGCCGACCGCAGCAAGCATATCGGCTTGATCCTGATCCGTCATAGGCAAGTAACGATGCTTCATGTTAAGGCAGCTCCTCTTTTGTAGAATGGTGTCTTTACTACTTTGGCTTTTAACTTCTTACCGCGGATCTCAACCCATACCTCGGTATCGAGGCTCGTATATGGCGTTTCGATCAAGGCCAATCCGAGATTTCGCTTGAGTGAAGGGGATTGGGTACCGCTGGTCACTTCACCGATGGGTTCTCCTTCATGGTTGTATACGGGATAGTGGGAGCGCGGGATACCGCGATCGATGAGTTCAATGCCGACCAGCTTACGCGGCACACCGTCTTGCTTCTGCTGTTGAAGCGCTTCCCGACCGATGAAATCGCCGCTGTCCAGCTTCACAAAGAACCCGAGACTGGCTTCAAGCGGAGAGATCGTGCTCGAAAGCTCTTGGCCGTACAATGGCAGTTTCGCTTCGAAACGGAGTGTATCACGTGCGCCCAGTCCGGTTGGAACAAGGCCATGTGGTTCTCCGGCGGTTAAGAGCTCTCTCCAAATTGCGGGAGCATCCTCAGCGGAGCAATAAATTTCAAAGCCGTCTTCTCCGGTATAACCGGTACGGGACAGTAGGGCGGAGCAGCCGCAAACCTGTGCGTTCTGGATAAAATGGAAGGAGGGGAGTTCGTCTAAGACCTCAGTCGCGGCCTGTGACATGATGTTCACGGCCGCAGGTCCCTGAAGTGCAATCAGAGCCGTCTCAGCGGACACATTACGGATGGTGACATCACCTGCAAGATGGTCTTGAAGCCACTGGAGGTCTTTGTCGATGTTGGATGCGTTAACAACCAGCATAAATCGGTCAGCCGACAGTTTATACACAAGCAGGTCATCTACCGTACCGCCGTTGTCGTAACACATCAACGTGTATTGGGCCTGACCCATCGATATGCGGGTTACGTCATTCGTGGTCATCTTCTGGATAAATGCTTCAGCGTCTTGTCCGGTGACGATAAATTCACCCATATGGGAGACGTCGAACAGGCCGGCGTGCTTGCGTACGGCTTCATGCTCTTGCACAATGCCTGAAAATTGCACGGGCAGTTCCCAGCCGCCAAAGTCGATGCAGCGGGCAGAAGGAAAATCGGAATAAAGCGGGTAAAGCGGTGTACGTTGTAATGAACTCATCTCTTCACCTCTTCGAAWTGGCATGATCAATCGGGGAAACACCAAAAAAGGACAGACAGAAGGATAACAAGTCGTGCTGAAAAAAGCCCGCTCGTTGCGTAATCCTTCTACTCTGTCCTTTGTACCTGAGAGTTACCCCACATGTCATGTAAGTATAATGTCAAGCGTGTGTGAGTTTCCCCGTGGGTGATTCTACATTCAGAATTCTCTCCAGAGGTGCGTCCGGTAAAGGTCCTTTTGCCTGAGAGATTCACCGTGTTACGGCTTACTCCTTCGGCGCTACCTGTCAATCCTGTCGGTAATCTCTCCCGCTACCATCATCCGCGTGAAAATTATTGAGTTGTCATCATCTTCCTTGCGTTCTTGTGATTATTATAAACGTGTCTCGCCATAAAGTGTCAACCTTTATTTCACTAAAATATTTTCAATCTTAAAATTTTTGTCAGATATCTTGACATCACTTCGTCCCTGTTTTATTCTGTGGGAGAATAAGCCAACCGAATATGCGGATGACGATGGATGGGAGAGACCGCCTCGCGAAGGGTGAAACCTTGGCGGCACCGAAGGAGCAAACCGTTACGCCCGCCAGGCTGACGAGTAATCTCTCAGGTAAACGAACCGCCATCTGACGCAGCTCTGGAGAGTGCGCAAGCCACCCAAGGGGAAAGATCGGACCATAAGAAGCGGTCGATCATAAACTCTCAGGTACCGAGGACAGAGAGAAGGCAAATGCCTTTTTTCGCGTCCTTTTTTTTCATTTATTTACCTTAATTTCATTTCTTTAAGAAAAGAGGAGTATCCGTAAATGAGCGAAATCAGAGAGAATTTGGTCTACAGCGACGATCATGAATGGGCATTGAAGGTAGATGGTAATGTGGTGCGCGTCGGTATTTCCGATCATGCGCAATGTCAGCTGGGCGATATCGTATTCGTTGAACTCCCCGAGACCGGCGCTGTCGTTGCCGCAGGTGACAGCATCGGTACCATTGAGTCGGTCAAAACCGTATCGGAACTGTATTCCCCTGTTTCAGGTACCATCACGAAAGTGAATGCTTCTCTGGAAGACCAGCCGGAGCTTGTGAACGAAGAGCCGTACGAAGGCGGTTGGATCATTGAGGTTGAGGTGGAAGGTGACCTGGAGGAAGCACTCGGAAAGCTGCTGACTGCAGAGGCATATCGTGCAAAAGTGGATTAAGGATTGAATCATAACATTGCATAATGAAACATAACGGCTGCTACTCGTAATGAGGTTTACGAGTGGCAGCCGTTTTAAATGATGGTGCTAATCCTTGGAACCTTGAAGGGTTCGATATCAAGTGCTTGAAGCCACACGGCGCGCGATCCGGTGTGCTCGAAGCTCAGGCAGATTCAAGATCAGTATTCCGCCGATGATGAGCAAGCTGCCAACGATGGAATAAAGAGAAATCGCTTCGCCGTACAGAAATGCGCCTAATCCTAACGCGATGATCGGAGAAACAAAGAGCCAGGTAGACGGAAAAAAGGCATTTGTTGCTTTTAGCAGCCAAGCATACAGACTATGCCCCAGCATCGAGCCGACTATCGTTAAATACAAGACAGAACCGAGGGCTGGCAGCGTTAGAATACCATTCCATTGTACCTGTTCACTGAACAGGGATAACAGCAATAGGGCAGCGCCGCCATACATCATCTGCACCGCATTGATAATAATTGGCGAGATATCCGGCATGTCAAAGGATAATTTTCGGGTAGCGAGGGAGCCCACGCTATAACCGATTTCGCCTATAAGAATGGCGATGCAGCTCAGAATCCAGATGAGGTCGCTCCCCATTGCTATCTCGGGCATGATAAGCAAACATACTCCCGCAAAACCGACCCCGCACCCCCAATAATCACTGCGCCGGGCATTCTTTCGCATTACAACCGATTGAATCATCAGAATCATCATGGGGCCTGTTGCCGATAGGATGGCAGCGATCCCTGAGGACACGTGCTGCTCGGCCCAATATAGCGTTGCAAACGTCAAGAATGTACTGGTCATCCCGATTAGAAGGAATTCCTTGCGCAGGAGAAGGCTTGGTTTTGCCTTCCGCTGCAATACCATCCACAGGAAGATGATGGCGCCCGCGAGAAGAAACCGGAGTCCCGCCGAGAGAAACGGCGGCAGTCCTGCTTCAACGCCAATCTTGATGGCGAGAAAGGTCGTGCTGAATATGGCGCACATAAGCAAGTAGTTAAAAATAATCATGTAGCATCCTCCTTTTTCTATACTATAATAGGTAGTTAATAGAACAGATTGGTGGTTGGTAGAACAGATATGTTCTATATCGGATCGGGGGAAAAACAGATGGAACTATCAACGCTGGACGACAAACATCAAGGTAAGCGGACATTGCAGCAGTCGGTCTATGACACCATTCGAGAAGGAATTGCTCAGGGAGAGTGGAAGGAGACTGAAAGAATCCCGTCCGTGAGAGCGATGGCCGAGCGTTTGAACGTTCACCGGTTAACGGTGCTGAAGGCTTATCAGCGGCTGCTTGAAGACGGGATCGTGGAAGTGAAATATAAATCAGGATATTTCGTAGCGGCTAAGGCGCCTGCGACATTGCCGGAACTCTATACATCCAGCCGGTCTTGGGAATATCAGGCGAAATCGATATATGTCAATCGCAGCCGCTTGTCCGACATTCACAGACATCAGGTCGATTACCAGATGTCGGAAGCGCTGATTGATCCTGCGCTGCTGCCGAACGCGTTCCTGTCCAATCACGTGAAACAAGTGTTTGACATGTATCCGAAGGTATTAAGCACGTATTCTTCCGTGTCCGGAGATTTGGAGCTGCGCGAGGAGATGGCCCGGTACTTTATGGACAAACAAGGCATATCGGTCCATCCGGATGAGCTGCTCATTACGACGGGATCCCAGCAAGCGATCGACCTGATCTCGCGTTCGCTTGTCAAAAGCGGAGATTCGGTGTTGATTGAGCGGCCGACGTATAGTCCGGCGATCGATGTTTTTGTGCAGCAAAATGTCAAGCTGCTTCCCATTGAGATTATGCCGGAAGGATATGACCTGGAGCAGATTGAATGTCTTATGCGGACGGAGAAGCCGAAGCTGTTCTATATGAACCCGACCTTTCAGAATCCGACAGGCTACACGGTGCCGATTACGCAGCGCAAGGCGCTGGTTGAACTGGCGGAACGATATCAATGCATTCTGGTGGAGGATGAGGTCTATCACGACATTTATTTTGGAGATCCGCCGCCGCTGCCCTTTTTTTATTATGATACCGAGGGCTATGTCATTCACATTCGAAGCTTCAGCAAATATGTGGCCCCTGGCTTGCGGATATCGGTGCTGGCGGCACGTCCGGAGCTGATGAATGTCATCCTGCCGACCAAGGCGCTGTCGGACAACGGGACGCCGCTGCTGACGCAAAAGATTTTCCAGTACTATTTCTTCTCGAGCAGACTTCAGGAGCATGTGGCCAAGCTGCGGATTGCCCTGGAGCTTCGTAAGGATAAGATGGAGAAGCTGCTTGAGCCTACAGAATGGCGATGGAACAGCCCCGGCGGCGGCTTGAATCTATGGATACAGCTGCCGGAAAACATCAACGTGGATGCGTTGTTGCGGCAATGCCTGGCGGAATCCGTAGCTTTTGTGCCGGGGCGTATATGCGACCCGCTGGATCAGATGGATTCGTGGATCAGACTCAGCTACTCCTATATCAGCGAAGTTCAGCTGGAAGAGGGAATTCGTCGTCTCGTCGAGATTTCGGAGCAGGTGAAGCATGGCTCGTTGGCATGAACAATTACGTGAGTAATGAATTTCTTCTCGAAGTCATGTAGAGATCATGTCTGCCGATAAATACGGAATATTTTAAAAAAACGGTCTGATTGAATGTCACAAAAACTGCCCTTTTCTCGTGTTATATGCAAAATCGCATAAAACAAAAGGAGATGGGTTGTCTCATGAAGGATCTAACATGTATTGTCGTTGGTGGAGGCTTTGCAGGTATACATGCTCTAAAAGCGATTCATAAAGCTTGTCATAAAGGAATAGGCGGAAGGAAGCTGCGCCTGATCCTGATCGATATGGGTTCCGCCCATGTGCGGAAAGTGCTGCTGTTCCGTCCTGCAGTGAGTGAAGAGGGGATTACCGTTCCTTGGGAACAGGTCATGCCGGAAGGTACCCGTTTCATACAGGGCAGGGTGATCGGCATGGATAAGGAGAGCAAGCAGCTGACTTTGGAAGACAGCACAGGTCTGGAACATAAGCTGGAATATGATGTCCTTGTGGTGGCCATAGGAAGCATCGTGCGGCAGGCAGCACCGGAACAAGGCGGAATATCGCTGACAGGCTTGGAAGCGGCGGAGCGGATCCGGGAACGGTGGCACGCAAACCTTAAGTTGGCAGTAAAGGAAACGAATGCGCAGGAGAAGCAGCGGCTGATGAGTGCAGCCGTCGCTGGTGCCGGCATAACGGGCATCGAAACGTCAGCCGAGATGGTCCACGCCATGCGGACAGAGGCGGTCAAGCTTGGTTTAGATCCGAAGTTAATCCGTGTGCACCTATTCAATTCTCAGGAACGGTTGTTCCTGGAAGGACCTGCGAAGGTGGCGCATCGGCTTGAACGATATCTAACCGATCTTGGCGTAGTCCTTCATCATGGAAGAAGAGTGATCAAAGAGGAGCTGGGGCTGGTTCATGTCAACGATGGATCTCCGATCCCTGTGGGCCTAACGGTATGGACGCTTGGCCTCACTCCTAACCCCGCGCTCCTCAGCCTCGGACTGCCGGTTACGATGGACGGTCAAATCGTTGTAGATGAAAGCTATCGTGTCAAAGATGCCCCGGGAGTATATGGCATCGGCGATTGCGCGCATGTGGTTGATCCCGCTAACGGTGCTGCCGACCGGATGACATGCAAGGAAGCGATCCCCCAAGCGACGCGACTTGGCGGCATTGTGCATGCGGATTTGATCGATGCGCCTGCAGCCAAGCATAAGAGTGTACCGGAGGGTTATACGGTCGGTCTGGGGCCAGGACATGGGTTAGTCTGGTCGCGTACCTGGGGAATGGATATTATGATCACAGGAAAGCTGGCTTACAAGGTCAAATCGTTCATGTGGAATTATTCCAGCATGGTTCGATAAATTAGCAGCAATCCTGCTTGAAAGGAATGAAGAAACGGAATGTTAGAGCTGTATGAGCAGTATAAGGGGCTCCTGTTTCATCTTGCTTATCAAATGACCGGAACGGTGTCGGACGCAGAGGACGCGGTACAGGATGTGTTCGTGAAAGTTCACAGTCTTCCCCCGGAGAAGCTGGAGGAGCCAAAAGCTTATCTGTGCAAAATGGTGACGAATCGCTGCATCGACGAAATCAAGTCAGCTCGAAATCGAAGAGAGCAGTACTACGGGCCCTGGCTTCCGGAACCGATCCCGGAAGCCTATAGCGAGTCCTATGAAGCCGTCGAAAATCATGAACTGCTCTCCTATGCCATGCTGGTTCTGCTGGAGCGGCTGTCTCCTTCGGAGCGGGCCGTGTTTGTTCTGCGGGAAGCGCTTGGATTCGATTATCCGGAAATCGCCGGACTGATCGATAAAACCGAGGCGAACTGCCGCAAGCTTATGAGCAGGGCGAGAGGTAAGATGGGGATCACGGAGGACGATCTGATTGGCGTGGGGTCCATGGCAGAGGAATGGGTGAGCCGGTTCTTCACGGCCCTATCCGAAGGAGATGCCGAACATGTCCTATCCCTGCTAGCGGATGATGCTGTATTGTTGTCCGATGGCGGCGGTAAAGTGATCGCAGCTGCGAGACCGGTCGAGAGCAAGGAGCGGGTTGCCCGTTTCCTCATCGGCATTCTTCACCAAGCGCAGCTGGAGGATGGAGTAGCGCCGGAGATCGAGGTAAAGGAACTGAACCATCAAACCGCTGTTATATTCCGCCAGGGAGGAAGTGTTACCGGCGTTATCTTTGTCAATATTCGGAACGGATTGCTGCAAAATATTTATATTGTGAGGAATCCGGATAAACTTGAGGGGATTTAAGTTTAGGCTAGGAACATCGACGAAGTACATTCAGAGCAGTCCGCCTCTAGGGAAGGGGCTGCTTTTTTTGCTGGAAACCGGAGGTGCAGGCGCGAAACCTAATCGGACGGTTAGATGAGCTTTTCATGAAGGAAGTTTGATTCTGGATTCGTATTCCAGTATGCAGGGTAAATACATTTCGGGTTCGCAAGCGGATCTGTTACCAAGTGCATTTACGTCAGACACGCATCTACTACCTACATACCAGGAGGTTCCGACAAATGGACAAATCCAACACCCATTCGAATGCTAACAACAGCCGGGGCAAGACAAGCAAGGACCAACAGCTGGAACAATTTACGGTAGACAATGACGGTAAAGACTTGACAACCAATCATGGACTTAAAGTCGCTGGAGATGAACATTCGCTTAAAGCGGGCGAGCGCGGTCCAACCTTAATGGAGGATTTCCATTTCAGAGAGAAGATGACGCATTTCGACCATGAGCGGATTCCGGAACGGATCGTGCATGCCCGCGGTTTTGGGGCTCATGGCTATTTTCAGCTATATGAATCCATGAAAGATTATACAAAAGCCAAATTTCTGCAGGACCCTTCCGTCGTCACGCCGGTGTTTGTCCGATTCTCCACGGTGGCTGGCTCCAGGGGATCAGCCGACACCGTCAGGGACGTACGCGGCTTCGCAACCAAGTTTTATACGGAAGAAGGGAATTATGATCTGGTGGGCAACAATATGCCGGTCTTTTTCATACAGGATGCGATGAAGTTTCCCGATTTCGTTCATGCAGTCAAGCCTGAGCCGCATAACGAGATTCCGCAAGCGCAATCCGCCCATGATACGTTCTGGGATTTTGTGGCGAACAATTCGGAAAGCGCGCACATGATCATGTGGGCGATGTCCGACCGCTCGCTTCCGCGAAGCTTTCGAATGATGGAGGGCTTCGGCGTCCATACCTTCCGTTTCGTGAATGAAGAAGGACAAGCGCATTTCGTGAAGTTTCACTGGAAGCCTGTGCTCGGCACGCATTCCCTCGTATGGGATGAAACGCAGAAGCTGGCAGGCAAGGATCCCGACTTTAACCGGCGTGATCTGTGGGATGCGATCGAATCAGGAAATTATCCGGAATTTGAGTTTGGCGTTCAAATGATTCGGGAGGATGAGGAATTCAATTTTGGTTTTGATATCCTTGATCCGACCAAGATTTGGCCCGAAGAGCTCATTCCCGTCAGAATCATTGGCAAAATGACACTCAATCGCAATACAGATAATTTCTTTGCGGAGACGGAACAGATTGCTTTCCATCCGGGACATGTCGTACCGGGAATCGATTTTACTAATGACCCGCTACTGCAAGGCCGCTTATTCTCCTATACAGACACCCAGCTTTCACGGCTCGGCGGACCCAATTTCCACGAAATTCCGATCAACCGTCCAATCGCACCGGTTCATAACAATCAGCGTGACGGGATGCATCGTATGACCATCAATAAGGGCCCTGTCAGCTATCATAAGAACGGTATTGCCGGTAACACGCCGAAGCCGGTTCCAGCGGAGCGCGGGGGTTATGAGCATTACACCGAGAAGGTGGAAGGGCGTAAGGTGCAGGCACGCAGTGACAGCTTTAAGGATCATTTCAGCCAAGCGGCCCTGTTCTGGAACAGCATGTCCGAGGTCGAGAAGCAGCATATCGTATCCGCATTCCAGTTCGAGCTGGGTAAAGTACAGCGAAAGGAAATTCGCCAGCAAGTCGTTGACCTGTTCGCGAACGTCGATAGCGAACTTGCCACCCGGATTTCGGAGGGCATCGGAACCATGCCACCGCAAACCAGCTTCTCCGCTTCCAGCGAGTCTTCTCCGGCACTGAGCATGATGAATACCGTGAAGCTCCCGTTAACCCGTAAAGTGGCGGTGCTGGCAGGCAACGGATTCACGGATGAACTCCCGTTTGTGCTTACGCAGCTGCAGCAAGCGGGCGTCATCACCGAAGTGGTTAGCGCAAAGCTCGGCGTCATTCGAGGCAAAGCCGGCGCGGAACTGGAAGTGAACCATTCGCTGCTTGGGGCGGATTCCGTCTTGTTCGATGCGGTGCTTGTCGCAGGCGGTGCGTTAAGCGTATCGGAGCTCCTGGTGGAGCCGAAGGTGCTGGATTTTGTCAAGGAAGCGTATCAGCATTTCAAGCCGATCGCAGCCATAGCCGAAGGGGCAAATTTGCTTCCATCATCCAGTGGTGAAGGGGTGGTGGTTGCGCAAGAGAATGAGGATTTGAAGCCTTTCGGCGAGGCCTTCATTCATGCCATCGCGGCACATCGCCATTGGTCGCGTACGATCTAAGAATGGATTGCCCTTGAATATATAAAACGATTGAGCTATAATTCCCCTTAATCATTTGGCTAAACAGTGAAGGGGATTATACCATGATCAACATCAAATTCAATCAACTTCATCATCACAAGCAGCGTTAGCACGCCTGTCATTCTACAGGGTGGGCTAACGCTGTTCGCGTTGGCCTCCCTGCCGCATATTCAGCGCGCGGGACCATGAGGTCCGGCGCGTTTTTTATTTTCATTTAGAACGAAAGGATGATTACGATGCAGAACGTAAAAGGAACGTATGATTATTTTGGCCAAGAACAGGCTATCCGAAGAAAGGTGCAATCGACGCTGCGTGAAGTGTTTGAATGTTATGACTATGCTGAAATGGAGACAACCATTCTGAATGAATCCGAGTTATTGTCTTCCAAATACGCAGGAGGGGAAGAAATTCTGAAGGAAATGTACCAGCTGACAGATCAGGGAACGCGACGTCTGGGCCTCCGGTACGACTTGACGATTCCATTCGCCAAGGTAATCGCGCTGAATCCCGCCATCAGCCAGCCCTTCAAACGTTATGAGATGGGGAAGGTATTCCGCGATGGTCCCGTCAAACGGGGAAGATTGCGGGAGTTTCTGCAGTGCGACGTTGATGTGGTGGGAATCTCGGGACCGGAAGCGGAGGTTGAGCTGATGCAGCTTGCAGCCGAAGTGTTTCGGAGACTTGAAATCCCGATCATGCTCCGGTGGAACAACCGAAGCTTCCTTGGTGAAATTCTTGGAGCTTTGGGCGTACCGGAAGAGATGAAACCAACCGTCATGCTGACGCTGGATAAGCTCGACAAGATGGGTAAGGAGGGGGTTCGACAAGAGCTTGCGGGTAAGGTGCTCGCATCGGAGATTTGTCGTCAAATTCTTGATTTTGTTGATCTCAAGGAGCCGACATTAACGCAAATAACAAGCACATACAACCTGGACAACGAGCGCGGAGCACGAGAAGTCCAGATCCTGCAAAATATGCTGCAGCGCGTCGGGCTGCAAAACATCTGCGTATTTGATCCGTTTCTTTCCCGAGGATTGTCCTTCTACACAGGAACCGTTTACGAAATCTTTGACGCATCTCAGGGCTTTCGTTCAAGCTTGGGTGGAGGCGGCAGGTATGACGCGATTATCGGGCAGCTCGTTGGACGCGAGGACATTGTTTATCCTACGGTGGGTCTTTCGTTCGGCATGGAATCCATCATGGAGATGATCCGAAACCGTCCGATTGAAACAAACAAGCCGCTCGTTGTGGTTATCCCTATAGGAGAAACCATACCCGAAGGATTGACGGCTGCAGCGGCACTCCGGAATCGCGGGATTCATACGCGATTGGCGGACAACCGCCGCAAATTAAAGAAAACATTAGCTTCTGTTTCAGCTGAGGGTATTCCATATGCCATCCTAATCGGCGAAGATGAAGCGGCGGCGGGCATGGTTCGATTGAAGAATATGACCGAGGGCAAGGAGCTTGCATTGACACTGCAGAAGGCGGTTGAGCTTATCATTCAATCCTGTGAATGATGACATGAAGGAAGCAGCGCTTATCCATCATGGCGTGTAAACTCATGACTAACAACTTGTGTAGGCCGACATATGGAATGCCTTTGTTCTTTTTCGAATATAATGGTTTTCTACCGAAAAGGGACTCGCGCTCGAAACGATCTCCAAGTAGAATAAATCGTATAGATGTTACCAGGGGGGAGCGGATTGCAATGCTGTACGAACAATTCTTCATGCTGCACCAAAAGCTTGCTGTTAACGCTCCGGCCAACACGGCTACGGAAGTGACGCTTGAGCAGATCGCCGAAACGCTATATTGCACAACGCGGAATGCCAAGCTCGTTATACGCAAGCTCGAGGAGAAGGGTTGGATTATGTGGAAGGCAGGACGCGGGCGAGGAAATCGTTCCAAGCTTACCTTTCTAGCCGATCAAGCTGATCTGCTTCAGGAAGCTGCGCAGCAGCTCGCGTTAAAAGGGGAATATCGGCAGGCCTTCGAACTGCTGCGTACCTATGGTCAAGGTATTCACACCAACGATTCTTACGTGGAATGGATGAACGGGCATTTTGGCTTTAGCAAGGAGATGAGAGAAGGGGAAGCGGAAGCAAGGGATTCGCTGCGGCTTCCCGTGTACCGCTTGATTGAAACGTTGGATCCCGCCGAATGCTACTACAGTTTTCAAGCTCATATGATCCAGCAGATATTTGACCGGCTGGTGATATACGATAATGCCAACGATCAATATCTTCCCGTTATCGCGCATTATTGGAACAGCAATGAGGTTGGAACAGTCTGGACTTTTCACCTGCGTAAAGGAATCCGGTTCCATGACGGTAGAGAGTTATCGGCGGAGGACGTGAAATTCACGGTAGAACGCCTGGGACGGGATAAACGAAATGGTTGGATCGTGCGTGAACTGCAGCGAGTAGAGGCGGTATCGCCTCGGGAGGTTCGTTTTATTCTTAACAAGCCGAATCGAATTTTTATCCGGTTTGTTAGCTCCATTTGCATGTCCATCGTGCCCAAACATTTGGTGAGTCTTAATGAAGAACTGTTCTGGAAGCTTCCTGTCGGAACGGGCCCTTTTCAGGTGGAAGAATGGACCGATGAACGGCTGACCATACGTGCGAATCCCCATTATTATCAGGGACGGCCGCATTTGGACAACATCCACATTATCATGATGCCCGAAGATGCGGAGCACTGCGAGGTCAGCTGGGAGCGGCTGCTGCAAGATCCGGAGCGTATCGAGCATAAAGGCGAGAAGCATGCTGTGGATATCATAGAATCTTCCGAAGGCTGTACGACTTTGATTACGTGGAATATGAAGAAGCCGGGGCCCTATCAGTCCATCGAATTTCGCCGGGCATTCAGCTTGATTCTGAACCGTGCCGAGATGATACGCGAACTTGGCGGCAACCGGCTATACCCGGCCAAAGGATTCATCATGGATGAGCAAGCGCCTTACCGTAAAGACCGACATGATCCCGAGCTCGCAAAGTCACTGCTGAAACAGTCGGGTTATGACGGCTCTCCCATTACCATGGCTACGCTCGCAAATCATATCAAAGACGCCGAATGGGTTCAGAAGCAGTGCGCTTCCATCGGGATACCATTGATCATCCGGGAGGAGAGGATGGATACCATACACCAATCGGATGTGATGAACACCATGGATTGTGTCTTGCACGGCCTTGTTCTTCCAGGTGAAGAAGTATGTTTAATCGAGAATTACGAGCAGAAGGGAAGCGTGGTTAAAGAGTTCATGGATCCATCGCTGCATCATTGGGTGAAGGATTGCGTGGATGATGCGCTTGCCAGCGAGTGGTATGAGGAGCGTTTGAGTTTGTTGTCCCATATTGAAGAGAGGCTTCGGGAGGAAGCGCATGTATCATTCTTGGTTCATACGAGATTTTACGCAAGCTTGGATCCTTCTTATAAAGGGGTTGTCATCAATAATCTGGGATGGCTGGATTTCAAGCAGATTTGGCGAGTATGATTTCTTCTCATAAAAAGAGCAAGCGCGAATAACCGCGCTTGCTCTTTATTTCTTATAACGATTTTGTGCGGCTTCTTCGGGATCTCCGCTTTCGAAAGAAGCCATAAAGTTTATCGAGAATTCGAGTATAACTTGAGGTATGCTGCGATTCACATTCGATCTCGTCATGAATAATGAATCTTCCTTGACGATCAAGTTCGTCCCATTTTGCTTGCTGGTATTCGTTCAGTTTTTCCAGTGTATAAAAATCGTTGCTCATGTTAACCTCCCTATCAGACATTCGGAATTCGCTGTAACGCCGGTAGAATGTCTTGTTACTCTCATTATGGAGGTCAACCGAGCTTGTAAAAAGTGTAAACCTCGGCAGCTTTTTTTCCCCTTTTCATGAACTAAAGGACTACCGCAGAGAAGAGATTAGACTTTATTATCACGATGCGTGATAGTGGAGTTCTCAATCTGGATCGTTGAATGCTCGATGTGGAATCGGCTGTCCAGAAGATCGATCGCTTGTTGCAGAATCTCATAACTGCTCGCTTCATCCTCGGCGACGAGATGGCAGCTTAAGGAATCGAAATTGGACGTAATCGTCCAAATATGAAGATCATGGATGCCGGTGACCCCAGGTATAGACAGCAGGGATTTCTTTACCTCTTCAGGGTTTATCGCTGCCGGTGCTCCCTCCATCAGAATATGAACGGTATTCTGTATGATTCTCCAAGCGCTCTTCAGAATCAAGATCGACACAAGGATGGATATGATAGGATCCGCAATGTACCATCCGAAGGCCATCATCACGATCCCGGCGATGATGGCTCCTACCGAGCCGAGCGCATCGCCGATAACGTGGAGGTATGCGCTGCGGAGATTCACATTGTTCTTTACATCTCCCGTTCGCATCAAGAACCAGGCACTGAGAAGGTTAGCCAACAAGCCGATGGCTGCAATGAGCATCATGCTTCCGCTGGCGACGGTTGGCGGGTCGTCAAAGCGCTGAATCGCTTCCCATACGATAAAGCCGGCGATGACAAACAAGGCGACGCCATTTAGTAGTGCTGCCAATATTTCAAAACGGTAAAAGCCATAGGTTTTATTCGGCGATGAGGGCTTTGTGGCAAACCATAATGCGACCAGACTGAGCAGCAAAGCGCTGGCATCACTTAACATATGCCCGGAATCGGATAACAGAGCCAGACTGTTGGTCAGCAAGCCCCCTATAAACTCTAGAATCATGATGCCAAGTGTGATGATGAGGGCAATGGCAAGTCCTTTTTTGTTTCCTGAGCGGGCATGATCATGGTGGCTGTGGTCATGCCCATGATGGTGGTTATGATGATGCATAATCGAAAACTCCCTTCGAATCCAACTGTGGAATAAATCAATAATCATGGAACCATTTGCGTTATTTATAATATGAACATATGCTCATATACAATGTAATCCTTCGGTTTGCTTTTGTCAAGTTTTTCCGAAGGTATTACGAAAGCGAATATGATTTTCCACTTATTCATTTATCTAGTATGCTTGATAAGCGAAGAAATTAAATTTTTACGTCTGATGATGAGTTCTTATTATCGGTTAAAGAGAAGGAGTGATATGCGTCATGGGAGAACAACGTAAATCGATTAGCGAAGCTTATAGCGAAACAGCCTATCCATTGATTGGACATAGCCGCAGGAATCTCGAGGTGCTGCTGGAGGCATTTCGGGATGTGGATGGGTCGCAGATGGGGGATACATACGGCAAAGGCGCCATCATTGAGGAGTTTCAGGCGCGCATGGCAGACGTTCTGGGCAAGGAATCGGCTGTCTTTTTTCCGAGCGGAACCATGGCGCAGCAGATTGCTTTGCGGATCTGGTGCGATGATGCTGGGCTGAAACAAGTGGCTTATCATCCCCTCTGTCATCTGGAGATTCACGAAGAGGACGGGCTTAAGGAGCTGCATCATATCGAACCGATTCTTCTTGCCGATAAAGAGCGTTTGATTACGCTTGAAGACGTGCAGAATCTGAATCGCGAAATTGCATGTTTGCTGCTGGAGCTGCCGCAGCGTGAAATCGGAGGGCAGCTGCCCGAATACGAAGAGTTGGAGGCCATATCAGCGTATTGTCGTTCTCAAGGCATAAAGCTGCATCTGGACGGGGCAAGATTGTTCGAGATCACTCCGTATTATCAAAAAACGGCGGCCGAAATCTGTGCTCTATTTGACAGTGTATATGTGTCCTTCTATAAAGGTATAGGCGGGATTGCCGGCGCTATTCTGGCTGGCGGCACCGACTTTGTGGAGAAATCCAAAGTATGGAAAAGGCGTCATGGCGGGGATCTGGTCAGTCTTTACCCGTATATCATCAGTTCAAGTTATTATTACAAGGAAAGAAAAGGTAATATGGGCCGGTATTACGAGGAAGCTAAAGAGCTCGCAGCGCTGTTTAATCAGTGCAAGGGCGTGAATACGAAGCCTGCCGTGCCCGTATCGAATATGTTTCATGTACATTTTGAATGGGACAAAGAACAGCTTGAACCGATTCTTATCGAGGTTTACCGCGCGACGGGCGTCGGATTGATCAGTTATCTAAACGAAGCAGGGGGAAGCCAATGTTATACGGAAGTTCACATTGGGGAGCGGTACAGCAAGACGCCAAGAGAAAGCATTCAGCAAGCTTTTCAATTGTTGAATGAGAAATTGCGGGAAGCTGCGAGCGCATGACAAAAGGACCTGAATCAGGTCCTTTTTCATTTGTCTATATTCAACCAATCGGCCCCACGGAAACAGGCTCCTCATTAACTGGTTTATGGGAAAAGTATACCATGTGGAGTGAGTCCTATCCGGATTGATGGTTAAAAAGGGGAACAAATTTGTTAGAATAACAAGTAGAACCGAGTAAACTTTGAAATATCCAATCTGGCGAGGTGAAAATCATGATGGCTCACGTTAGAAGCACAACCGTTCAAGTCGTTAAATCAGGCTCCGGGCAAAGCCGCACGGAAATATCGGGCATAATTTGTTCGGAGCCTTCTTCAACATGAATTAGAACCGCAATATTTCATGTGCCGGCTTTGCTCACTATTTACACGATTTTATGTAGATAGGAGCAGAGAAAATGAAATACGAGAAAGCACTTGATATTTTACCTGAACATGTAGTCAAAACCATTCAACAATATATTGATGGAAGTTATATTTATATTCCGAGAAAGTCGGAGAACCGGAAGTCCTGGGGTGAACAAACCGGGGTCAAGAAGGACCTGGATATTCGGAATCGGAGCATTCTCAAAAGTTATTTGCATGGCGACTCCATCCGTACATTGTCAGAACGATATTATTTAACGGAGCAATCGATCCGTAGAATTATTCGGGCAGAACGAATGAAAGAATAGGCGAGATCGGATATCCTTTTCGTGAGACCGTTATATAGCATTGTTATCATCAGGAAAGAGCGGCCAGGACACGTGTCCTGGCCCTTTCAATTATAAGGAGAATTACCTGTCAGAAATTTGGGAACGAACTTCTGATATTTTGTAGCTTGTCATGCAGAAAATTTCCAACGAAGTCGCCAATATTGCTCCGTCATGATTTACCAGGTTAAGGAAAAGCATTAAAATAGAGGTTAACGACATTCGCAAGTAGAAGGAGTTTATGCAATGAACCCGATACCGTCATATACCCAGCGCATCCAAGAAGTTTATCCGCACCTGGATATTCAAGACGTTGAGATGAACAACATAGGTCAGAACAACGATGTGTTGATTTTGAATCAGACGCTGGTCTTCAGATTTCCTAAGTATGCAGAAAGTCTCCAAGCGATGATCAGAGAAACTCAATTACTGAATAGGATCAAGAACAAGGTAACGCTGCTTATACCGAATCCGATGTATGTTTCATTTGACGATTTGCATGTGGGTAAAATGTTCATGGGCTATCCGTTAATCGAGGGTCAGCCGTTATGGTCAGAAGATCTGCTTTTACACAGGAATTCGGACATCGAGGATAGGGTAGCAGAACAGATGGTCGAATTTCTCGTTCAGCTTCATACTGTGGAGATCAATGAATGGATCGCTGACGATAGAAATGTTGTAAATGTCCACGAAGAGATGTCCGGATTGTACACACAAATTCAAGACCAGTTGTTTCGTTTCATCAGGCCCGATGCGCAAGAGGAAATCTCAAGCAACTTCACAAGATTTCTGAACAACCCTGCGAATCGTGACATTCGTCCAACCTGCATTCACGGTGATTTTGGCACGTCCAACATACTTTGGAGTCCGGAGAAAGGTCGAATGACGGGCATCATTGATTTTGGGGGTTCAGGGATTGGAGACCCGGCATATGATTTAGCGGGAATCCTAGCGGGGTATGGTCAAGAGTTTTTCGAAAAGTGTATCGCCATGTATCCGAATGGAGACCCCATCGCGGAGCGCGTTCATTTTTATAGAAGCACGTTTGCCTTGCAAGAGGCGCTGCATGGAGTCATTCATCAAGACGCTGAGGCGTTTGAGGCAGGCATACGAGATTTTAGATGAAACATAATCATGGATTTTTACATGATATAATCTGCTGGAGGAGCCGCATAAATGACACCTAAACCCGTCATCATCGAGGAATATAATCCCGAATGGCCAAAAATGTTTCAGGAGATTCAATCCATATTGGCGCTTACTCTTGGTGCTGATGCGCTGAGTATCGAGCATGTGGGAAGCACCTCCGTACCAAAGCTTGCCGCGAAGCCAATATTGGATATCGATGTTGTGATCGAATCCATGAAATCGCTTCCGGCGGTCATTGCGAAATTAGAAACCCTTGGCTATAGCCATCAGGGGGATTTAGGGGTCGAGGGCAGGGAAGCTTTTGATAGGAAAGATGAGTATGTTCCCTACAGCGAGGAGATTAGTTTGAGAATGACCCAGCATTTATATGTCTGCCATCGGGACAGCCAAGAACTATACAGGCATATTACTTTTCGGGATGCTCTCATCAATAACCCGGAGCTTGTCAAAGAATACGCCTCATTAAAGAAAGAACTAGCCATAACTTTTCGTAATGATCGAAAAGCCTATTCGGAAGGCAAATCCGACTTTATCCAGCGGGTATTGAAGCAGGTCGCACGCTAAAATGTTGAAAGAAATCCAACGTAACATCTTATATCTTGAGCTGAATCCTACCAACAAAATACATAACAGCGAGGTAAACCAATGAACGTTACATTAATGGTGTTAGATAACACGGAGCTTAAAAGCATCTGGAAGGAAGCGTTTCAGCAGCAAAATATAATGCGCCCGGATGAGTATTACGATTTATGCGAATATGAGAACCAAATCGGCAAGCGTGTCACCTTGTTGGCTTTTGTTCATGAGGAGCTGGCCGGTGTTTCCCACTTGAAATACGAATCGAGTTATCCCTATTTTCGAGAGCAGAGCATTCCGGAAATCAATGATCTGAATGTGTTCCCGGAGTACCGGAGAAACGGCATAGCTAATAGCATCATGGAAGAATTCGAGAACATCGTCCGCAAAAAAATGCCGCGTATCGGTATCGGAGTTGGATTGTACAGGGACTACGGTGCGGCTCAAAGAATATATGTCCGGCGCGGCTATATTCCGGACGGCAACGGAATTATGTACAACAACGAATCTGTGGTGCCCGGTGACATGGTATGTGCGGATGACGATCTGAACCTGTATCTGATTAAAGAGCTGGTTTAATAAATCGTTCTGCTAATCATCGGCTTCAGCTATATAAGTTTCAGGAGAGTGAAACATGAGCTTCGTCATTCGATTAAATATGTCGAGTTTTTTGTATGCCTGGTTCCCTTATGTCGGGATTGAGCTCATGGCCAACGTTTACCGAATCAGTCGAGTGACAGGCTGGGGGCTGGATCACGTGAATATTGTGATTTTGGTTTTCTTCTTTGTTGGCCTGCTTCTATCGGGTTTCGGATTTCCGAAGCTGATCAGGCATTGGTTAGGTGGCCGTAAAGCGTCTTTCTTTTCGCTAATTTTGTGGATCCCCTATTTCATTATATTGACCTATATTGTGGCTGCATGGTTTCCGATCACCCATCCGGCAGACAAACCGAATCCTGTAACAGGACTCATGGCCATCGCTGTTTTGGCGTTGTACCCATTCTACCTGGCTATCCTTCATCTGTTTGGAACGGCTCCGATTACCGAGAGGATGAAGGAAGATCGGATGACTTGAGCTTCATGTATAACATGGTGAAGGTATCAGGTTCAGAAAGGAGCGGGCTATGATTATCGGTGTTCTTATCGTGTTGCTTATTATTGAACTCATTGTGATTGAGGTTAGACTCAAAAAGAAACTGGACAATGACGAGAGAATCATTGAGAGACTCGACATGATGATCAAAGATATACGGGAAATTAAGAATAAGCAATAGAGTTACTATCCTCAGGAGGTAGTAAAAATGGGCAATGTGGATAAACGCAATCGACTGGATGAAGAAGTGTTTACTTATTCGGTTACCAAAGATCATAAAGTATTCATTTATTGGATGGGGAAACAAGTCAAGATCCTGTCGGGTAAAGAAAGTGATAAATTTCTGTCCAGGGTAACCGGGGCAGACTTCAAAGAAGCCCAACTGATGATGGCTAAAGTGACCGGTAATTTTAAGCGTGGCAATGAGAAGGATCATAAATAAGCTTATACAGGAGAAAGAGCGATGAATAAAGGGTTTTCGCATTGTTTGCAGATTTTCCCGACCTCTAACTTCGAGAAAACCAGCGAGTTTTATGAGCGAATCGGGTTCCGTGCCGTGAACTATTTTGATGCAGCAGAACCGCATGTATGCCTCTACAAGGACTCTGTTGAGATTGTATTAACGAAGACGGAGATTGAGGTTGTTCCGAATCGAATCCGTTACGGATATGGGTACGATGCTTATTTTATTACTTACGGACAACGGGAAATCCAGCAAGAGCTTATGGATTTGGGCGTGAAGATTGTCAGGGCTTTATCGACAACGGATTATAACAATCATGAGTTTGTGTTTGAGGATGTGGACGGGCGATGGATCGCGATTGGTAATAAGTTATAGAGAGTAAAGGAGAACAGGGGGATGTGACATGGTTGAAATTCTGGTCGTCAGACATGGACAATCGGAAGCGGATATTATGAATCGGTGTGAAGGACGGGCTGACTTTGCACTGACGGATCTTGGCCAGCAGCAGGCACGGCTCCTGGCAGAGTGGATTCATCGTGAATATACTTTGGATGCCATATTCTCCAGTACGTTAAACCGGGCCAAGCAGACCGCGGCAGCCATTGCTGAAACGACAAAAGTCCCCGTTACCTATGATGATGATTTAATGGAGCAAAATAATGGGGTCATCGCCGGTATGCTAAGAGAAGAGGCTTTACTTAAATATCCCCTGCCTGATGGAGGAAGAAAACGGCACGATGCAATCGAAGGCGGAGAATCTGAAGTACAGTTCAGAGCAAGAGCCGAACAATTCATATCCAAGCTGTTTACTACAATTCATAGCGAGCCTGATCTGAAAAGGGTTTGTATTGTCTCCCACGGCGGGATGATCACGATGTTATTCCGAAGTTTTTTGAATCTTCCTTATCATACGGATATTCATATTCCGACAGGCGATACAGGCGTTCATCTATGGAGATATGATCGGAGCGGGAAAAAGATAATCGCGGCTACGAATTTGCAGGGGCATCTATCCTGAAATATTATGCAACATCATAATCCCGCAATAGCCATCGTGCTGTTGAGGGATTTTTCATAGGTTTTACATTAATCTATTTTATCGTAAATATTATTAACAGATCAGAGAAACTTTTTTACCAAAATTTGCGTCTAATAGTATGACCTAAATAAATATCAAAAAAGGATTAGAAGGAGTTATGGAATGAAACTGAAGAAACGATCATTGCTAACCGTATTGGCTGTTGCCCAATTAGCGGCAGTTTATCCGGCGAGCGCGGATGCAAATACCGCAGACAAACCACAACAGTCAGTCACCCAAGAAGTGTACGAGCAAAACGCTGCGGCAACCAAAGCAGTAACATCTGGGGGTACAGACGCTGCTCAAGAAACAACAGAGATAACAGAGACAACAGAAACAACGGAAACAACTACTACGACAGAGACAGAAGGCTCTCAAGAGCCTAATGAAACAGGAACAACCGAAGGACCGGTAGAGGAAACCGGCGAAGTGCAAGATCCGGAAACAACTACGGGAGAGCAGGGCAACCAGAATAACCAGCAAACCGTGACGGGGAAAGAACTTATTTTATATTTCAATAGTACAAAAATGGTACAAGACGGCGTTACCTACAATGCACCGCAGCCGATGCAAGTCAAAAAGGGAGTATCCTATGTTCCCATTCGTGCCCTTGTGGACCGTGTAGGCTTCAAGGTCACTTACGATAAGAAGACCAAAGAAACCGTTATAACCAAAGGAACCAATGAGCTTCGCTTCAAAACAGACAGCAGCAAGTATACCGTGAATGGCGTAACCAAAGAGATGAAAGGAACCTCCTACCAGACGAAAAGCACCTTCATGGTTCCGCTGACAGCTATAACCCAAGCGCTTGATATTCAATATAAAGTGGATAATGTAGGCAAACGTGTCATTATGAATCTGGAAACCAAGCCAGTAGCCAAGTTTACGGTGGGGCCTAAGGAGATTTATGCAGGACAAACCACGGTGACCTATACACCGCAGCTGGAGAATGTACAAGGTGAAATCATCAATGAACGCTGGGAAGGCAAACAGGATATCTTCGATGCACCAGGCGAATACATAGTCACTTACTCGGTTCAAGATTCTACAGGGGCGTGGAGCGAGCCTTATAGCCAAACGATTACGGTCATTCAGCCGAATCTTCCGCCTGTTGCCATGTTCGAGACCGATAAGTCCGAGTATAAAATGGGTGAGTTGATTACCTATACGAATCAAACTACAGATGACCAGGACAAGCCTGAGGATCTGACGTACAAGTGGGAGAATAAACAGTATGCATTCTTCACACCGGGCGTTTATACGATCAAGTTAACGGCCACGGACAAGAAGGGACTTAGCTCTACCTACGAGACGACGATTAACGTGACGAACGAGACCTTATATCAAGAAGAGGATTTCAATATGCTCTTTATCCCGGAAGGGGAAAAATTCACGTTCCTCGGCAATGTGACTTCGCGTCCGAAGATTAATTACGATTTTTACGATGAGCCAAGCACGTTGATTCGCAGTAACAGTCCGGAAACCGTCAACAGCGAAGGTATTGTGTACCAAGAGACGGCGGTTGGCGATATGCGCTTTATGATTCWCCATGTGAACAATTTGAATAAAAATGTGAAAATGTACGTTATTGCAACGAACAAAAACAGCACTCCGGTAACGCTTAGACAAGATTACTTGGGATTTGCTGGTCCATCGCCGATCGCTACGGCAGCAGGCAAGAAGTCTGTGCTGAACTACTTCCAATCGATGCAGGACGATTCGAAGCGGGCTTCAGTGACGCTTGCACCAGGCGAACAGAAACTGGTTATGACGGAACTGAGCGATGTGAGAATGAAGCAAGGACATGTCATTTCCCTATACTCGGATATGTACAGCGACCTGCCGATTCAGTTCGATGTCGTGATGATTGATGAGAAATCGGATCCATTGAAGGTTTTAAGCACGCTGCCCATCCTGAATCGCGATGGGGTTCACAACCGTGGAACCTATCCGGATTCAACACGAGTCATCCATTATTCCGAACTGGTGGGTGCAAATTCCGAGCGTCTCGTACTTGGAGACAATCAGGATGACCCTAACCTGGAAGGTATGGACCCTATGGTTGGGGACATTACGCACAACACGGGTAACTTTGGTGTTCTGTATAAAATAACATTGGATCGCGTAGCGCCGGATACTCTGATCTCGTTTAACCCGCGGGGCGGTAAGTACTCGGGATATGCTATGGTAAATGGAACGATTGTACCGATCTATTCCCTTGGACAGGTAGCTCCTGGCGAGCAAGCGGTTCTCTATCGTACAGGCGATTACGAACAAAAGGTTGAAATCATGCTGACGGCTGCGCCAGGAAGCAATTTGCCAGTAAACCTGCTGTTTACCCAAATGCCTGAAGCACATCATTAAGAACTGATTACAATTAGGCTTCACGACTTGAGCACTCGCTTGAGGAGTGAAGCCTTTATTGTTGTTAGGAGAATAACAAGAGGTAAGGCGTTGGTGTGAATGCATGGTCTTGATCGTTTCCTTCTGCTGGGCACTGTGTCTTCTTTTTCCTGAGTGGGGCGTTTAGGTGTATTTTCTCATACGGAGTCTCCGTTTTAACTGGAGAACGAGGACGTGCGCTAGTGCCCAGCTAATGTCAGATACTACAACATATTTTCAATCTTCGTATTGGAAAAGGAACATGGTATTACTCATGCTCTTGAAGTGGTGTACGATCGACATTCTTGATTAATTTTTCTTTAAAAATCTGGACGATATGCAGCGGAATTCGAAATTTCTCTGCAAGCTCGACGCTTGTGATATCGGGATGATCATTCAGCTCTTTTCGAATCCAAGCATGTATATCATTTTTCCGCATATTACACCTTCCCTCATCGATTATTGATTCCTATGAACCATCTAGATCGTTATAGGCGTTATGCCAATCCCCGTGTATCCCGTATTGGTTAACGGTATTGAGGTAACCGTGTTGGATGATGTGTTAATGATTGAAATGTTGGGACTCAGTGTATTCGTTACATACGCTCTTGTACCATCTGGAGTAATTGCGATACCGTTCGGACTATCTCCAACCGTGATTGTTGGAGCAATAACCGTGTTGGCAGCAATATGAATGATGGATACAGTATCTGAGCCGGCATTCGTGACATAGGCCCGAGATCCGTCAGGCATAATCGCGATTCCGGTAGGGTTATTTCCGACCGGGATGGTCGCAATGACTACGTTGGAGGCGGTATCGATGACGGAGACAGAGGCGCTTGAGAAATTGGTGACGTACGCTCGAGTACTATCCGGCGTAATGGCGACCTCCTGAGGCAATAAACCAACCGGTATTGGCAAGCCGAGTACTGTATTCGAAGCCGTATCGATAACGGTAACGGTTCCATCGGTTGAGTTAACGACATAGGCTCGCAAGCCGTTCGGCGTAATGGCAATTCCGTTAGGACCGGCCCCTACGGGTATTGGCGTTCCGATGGCCATATTTATGGTCGTTTCGATGACAGAGACCGTGCTGTCAATAAAATTCGTGACGTATACCCGCGAACCATCCGGCGTGATGGCATTTCGATTGGCACCATCTCCAACCGGAATTGGCGGGCCGATGATGGTGTTGGAGGCGGTATCAATCACTTGGACATTATCATCGCTAAAATTAGTTACATAGGCACGAGTACCGTCAGGGGTGAAGACAATATCGTTTGGACTATCTCCGACTGGTATGAAGCCCATTATGGTATTTGTAGCCGTATTAATGACGGTGATGACATCGTTGAAAGCAAATAAAGCATAAGCGAAGGGACCGTGGTCCACGGAATTAATGGAGCATACCGGAATGATTCGCGTTCCGAATACACCGGTAAGAATAACCGTTCCTTCTCCGGTTCGCAAAATCCGACCCTCGATACTATCGGTGAAGCCGGAAGTCGAAACCGAAATGTATTGATTGTCTAATTGCAGCAAAGTATCCCTCAATTCTTCAAAACAGGGACCCGTTGGACTTTCACCCGCAGGTCCTTGAAGACCTTGAGGACCCTGAGCGCCTTGAGGGCCTGGTACTCCCTGAGCACCTTGAGGACCCGGGATTCCCTGCGGTCCCGGTGGACCTGGAATGCCCGGAGGTCCCGGTAGGCCCGGGATTCCCTGTGAACCTTGTACCCCTGCAGCTCCGTTTATGATCGTGGGCGGTGGACATTTTACCCGGATCACTTTCCTTCTGGTAATAATACATCGACGTTTTTTCTTTTTCGGTTTACGTATGAGAATCATTTTTTTCTTCCGACAGCGTTTGACCTTCCTAGATGGACACCCCATCCGCGAACACCTCCCCTTGAATTGGTATATCATACGTATCCTGTGCATGTGTTGAGTGCACAAGTACCCAGTGGGCTCATAAACAGACACCTATTTTTTTTGACGGCTGTATCATTTATAATAATGAAGCTGGGCAGAATCAGATAAATTTGAAGATATAACAGAGTGTTAATTTAAAGGAATTACTGTAAAGGTTAAAATATGTAATAGCTATACTACTACGGTAACTTTGGAGTGATGGCGTGTGATTAGATCAGTGGATGTACCCTCCTGAAATAGAACGAAATTATTTTAGGAGGGCAAAAATGATGAAGTTTCACATTATTAATGTTGAAGAGTGGACGAGAAAGCCTTATTACGAGCATTATCTTCGATCGAATAAATGTACCTTCAGTATCACCGTGGATATCGACATTACTCGCTTGCTGTATTCTTTAAAAACTAATGGATTCAAGCTTTATCCAGCTTTTATTTATATGGTTACAAGAGTTGTCAATGACCGGGTTGAATTCAAAACTTCCTATAGTCCCGAAGGGGAATTGGGTTACTGGGATCGAATGACGCCGAGTTATACCTTTTTCCATAACGATGACCATACGTTCTCCTGTTTATGGACAGCATTTTCGAATGATTTCTATCGATTCCATGATCATTACGAGCAGGACATGGAGCAAAATCGGGATACAAAGGGGCTGTTCGTTAAAGAGAATCCACCTCCGAACACGTTTCCCATATCCATGATACCCTGGGCAAGCTTTAGCGGATTTAATCTAAACATTGTCAATGAAGCAGACTATCTTCTTCCCATCATAACCGGCGGAAAATATACCGAGCAGGGTGGCCGTATGCTGCTTCCAGTCTCATTGCAGGTGCACCATGCTGTGTGTGATGGTTATCATGCCAGCATGTTTTTTCAGGAGTTGCAAAGGTTGGCGGATTCTTTTGACGATTGGTTAACATAATACATGCTCAAAATGAGCAAGATTCATGATCAAAATGAACAAGATTCATGATCAAAATGARCAAGATTCATGATMAAAATGAGCAAGATTCATGATCCACATGAGCAAGAAAAGACGACTGCGATGCAGTCGTCTTTTCTGTTTGCCAATTCTATCGAAATGATACAACATCCTCATATAATCTTCACAAGTTGAAGCGTGCTTTCGATGTGCGAAAGCATGCCGTGAGATGGCTGCTTAAGCAGGGCATCCATTGAACAGTAGAACGATGCGGGAAGAATCGCTATAGGCGGGAATCGGCCTATTTTGGGCACATGCGGGGAGAAGATGCTATGCTATATGCAGAGATTCGCTCGTTATGGAGTTCGTGTGGAGGGCCGATTCTATATGCGCCTATTAAGAAGATTAAGAGGACACAGGATCCGCTATTACACCATAATCACGGACTAATCCCCCGAAAATCTCACAATAGCGGATCTCTTGTCCGCAAATTGTTGTGAAATGGGTAAAAATAAGGAAATAGCGGAACCAGTGTCCTCAAATATCGCAACTCAATTGGATGTTAACGATACCGGGTGGCGGTATCCTAACGTGGGGTCTGTACGCGGCTAATCGCGGCTGAGCTGAATTATAGTTGAACGCGGGGCTCGGCCTTTTTGTGACACATACGGACAGAAGGCAGAAGAGGTAGGCAAACATGCTGCGATTCGCTTATAAGGGAATCATGAGGCTAGAGGATCGATATTATGCCGAAATCGGCATGTTCTAGGCACATATGGAGAGAAGAGGTCAAGCTACATATACCGGAATTCGCCCATAATGGGGATCAAGAGGACAGAGGATCCGTTATTTTGCGGAAATCGGCCGATTATGGAGTTTATGCGGACACAGGATCCGCTATTGCACCATAATCACGGACTAATCCCCAAAAAATCTCGCAATAGCGGATCTCTTGTCCGCCTATTGTTGTGAATCGGGTAGAAACAAGGAAATAGCGGAACCAGTGTCCGCAAATATCGCAACTCAATGGATGTTAACGATACCGGGTGGCGGTATCCTAACGTGGGGTCTGTACGCGGCTAATCGCGGCTGAGCTGAATTATAGTTGAACGCGGGGCTCGGCCTTTTTGTGACACATACGGACAGAAGGCAGAAGAGGTAGGCAAAAACTTACGCCGTTACATAACGGGTAAGCTTTTTGAATGTTCCTCCTTTCTTCTCATTAGTTTTCCGTTGAAACAAAACGTTATTACTGTGACATTCTTCCGATAAGGTTACTGTTCTTAATTACTGTGACATTCTTCCGATACGGTATCTGTTCTTAATTACTATGACATTCTTCCGATACGGTATTTGTTCTCATTACTGTGTCATTCTTCCGAAAGGTATCTGTTCCCATTACTGTGACATTCTTCCGATAAGGTTACTGTTCTTAATTACTGTGACATTCTTCCGATAAGGTTACTGTTCTAAGGTTACTGTTCTTAATTACTGTGACATTCTTCCGATAAGGTTACTGTTCTTAATTACTGTGACATTCTTCCGATACGGTATCTGTTCTCATTACTGTGTCATTCTTCCGAAAGGTTACTGTTCTTAATTACTGTGACATTCTTCCGATAAGGTTACTGTTCTTATTACTGTGACATTTTTCCGAAAAGGTATCTGTTCTTAATTACTGTGACATTCTCCGATAAGGTTACTGTTCTTAATTACTGTGACATTTTTCCGAAAAGGTGTCTGTTCTTAATTACTGTGACATTTTTCCGAAAAGGTGTCTGTTCTCATTACTGTGACATTCTTCCGAAAAGGTATCTGTTCTTAAACACTGTGTCGTTCTTCCGATAAGATATCTGTTCTTACGAGAGCGACCGATTTCCGGCCGGTACCCAATAATCCCTCTCACCAGAAAATGAGAAGGATTGAAGAATAGCGATCTATGATGCTTTAGCTGATGTCAGCAGCGTTAAGTCCAGTTGTTCTTGATCCAGCTGATGGCAGCGGGAAGTAACGGCAAATGCTCCGATAGCGAACACTACTGCAGCCCAAGGCAGGTATTCAAGGCCGACGTTATCCACGACAAGGCTGCCCAGCAGGGAACCGATGGCGATACCCAAATTGGATGCAACCGGCATGAGTGTGGAAGCGAAGTCCTTGGAGCCGGGTGAAGATTCATCCGCCAGGTCAATCAGGTATAGCTGAACGGCGGTACTGAGTGCAAAGGAAAAGCAGGCGACCAGCATTAACGACACTAAGGCCATCCAGGGGAGTGATAGGGTAAGGGCAAGAGCCATCATAATCATCGCTTGGATGGTGAAAATCACTTTCAATTTAACCCTTGAATTGCCTTGTGCTACCTTGGCCCCGAGCCAATTGCTAAGAATCGTGAAAGCGCCGTAAGCGAGCAGAACAGTGCTGATCCATTGCTGCGGAATCCCCATCACATTTTCCAATAGCGGCGTTATGTACGTGTATACAATAAAAACGGAGCCTACGCCAAGGACCGGAATGAAGAAGGCAAGTCGGATTCGCCTGTTCTTGAACAAAGCAAATTGCTGTTTCATGGAGCTTACGCTAATCGTATTGCTCTTGGGCATGACGGCCAGCATCAAGGCTAGCGGGATGATCCCAACCAATGATGTAACAATGAAAGCCGTTTGCCATCCTGCCATCTGGCCGATCTGCGTTCCGACGGGAACGCCAAGGACATTGGCAATCGAGAAACCTCCGATGATCCAGGCAACCGCACCGGCTCTGCGGGAAGCGCTCATATGCTCGCTGGTCGCGGCAATCGCCAGCGATAAGGTTAGTCCGCACAGCATCGCGGTCATGACGCGAATGAATAACATGACGGGGTACGTAGTGGCAAAGATGGTCAAATAATTAAACACTAACACTGCTATATACGCTGTCAGAATGGTAACATGCCGTGGTATGCGTCCGAGCAGCGTAACGGCAAACGGCGTTCCGAGGGCATATGCAATGGCGAAGCTGGATACGAGGACGCCGGCTGCGGCAAGCGAAATGCTGAGACTTACGCTAATGTCTTTTAACAATCCAACAATGACATATTCGGTAGTACCTAGTACAAAGGCGGCAAACGTAAAGGCGATAATAAAGATGGTCTCTCGTGTTCTGGTCATGGTTGTCTCTTCTCCTGATTTCTCTTTTTGTATGCTTCGATCTTACGTTATGAAAGGCTTTTCAAGTCAAGCCTGAAATGAGGATTTCACAGAGATGCTCCTCCACCTTCATGCTATAATGTAGGAAAAAAAGTGGAGTAGGTGGATATCTTGCCGAATCAAACTTCCAAACGCTCATGGCGTGCGGACAAACTATCGCAGATCGGTTCTTCCATATTTGCCGAGGTCAGCGAGTGGAAACAAGAGGCTTTTCAAGCAGGAAGACATATTATCGACTTAAGCATCGGCAGCCCTGACCGTGGCCCTTCCGAGGATATCCGTGGGGTGCTGAGCCAAGAAGCGCTGAAAGCAGATAATTATACATATCCAGGCACAAGAGGAACCATGGAGTTCCGGGAGCAGTCGGCGGCTTGGATGCAGCATCGATTTGGCGTAAATGTTAATCCGGATACCGAAATCCTGGCTTTGATGGGCTCCCAGGATGGACTGTCGCATCTGGCTCAGGCCATATGTAATCCGGGGGATGTGGCCATTGTGCCGAATCCGGGGTATCCGATTTATGCGGGAGCGCTAGCGATTGCAGGCGTAACGCCTTGGTATCTTCCACTGAAGGAGGAGTTTGGATTCGTGCCGGATCTGGACAGCATTCCGGAAGAGATTTGGGCGAAAGCGACCTTCATCCTGCTGAATTTTCCGGGGAATCCGATTGCGGTCCGGGCAGATCTTGCTTTTTTTGAAAAGTTGGTTGGTTTGGCGAAAAAATGGGACGTGCTGATCGTCCATGACCTTGCCTATTCTGAAATGGGTTTTGACGGCTACCGCCCCATGAGTATTCTGCAGGTTCCGGGTGCCATCGACATCGCGGTAGAATTCCACTCCTTCTCCAAGAGCTTTAACATGGCAGGCTGTCGCATCGGCTTTCTTGCCGGTCATGAGGAAGCAGTGAGCGCGCTGCGGGAGTACAAAAGCAACATTGATTTCGGCGTATTCAAGCCTGTACAGATTGCGGCTGTCCATGCACTGCGTCAAGCTATGGCATCTGCCGATGAGGAACAGGGTGTCGCTTCGCTATATGAACAACGGCGTGATGTCCTCGTGGCATCACTTGCCGAAGCGGGATGGGTTGTTCCTAAGCCACAGGCCACGATGTTCCTATGGGCACGGCTTCCTGAAGCATTTCGTGATCTTCAATGGAGCTCACGCCGTTTCGCCCGCGAATTACTGCTGGAAACCGGCGTTGCGGTTATTCCTGGAGATGCTTTCGGCTCCGAAGGAGAAGGCTACGTGCGAATCGCGTTAGTTCAGGAAGAGGCGGCCCTGCGCGAAGCGGCGTTGCGAATAGGAACGTTTATTCAGGGGAGTAAGTCTCCGGCACCGAGGGCATCCGAACCTTTGTCATGAAAGACGGGAGCGGAGTAACGGGGGATTGGATTGGAAGCTTTACATTACGACGCGTGACGGCCATGTTATGAACCTACTGATACAAGCAGGGAGCATTAATCTAGTTGCTATAATTGAATGGTTCGTTCGAGTCATTTGCATATCCAATGTAAATAAGGGTGAGCACACTTGCGGAACTATGTCCCTATACAAGCACCAACGATAGAGAAGCCTGCTTCGGATTCTTCTTATGCTTATCAAGAATATCTGCCAAGCCCGCCATTAACACCTTATGTGGCCTGTTATTGGACCTTGGATTATCAAGCTTCGTCACTTCAGCAGCCGCTTCATCGCATTCTTCCTGACGGTTGCGTCGATATTATATTTAATCTGAAGGCACGGGATGCTTCAACCTCCGGCTTCATTACCGGACTGATGTCATCTTACGAAGCCATGAGACTCACGCAGGATCAGTCACTGTTCGGTATTCGTTTTTTTGCGGAAACCGTCCGCCCATTCATACATTATCCAGCTTCCGATTTCCGTGAGGGTCCTGTATTCTTGGAGGAAGCATGGGGGCTGGAAGTGAATCAGCTGAACGAGGAAATGGTCGCGGCTCTGGATTCCGCTCACCGAATGGAATTGGTTGAAAGATTCTTAATGGGCGTCTTAGGCCGGAGCAACGTCCGTTCCGAGCCGCTGCTAGAGAACAGCATGCAGTATCTGTACGCTGCTAAAGGGAGAATTACGGTTCGCGCCATGGCGGAAAAACTTAATTATAGTGAGAGAAACATAAGAAGAACATTTCAGAAGGAATTGGGCGTCAGCCCGAAGGTCATGACGGAGATTATTCGTTTTCAAAACATGCTGCAGGAATTGCATCAGGCCAAGCCGACAAGGTTTACTGATATCGCTGCCCGCTACGGGTACTATGATCAACCTCATTTTATTAACAACTTCAGGCGTTTATATGGCATGTCACCGAAACAGGCTTTGAAGTGATCGATGATGGAACTCTCGCCGTGTAGGCGCACGTTGTCCGTTTTTTACAATCTTTTGATAGAGCCATCGGCGAAAATGTAAAAGAGGTAACGATGATGATGCATAGGAGGTAACGCGATTATGAAGGCACGTATATCCGTACTTACAATCGGCGTTGATGACCTGGAGCGGTCATTGAAGTTTTACCGTGATGGACTCGGCCTATCTACCGAAGGGATTATTGGGACAGAATTTGAACATGGGGCTGTAGCATTTTTTGACTTGCAAGCAGGCGTGAAACTGGCGATATGGAATCGCAAGGATCTGTCAGTTGAGGCGAATGTTCCTCTATCTCCTCCGAGTTCCTCGGAGTTTACCATCGGTCACAACGTCGGCAGCAAGGAAGAAGTGGATGAGGTGATGGAGCAAGCCAGCAGGGCGGGTGCGACGGTAACCGTGCCGGCACAAGACACATTCTGGGGGGGCTACTCCGGCCACTTTCTCGATCCGGACGGGCACTTATGGGAGATTTGCTGGAATCCTGCCTGGCATCTTGATATTTCGTAACGGATGTGATAAATTAATCAACGATTGTTGTGCAACTGAATAAACATATTTACATGTATAACCTCATTAATATGGTCTGAGGGTCTCTACCAGGAACCGTAAAATCCTGATTACAGAAAATGTTTCTCATTTTTTGTAATCAGGATTTTTTGTTGTTTATAAGCAAATATGACATCGAAGAAAGGGGATTCCATTCCAGATGAATCTAAAAGTATTAATTCTAGCGATATCAACGATATCCGTCGGGCTGGTTGAACTTATTGTTGGCGGAATACTCCCGCTTATCGCGGACGACTTGCATATTTCACTCGGTGCGGCTGGTCAGCTCATTACCGTGTTCGCCCTGGTCTATGCCGTAGCTGGACCGGTTCTCCTTGCGCTGACGGCAAGAGTGGAGCGGAAACGGCTCTATATGATTTCTTTATTCGTTTTCTTCATCGGTAACTTGCTGGCTTATCTAAGGCCAAGTTTTCCGCTGTTAATGGCTGCCAGAATATTAACCGCCATGAGCACAGCGCTGATTATCGTGTTATCGTTGACCATTACCGCCAAGGTGGTTGAGCCTGCACATCGGGCGAAAGCATTAGGCGTGATTTATATGGGGATCAGCTCGTCATTGGTGCTTGGCGTACCGCTCGGCATTTTGATCAGTGAAGCTTTTGGATGGAGGATATTATTCCTCGGTATCGGCATTCTGTCGATTGGCTCCATGATCTTGATCTATATGTTCCTGGATCGGATCAAGCCTGAAAATATCACACCGTTATCCGTTCAGCTCAAGGCGCTCGGCAAATCGAAAATCGCTGGAGCGCATCTCGCCACCTTGTTCATGCTTGCAGGGCACTACACCATTTATGCATACTTCACGCCGTTTCTTGAATCGGAGCTTGGGCTGAGTCCGTACTGGATCAGCATCTGTTACTTCCTGTTCGGACTATCCGCAGTCGGCGGTGGGGCGTTTGGAGGCGCCCTCGCCGACCGGCTGGGCTCGAACAAGAGCATTGTAATCATCATTACGTCATTCATGCTGGTGCTGTTTCTACTCCCGTTCTCTACATTCTCAATCGGCGTATTTTTAGTCGTGATGATGGTATGGGGTGCATTAAGCTGGAGTCTGGCTCCTCCGCTGCAGAATTATTTGATTCAAGTGGATCCGGGCTCGTCCGATATCCAGCAGAGTTTTAACAATTCCGCGCTGCAAATCGGTATTGCACTAGGATCTGCTATCGGTGGCCTCGTGTTAGAGCAGGGAGGTACCGTAGCGAGTACGTCTTGGGTAGGCGGAGGAATCGTCATGGTGTCGCTAATTTGCGCCGTGTATTCCTTAACGAGACCTGCGCTCTCGTTGAAAACAAGCAAATAGTCCATTTCTGCAAATCAAAAGGCAGCTGCGACCGCGCAGCTGCCTTTTTTTCTTCATTGGAAGCATAAGGGATAAACTCGAGCTGCAGGCAAAGATACGGTTGCGTTTCAAGCAGTTATGTAGAATGGGTGGAATTGACACCGAATCAAAATAACCTTAATATTAAATTGTTTCCTATGAATAAATATTTGGATAGTTCATTTGAATACAATCTTAATTTATGGGTTTATATTTATTCTCGTGAAACAATAATCAAAAGTAAAGGAGGCGTAGTATGGCTGGATGACTAGAAATATCTTTTCTTTCCGGGGTGTAACTTCTATTGTATACTCATATTGTTTCTTGCGAAACGAACTTTGGTTATAATGAAAAAAACAATGAGTCGAGGAGCTTGCATAATCATGAGCACGAACAAAATGATAAAAAACGCTATCCATGAAAATTTTATTCAATTTCTGCAACAAAAAGAACAATATGAGAACCGGTTAAGCAGCTCTTTTATCGAAGAACTCCGGAAAATAATAGAGATAGAATCCACCCTAAACATAACGGAACTGCATACGATCGCGTGTATTGGGGAGCAAGAACCGATTAATGTCACTTCCATTGCCGAGACCATGAACTTAAGCAAAGGGAATACCTCGAAGATAACCAATAAATTATTGAAGGCGGGGTGGGTGCGCAAGGCCCAGCTCAATGATAACAAAAAAGAAGTGTACTTTCGGCTAACGGCGGCCGGAAAAAGGCTTTTTGCCATCCATGATGAGTTCCATATCAAGGAGCAGGAGAGGATGAACGAGTTTTTGGAAAGATATAGCGATTCCGAACTTGACTTCATTAAGCGGTTATTTGGAGATTTGGCTGACTTTTATCATTAAGAATATGTTCGCTGTTGCGATCCTTGAGGAGAGTTGGAGGGGGATTCAAGCGTGCAATGGCTGGGGAGTGAAAACATGAATTTCATGAAGACGATCAGAGAACGAAGAAGCATCCGCAAGTTTAACTCCATCCCCGTGGACCAGGAGCTGGTGATAGATTTACTCTACGCTGCACGGCAGCTTTACCCTTCCAGAGAGGAAGTGGCCTTCCGAAGCGTTTATGCGGGGACGGCGGATGCGAAGGAACGTTTGGCTTCCAGTATGCTGGAACCCTTGGTGAAGAACAGGCTGGTCAAATGGCTGCCGGAGAAGGTTCGGGATTTCGTTCGGAAGAGGGTCACCGATATACCTGGCCACCTCATTATTATTGCCTCTACTGATGCGGACAGAAGGAAAAGTGATATGAATTATGCAGCGGTCTGCGGGATCATGCAAAATTTTCAGCTTCTTGCCTGGCAACGTCGGCTCGGTACATTGTGGGACACTGAACCGATGATGCAAAGCAAGGAATTATTCGATCTGTTGAAACTGCAGTCCAATGAGAGACTGGTTGGTATTTTTCATTTGGGTTATTTCGATAAGGCTCCTAGAGGCAGAGCACGAACACAAGCAGAAAAGAAATGGACGATATTAACGAGCGGAGGAGGGGGCATTGGATGAGTTATAGCGCTAGACCCGTTTCCGAGAATCATATTTTGGAATTGTTGAATGTTGCTGTATGGGCTCCTAATGACGGAATGCGGGAACCTTGGCGGTTTATATTTATCGGTTCTGACAACACAAACGTGCTATCTAATTTACAGGATCAGGCTCCGGCGTATCTGATATTGGTCATTAAGGAAGATCAGGATCCGCATAAAAGAGAAGAGGATTACGCAGCGGCAAGCTGCCTCATGCAAAATTTCCGTCTGCTTGCTCAGGATCGCATGCTCCATGTACGAATGACGATGAATGACTGGATTTATGATAGAGCATGCACCCGTCGATTTGGTGTTCATGATGGTGAACGGATCGTTGCCGTGCTGGAAATGGGATATGGTGGACAATCCATAGAGCCTGTGAAGGTAGGGGTAGAGGACACACCTGACCTTACCTTTGAGTTGTTGTAGATGATGCCCTGCAAGCCTACGATAAGGATCACATGATATACTCACAAGAGTCGCCAAATAGGCGGCTTTTCGTATTTTTATGTATCACTAACGGCGCATGAATATAGACAGTCGTAGCTGCTATTGATCGATGATGATCTGGGAAGATTGACGCTGTCTCATAGTATGGAAGCAAATAGGCAGGAAAGTACTTGTTGTTCGTTGAATATATCCGAATACATACTGCAATCGCAGGAGGAGAACAACATGAAGTCGATCACCGTTCAAAGTATTACGGAAATTTTTCATTTGGAAGTATTGGCAGGAGCCAATCGCATGGATCGTATGATTACCCGTCCACAGACGCACAGGCCGGGGCTGGAGTTTGTCGGGTATTTCGATTTTTTTCCTATGGAGCGCGTGCAGGTGCTCGGGCGCAAGGAAATCAACTATTTACTGACGCTTACCATAGAAGAACGCAAGTTACATATCGGGAATATCGTCAAATATCATCCGCCGTGCTTTATTGTCACGTCAGGACAGCAGGAGATTCCTTATCTGACCCTTTTCTGTAACCAAGAGGGCATACCGTTATTGCGGACAACAGAGACGACTACGGAATTTATCGCCAAGTTGGACAGTTATTTGGTGAAGACATTGGCACCGGAGATGTCAATCCATGCGGTATGTGTGAATGTATCGGGCATAGGAATCCTGCTTCGGGGTAAATCCGGGATTGGCAAAAGCGAGACAGCTCACACCTTGATCAGACGAGGTCACCGGTTTGTGGCAGACGATATAGTTGTGCTTAAAAAGCTGGGCCCTTCGACTCTTCTTGGCACACACAATGAGACAACCCGCGAGTTTCTGGCGCTGCGAAGCATCGGTCTGATCAATGTCGTTCGTCAATACGGGCGCACGGCATTTCAGGACGAAACACGAATCGTGCTCGATATTGAGCTGTCGCCTTGGCGTGAAAATTCCCTAAACAACGAGCTGGAGGCGGTGCCTCAGTTTACAGAGTATTTAGGCATTCAAATTCCGCATATCGAGGTTCAGCTTCAGCCGGGACGCGACGTCGCCAGTCTGATCGAGGCGGCGGCCAACAATTGGTACCTGAAACAACTCGGATACAGCGCGGCTGAAGACTTTATGAAACGGATCGAAAACGAAATGCAGTCGTAAGGCGGCGTGTGGCTAACAACGGAACACTTTCTATCCCGTATTTTGTCGTGAATGATGCTCGAGCCGCGATTATGGTTTGATTATCCCTTCCGCGTTCTACTCCGCTGTCAGCAGCATATATTTTCTGAGAATAACGCTATTGGGAGGGGCAAGATCAATGAGTGATCCCTTGTATGAGCACCGGTTTTGGCTACAGATTCTTGGCGACCACTGTCGTTTTATTTTTACCGCACTTTCCCCCAAGGAAAAAGGGGATATCGCTACAGCAGAGTCCTTAATGGCTAGATTTGATATGCTGCTTGGGGAGTCGCGGCGACCCGATGCCTCCACATTCATCGAGAAACTGACGAAGGATGCCTATAAAGCCACTTATGAACTGCGCGAGTTCAAGCTGAAATTGCTGGAACGACAGCTTGCAGGCAAAATTGATTTTCTTCTGACACCTTCCTTTGTCAATCATATGGTAAATGAATTGGAGGAATACCTGCGGATATTACAGGCGTTACAAGAAGGTAAGGGCGTACCTCTGTTTCATCCCTTGCACTATGATATGGTTTGGCTCCAGGATGCATTTGGTCATGCAGCAAGCCTGGCGGCCGATCTTGATTTTGCTGAAAAGCCGTTAATTGCAAAAAGCATGGCGTTTCAAAAAGATTTTGAAGGCTTTTATCTAAAGGCGGTAGAAATGACGGGTTATTTAAGGACCCATTTAAAGGATTTTCCTGCTATGCGTAAATTCCACGCTGATATAGATCTGGAAATGAGGGTGTTCATGCACTTTTTGGCAGAACTCGAAGAATTTGAACTGCGCGGGGAGGTGCTGGACCGGATTAATCCGCTGATGCCAGATCATATGTATCGTGAAGAGTGCTACTATTTGTCCAAGTTGGCTGCCCTGGGTGAAATACAGAATCCGAACTGCGATCCGACAAAGCCGAGAGTCACGGGTTGAAGAATAGTAACGTAAGCCATGCATCTGATCGAAAGCTTGTCTAGCAATGCATGCTAATGAGGTGCCTCAGGAACTAAGCAGGGTAGCCCGCGAACTATGAAGATAATCGGACGCCCCCAGTACGCCGCAATAAGATGCGATTAGTTTCAATGGATTTTGGAGCAGTTTGCCAGCATCAAAATGAAAGGAGCCGCAAAATTGCGGCTCTTTTTCACTTATAAGGTGATCCTCATCAACAATTTCTTCAACAGGGACATAGGAATTTAATAAAAGGAATTGAATGAATTCGGACGAATACTTTCAATAGATCATCTCGTTGATGGGAAACTGCAATGCGTTATTAGTCAGTGGGTGCCGTCCCGATAAAGTGGAGTTGACCAAAACCAAGAAAGCGCGGGGTGTAGTTGAAGGGGGAAAAGTGATGAATTCGAGTCAAAATCTGGGAAGGCCGAATGTTCTGCTCATTACAGTCGATCAGATGCGCTTTGATTGTCTCAGCATAGCGGGTCATCCTGTCGTCGAGACGCCTAATCTGGACGAGCTTGCGAGGACTGGTGTGCGGTTTAGCCGTGCATATTCAGCCACACCGACCTGTGTGCCTGCAAGGGCAGCCATATTCACCGGGCAATCACAGCGGGCACATGGCCGGGTCGGCTACCAGGACTGTGTGCCATGGGAGTACAAGAGAACGCTGCCGGGGGAACTGGCCGGTGCCGGTTATCATACACAGTGTATCGGAAAAATGCACGTCTACCCCGCACGAAATCTGATGGGGTTCCACAATGTCATGCTCCACGACGGTTATCTGCATCACAACCGTAATTACCATAGTATTCCGATGCAGGAGCATTACGATCAAGTCGATGATTATTTGCCATGGCTTCGTGAGAGAGTGCCCGGCGCGGATATGCTTGATCTCGGTCTGGATTGCAACGCATCGACCGTCGCCCGTCCTTGGCATTTGGCAGAAATGCAGCATCCGACGAATTGGGTGGTAACACAGTCTATTGATTTTCTGCGTCGCCGGGATCCCGGAAAGCCATTCTTCCTGTGGATGTCTTTTGTCAGGCCCCATCCACCGTTCGATCCCCCGCAGGCGTATCTGGATCTGTATGAGGATGCCGATATTCCGGAGCCGCCGGTTGGTGATTGGGCGCAGACGGAGGACCCCAATCTGGAAGGGTACTCCCCTATCACAGGGCGGGGACTGGTACCGAAAAGCCGCTTGCGTAAAGCGATGGCTGCCTATTACGCCCTCATTACGCATCTTGATCACCAAATTGGCCGCTTCTTGCAATCGTTGAATGAATATGGCGAGCTGCAGAATACCGTGATTCTGTTTACATCGGACCATGGTGAGCTGCTTGGAGACCACCATTTATTCCGGAAGTCTCTTCCGTATGAAGGAAGCACCCATGTGCCGTTTATCGTCAACGATCCGGGCAACCGATTAGGCTTGCAGCGCGGCATGGTGGCGGATCAAGTGGTGGAAATGCGGGATATTATGCCTTCGCTGCTGGAGGCGGCTGGCGTGCCTATACCGGATACGGTCGAAGGAGAAAGTATCTGGAGACTTGCCTCGGCAGGAAAGGAAGAAGGGCTAAGCACTCAGACTTGGCGTCATCATCTGCATGGCGAGCATGCACAAGGGGTGCAGTCCAATCACTGGGTGACCGATGGGAAGGAAAAGTACATTTGGTTCTCCCAAACGGGTGAGGAGCAATTTTTTGACCTGGTTCTTGATCCGCTAGAACTGCATAATGCGATTGCGGATGAAGATCGTCAAGATCGCATCAGATATTGGCGCTCTGTGCTCATACAAGAGCTCGATGGACGTGAGGAGGGGTATACGGATGGGCAGCAGCTGATCATAGGCCGGAAACCAACCGCAACACTATCCCATATCTTGAATGGAGCGGATCATATCCGATCAGATCGATTTTCTCCAGCGGAATTTTCCGTAAATCCTACCACCCAATAGAGGAGGATTCGGTTCTATTCTGATACAATGGAGATACATCCTTATAGAAACGAAGCTGAATATATGAAAATTGAACTAGGACAACAACAAATAGAATGTCATGTAGAATACGGCCCCCGCCAAAAGATGTCCATCCATATCGATCCTTCAGGTCTGGTTACGGTGAAGGCGCCGAATCATACAGGTGATGATGTCGTGATAAAGGCCGTAAGGCAGTATGGGGATAAAATTTTGAAACAACTGCAAGCGATTGAGTCCGCTCGAAATGCTCCGAAGGTGAAAGCATACGAAGAGAGTGGCAAGTTTCTGCATCTTGGCCAATATTATTCGCTTGATGAGTTAATTGAGACCCATGGGCTGACGGAAGATGCGCTCCAACATGAGCTGAAGAAGTTCTACTTTGCCAGCTGCAAGAAGGTGATCGGGGAGAGGATTAAGATCTATCAGAAGCAGCTGAAAGTCTCGCCTAAATCCTTCACCATTGAGGAGTCGCGAACGAAGTGGGGCAGCTGCAGCTCTTCCAAACATCTCACCTTCAATTACCGTCTTGCGATGGCGCCCCGTGAGGTCATTGACTATGTGGTCATTCATGAGCTCTGCCATCTCATTCACATGAATCATGATCGCTCTTTCTGGCGACTTGTTGGCAGCGTAATGAAGGATTACAAAGCGAAGGAAGCGTTCCTGGCGAAGTATGGACACGCCATGACTCTATAATATGATGGAGAACAAGCTGCACAGAATGCGTTAGCATGGACGTAAACAAGCAGCTGAGATCTGGCCAAACGAAACGAATCAAAGTCAATAACAAAAACACATGCAGCAAGGCCGAGCCGCCAATTTGGCGGTTTTTTTTGTTTATTATCCGTTAACTGCGGCGTTGTGTCTTTCCATATAATCCAAAACGATGTAATATCTAATTAGATATTCGTTTAATTTAACGATTATCTAATTGATGGATGTATGAAAGGAATGAAGATATGAGCACAGAGTTTTTCCTTGTCAGACATGCTGAGAAAGAAAAGCGAGTTGGAGATGTTTCCATTTCACCCAAAGGAATAAAGCAGGCTCGTAAAACGGCAAAACATTTTAGTAAAATGTCCATTGATAAAATGATTAGCAGCCCGCTGAATAGAGCAACGCAGACCGCTCAGATTGTGGCTGAAGCAATTCATATAACCGTATCAGAGGACAGTCGCTTACGGGAACGTGCGAATTGGGGAGACTCGCCTGGTCAAACGTTTGAGGAGTTTGTTGAGATGTGGAATCGCTGCACCAAGGAACGAGACTATATGCCTCCAGTTGGAGATTCCGCAAAAAGAGCCGGTGAGCGGTTGACTTCCTGCTTATTAGAGCTGTCCCATCAACATCCATACGAAACCATTGTTATTGTGACTCATGGCGGTTTGATCACAGACTTTATGGTAAACGAGTTTACCGAGGAAGAGTTGAACCATAAACACCCGAACTTTATCATTTCACAAAGTAATCTGGTCCCAGAATGTTCTATAACTCATATCAGGTGTTGTAATGGTCGCTTTACATTAATCGATTTTGCCAACACAGCTCACTTAACCTGTTGACAAAAATCCGAATTTCGGGTTTTATCAACATTCCTTCGCTCCGAATGGGCGGCCGCCATTGGGAACTCGCATCAGCTGCAACTGATGGCAATGGATCTGTCGGCGAATTACACATTGACCTTGGGCACGGAAAGCGATGATGATTGCAGTAGATTATGGAATCATGAAGGGTTATCCCAACAACATGTTGAAACCCCAATCTCATGCTAGCCGTGCTGAAGCGATTACCGTGATTTGGCGCGCCATCGAGGTAAAATAAAAAGGCGTGGATTAACGAGTGTTGAATAAAAGAAGGACTTGTTGGCATTTAGCCACAAGTTCTTTTTTCTGTGGGTGTCAACGCCCCCTCATCATGTAAGTATGATAAAGTAGAACTCAGCAGACAAATATGTTGTCTCCCGGCTAGTGTTCGAATATATATAACTGAGTTTATTGATGCGACAGGTGAAAGGAGGAAATATGTTAACGACACAGCAACTACAAGAGATTGAACAATTGCAAAAAGAGTGTGAAATTCATGATCATGTACAACTGAAGCTTAACTGGGACATGCTTAGAGAACGCAAAACGGAGCCGTTCGATTATTTTCATTATAATGAGAATGGCGAACTTATAGCATTTTTAGGTCTGTATGCGTTTGGTTCTACTGTCGAGGTATGCGGCATGGTAAAGCCAAGTGAACGTCGAAAAGGACATTTTGGGCGGTTGTTTCACCTGGCAATGGAATATGTAAAATCAAATGGATACAAGAAAATCTTGCTGAACGCGCCTGCGGGATCCGATGCGGCAGTATTCTTTTTGAATAAACAAGGTGCTGAATATGCATTCTCGGAGCATCAAATGGAATGGCGGCATACACCTCTGGAGGACACGGACGATATTCTTCTGAGACAGGCAACCGAAGAGGATTTCGAAATGAGCGTTCATTTATCCGTAACGGCGTTCGGATTGGACGAGGATGACGCCAGAGCGATGGAAAACCACCGTTTTGCGGATCATGCGGATATGCTCATGATTGACGTGAACGAAGAAACGGTTGGAAAACTTCGGGTGAGCCGTGAAGAGGGGCAGGCGTGGATTTATGGTTTCTCCATTTTGCCGGAATATCAGGGCAGAGGCATAGGCAGAAAAGCGCTTCGCCAAGTCGTTAAAGAGCAAAGCTCTGCCGGTTATACGGTACACTTAGAAGTCGAAACGAGAAACGACCATGCTTTGAGATTATATGAGTCGGTTGGATTTGAGGGAGTGCATGTACAAAATTATTATAAATATGAATGCAAATGACAAAATGATATAAGTGCAGAAAAGTCGCCATTATGGTCATAACCCTGTCAAGTAGACAGTACAAAAAAGACATGATTTAAGCTGCGGCCGTTTCCCGGTATTCTACCGGGGAACGGTCGTTTAATTTTTTCTGGAATCGGTTCTGGTTGTAG
>NZ_JBNDYG010000020.1:0-78133 GCF_049893405.1 Paenibacillus sp. Dod16
AACAGCAAGTGAATGAATACATTCTGTTCTATAACCAGAACCGATTCCAGAAAAAATTAAACGACCGTTCCCCGGTAGAATACCGGGAAACGGTCGCAGCATAAATCATGTCTTTTTTGTACTGTCTACTTGACAGGGTTATGACCATTATCGCGACTTTAAATGCTATGAGTATATCCTCGTAGAAATGAAATTTTCTCCTGTAACTCACCAAACATGACTCCAGACTACCTCTTTCAATTATTGGCGTTTGAATGTGTTGAGGTCTGCTGCTCTAAAACTTATTCTTGAGTTTGCCGAATCCCTTCGTATTGTTCAAGCAGCCTATACATCGCTCGGGTGCTGGTTGTAAGACCGCCTTCCTTATTGCGGATCCGCCATAATCGATTAAATTCTTCAATAACCAGCTTGAGCTGAGATTCCAGATCAATGATGCAATTGACCTCATCTTGTGCATCAGACATATCGATCCGGCACATATATCGGTGAATGCCAACTGCCTGTTCAATCAATCGCAGGGTATTACGCAGTTCGTCTGTAATGACGTCGGCATCGCGAACTTGAAGATCAACTCTTCCCAGCTGTTCTTTACGCTTCTTCAGCCACGCCAGCATGTCATGATATTGAAAATTCAGCTGAAACGAATCGACTGTCGTGCCGTTAAGCTCTGCAAATATCCGCAAAAACAAGCTAAGTTCTTTCTCCAGCTGCTCCCGGCTCTTTAATCCGCGGGTCAGCAAAGCACTCAGATAGGTGCCGTTATCAAGCGAGCTGTTCTCCAAATGGTAGTATCGTCCCAATTCCATCAGGAAATGCCCGATCTCACCGCTGGCGTCTTTAAATACGTACTCCGACAGATAGCTCTTCAGTTCATCTTCCCGATGCAGGTTGCCTTCCGTGCACCAGCTTAACCCCGCTGCATACGCATACCCTGGATAGCTGATGACCGGAACCTGCCAATGTCCGTTATCTCCCCAGTCGGTCACGATAAGTCCTCCGGCTCCGTATTTCTGACCTTGGACCGCTGCGTCCGCGATATTGTCCAGCATATTGTCGGTCCGCCCGGACAGGGAGGACCAAGAGCTGGTACCCGGACAGACGAAATACGATATTCCGTGCTTTTGCAGCATGCTGCAGTGCTCAGCAAAAGAAATGCTGCTGTCATAATTCCAGTCGAGGATCGTCACATCGTCCGGGATCCGTTCGGCCACTTCCGGATGGCGGGTCAATACATCTCCCCACATCATCGCTTTCTTTCCGTGGCTTCGAACGATATCCGTCACGCCCTCTGCATACTCCATATACAGCGGGCCCAATCCGATCGCATCGCAGCGCTCCTTGCTTTTGCCGGATCCAAGACCAAACGGCTCATCCATATTGATGTTCACCCAATCGGATGTGAACGCGGGCAGCAATTCGTCGAACATCCCCCGGATCAAATCTAGAGAACGCGGGTCCACAGGATTCAAGGTGGTGGGAGGGAATGTCAATGGATACGGACCATCAATCGGCATTCCATCCGGATGCTCCGCAAGGTCACGGTATGCCGGTTTACTGAGCCAATCTCCCATGTGGCCCAGACAATTCTGATTCGGCACCAGATCGATAAATCGGCTTGCGGCGTATGCGTCCAATCTCCGGAAATCTTCCGCAGTCATTGGCGTGCTTTCAGGGAACGCCGTCTTATGCTGCGTATATTCGAAGCAGTATCCCTCCATATACAGCTGCAGATGATTCAGCTTTAAACTCTCCATCTGGTCTAGCAGCTGGAACAGCTCGGTCAGCTTCGGAATTTTGCTCCGTCCGATATCCAGCATTAAGCCGCGTACCGGGTAATCGGGCTCATCTTCTATTCGGAAGCAACTCCAAGTAAGGCCTTGGCGAGAGAGTAGCTGCTCCAAGGTAACCACTGCATAATTCAACCCGGCCGGTTGACTGTATTCGATATGGAGACCTGCTTCATCCCATTGTAAGACATAGCCTTCCGGATGCAGCCTCTCCTGTAAAGAGACCGATATCGGAATGGACGAATCTGTTGAAGGATCATCCCGAAAAGAACCAGACAACGCCTGCTCCAATCGAGTTTTCAGTCTCACCTGCTCCACGGCTGGGACTTCTCTTTCCTGAATTTCATACGAAACGCTGCCCGACCAGTTCTTCTCTCCACCCAGCCATTTCACAAGTCGCGGCCGTGGATACAACGGCATGGGTTGCTCCTGTTTCATTGAATAGACACTTCCTTTCCCTGATCCGACACATGAAAAATTTTTTCATATCATGATTGTGGTAATGTTTGAATCAGCTATTCTTAGCGACTCATTCCAGTCAGTTATTCAAATAGTCAATCAAGTCACTCAGCTGCTTCTCTGTCGTTTTGCCGCCGCTGAACGACAACAAGCCGCGCAATGGCATGGCGTCCAGGAACGCCCGAAACATTTCCGCATGGGAACTGTCTTCAATCGCTGATGCAAACGGGAGCTTGCCGATAAAATCCTCTACAAAAGCCGCGCCTTTGACGGTCATTTTCAAATCCGATACGGTGGAGTTGCGATGGAATACAATCTCCCGCACCGTTGTGGACTGCACCTCAACGATCTCCGTAAGCACGATGTCCCGGGAGGACTTGCCGATTCGAAGTTCAAATTCGCCGCTCTCGACGACCCAGTCCTTCAGCTCAACGTCATAATAGGCGAAGCTTCTGTGATCCAACTCGAACGTAATGGTCTTGGCTTCCCCCGGAGCCAATTCCACCTTGTCAAAGCCCTTCAGCTCCTGTTCAGGCCGAATCACGCTGCTCTCCATATCATGAACATAGAGCTGAACGATCTCCTTGCCAGGTCGGGCTCCCGTATTCATCACATCGACGGAAACGGTGAGCTTCTCATTATCTTTTAGCCGCTTCTTATCCACGGTCAGATTGGAGTATTCGAATCTGGTATAGCTCAGCCCGTGACCGAAAGGAAACAGGGGAGCCAGCTTTTTCGAATCATAATAGCGGTACCCGACAAACAAACCTTCGCGGTATTCGACACGGTCGCCTTCCCCGGGAAAAAACAAGTACGAGGGATTGTCGCTTAGCTTAACCGGGAACGTCTCGGCCAGCTTTCCGGACGGATTCGCGTCACCGAATAGAATGTCGGCTATTGCTCCGCCAAGCGCCTGTCCGCCAAGATACGCTTCCAGCACCGCCTTGGCTTCTCCAAGCCACGGCATTTCCACCGGTGCGCCGTTGCTGAGCACCACTGCCAGATTCGGCTGCACCTTCGCTACCGCTTCGATCAGAGCGATCTGATTCGGCGGAATCCGCAGATGCTTCCGGTCGAAGCCTTCCGATTCATAACGGTTTGGCAACCCGGCAAAAACAACGGCAACGGTAGCCTCGGATGCGAGGGCAATCGCTTCCTGAAGCAGCTGCGGGTCAATGTCCTCTTCGTTCAGTTTATAGCCGGGGGCGTAATGGACCTTCGCATCGCCGGCCGATGCCTCTAATTCCTCTAAGATATCGTCCAGCCGGGTCGGACGAATCTTGGAGCTGCCACTGCCCTGATAGCGCGGCTCTTTAGCTAATTCGCCGATGACGGCAATGCGGCCGCTTCGGGCCAAAGGCAGCAGTCCGCCTTCATTTTTAAGCAGCACCATACTCTCTTGAGCCACCTCGCGAGTCAGACGGTGATGCTCCGCCTGATCGAAGGCCGCATCAGGCTTTCGCTGATTTACGGCCTTGAAGATCACGGCAAGCAGACGCTCCACCGCAGCGTCCAGCTTGGATTCGGGCAGCTGGCCGTTTCTTACGGCCTCTACAATTTTTGCATCCCCCTCGCCGTGACTTGACGGCATCTCCAGCTCCATTCCGGCCGCGAGCGCCTTGGCCCGCTCATTAACCGCACCCCAATCCGAAATGACAAAGCCTTCATGGCCCCATTCGTTTTTCAAAATATCGGTCAGCAGCGTCTCATTCTCGGAAGCAAATTCCCCGTTCACTTTATTGTAGGAGCACATCACCGTCCACGGCTGTGCTTGCTTGACGGCGCCTTCAAAACTGGCCAAATAAATTTCACGCAGCGTCCGCTCGTCGACCACAGAGTCCGACGTCATCCGCCGATGCTCCTGGTTGTTGGCCGCGAAATGCTTGAGCGAGGTCCCTACCCCCTGACTCTGTACCCCTTGGATATGATGGGTCGCCATCTCGGTTGATAAGTAAGGATCTTCAGAGAAATACTCAAAGTTGCGCCCGCATAAGGGAGAACGCTTGATATTAGCTCCAGGCCCCAGCAATACGGCTACGTTCTCCGCCTGGCATTCTCTGCCGAGCGCTTCGCCCATCCGGTAGATCAAATCACGGTTCCATGAGCTCGCTACGCCCGCCGCCGACGGAAAACATGTTGCAGGCACGCTGTCGAACAAGCCCAGATGGTCGGACGATGCGCGCTGCTTACGCAGACCGTGCGGTCCGTCCGTCACCATGACGGATGGAATCCCCAGTCTCTCCCCCCCTTTCGTATGCCAGTTATCCAGGCCCGAGCAAAGACTCGCCTTCTCCTCCAAGGTCATCTGCGAAACCAGTGCTTTCAAATCCCGCTGATCGGTCAATTCAATTCCTCCCCGTTATGATTCATTTCATCCAGCAATTCAAACTCTATCCCATCCGATAGATCCCGGCTGCTGGAACCGATGTACACCTTGAATGTGCCGGGCTCAGCCGCGTAGCCGGAAGCCGGCGACCAGAACGTCAATGCCTCGACTTTAATCGTAAACGTAACCTCCTGGCCCTCTCCCGGTTCCAGCCATACTGTCCGGAAGCCCTTCAGCTCTTTAACCGGTCTTACAATACTCCCGCAGCAGTCCTGAATGTACATCTGAACGGTTTCCTCCCCGGAAACACCGCCCGTATTCGTCACTTTCACCGTTACCGTAATCGTATCGTCCGCCGTCATTTCGCGTCGGTCCAGGGTAATCCCCGAGATATCAAAAGTCGTATAACTCAGCCCATATCCGAATGGATATAACGGGTCATTCGGTCCGTCCAAGTATTTGGATATGAATTTATCCTTTCCATTCGTATCAGTTACCGGTCTGCCGGTGTTAAAGCTGTTGTAGTATACCGGCACCTGCCCGATGCGGGCAGGAAAGCTCATCGTCAGCTTCCCTGACGGGTTGTAATCTCCTGTCAACACGTCTGCGATCGCGTGACCTGCCTGCGAGCCTAAGAACCAGGTTTCCAGAATGGCATCGACATGCCGGTCATACCAGTCCAGGACCAGCGGACGTCCGTTCGTCAGGACAAGAACCGTCGGTTTGCCTTCCGCGATCACGGCTTCCGCCAGCCGCTGCTGCGCCTCGGGAATGACGACATCCATGCGGGAAGCGGCTTCACCCGACATATCGCTGCTCTCACCCAGCGCCAGAACGACGATATCGGCCTCTCTCGCCTGCAAGATTGCAGCCTCGATTCCGCCGTCAATCGCTTTATTCACGCCGCTGCCTTGAGCGTAGAGGAGGCGTTCTGCAGGGATGCCCTTCTCCAGCAGCCCTTCGTACAGGGTCACCGTTTCATGGCCGTACCGGGAGAACTGCCACGGTCCGAGCAGGTCCTTGCTATCGGCAAACGGACCTATCAGCGCGATTTTGCCGGCATCCTTTGCCAGCGGGAGCACGCCGTCATTCTTGAGCAGAACGGCCGATTTGCGCGCCAACTCCAAACTCGCCTGCAGATGCGCTTTGTTAAAGTGATATTCGATTTCTTTCTCAGGGCGAATATATCGATATGGGTCGTCCATTATACCAGTTTTGTACTTCACGTATAAAATGCGGCGAACAGCATCATCGATTTGCCGTTCGCTCACCTTACCTTCCCTGACCAGCGTAGGCAAATAATCGAAAGCGCGCGTCACCATTTCGATGTCCATCGTGGCATGAACTGCTTTTAGCGCAGCCTCCTTCGTATCCTTCGCGTGTCCGTGAATCCGAATCTCGTCAACAGAGCCGTAATCGGAAATCAGGATTCCGTCAAAGCCCAGCTCTTCCCGCAGCAGCTCTTTCAGGACGAACATATTAGCCGCAACCGGGACGCCCTGATAAATATTAAAGGCATTCATCACCGAGCCGGCTCCCGCTTTCAGTGCAGCCTTAAACGGCGGAAGGTACACGTTTCGCAGCGTGCCCTCCGAGATGTCCACACTGTTATAATCCCTGCCGGCTTCTGCTGCACCATAGGCAATGAAGTGCTTCAGGCAGGCGACCAGCGTCTCTTCGTTATGCAGAGACGCTCCTTGGTACCCTGCAACTTGAGCTTTGGCAATTAACGCCCCTAAAAACGGATCCTCGCCCGTCCCTTCCGATACCCTGCCCCACCGGGCATCACGGGTAATGTCGATCATCGGGCCGTGATTGAATATCGTTCCGGAAGCGCTGGCCTCCTTAGCGGCGATCGCGCACGCTTCTTGGATCGCTTCCATGTCCCAGCTGCAGGACCATGCCAGCGGAATTGGGAAAATGGTCTGCGAGCCGTGGATGACGTCCGCATGAAACAGCAGCGGGATGCCGTGCGGCGATTGCTCGACGGCTATTCTCTGCAATTCGAATACTCTTGTAATGTCAAAGGCTCCCAGTACCGACCCTGCCCTGCCCTCAGCAATCAGCTTCTCGGGCGGGTCGGATTCCACGGCATTCCCGAAGGAGAAATTGGAGGCCTGGCACTGGCACATTTGACCAACCTTCTCCTCCAGCGACATGTCGGCAAGCAACGCTTCTACAGCCTCTGCAATCTCTTCGTCCGTACGCTCCCGTACCCCGCTCTTTCGATGCACCGCTGCTTCCTCCAGCAAGGATTGCGCTAGATAGGGCCCCCGCCCCCTTTCACCTTGAAGGGGGAAGCTCCCGAACGAGGGGATGCGGAGCTCGCCGGTGAACGAGTCCCCGTCGAACGACAGCTGGACGGAAAGATCCTCATCCGGCTTCCAAAACACTTTACCCAGTCCCCGTAGTTGGCTGCCCTGCACCGTAACGTCGGGGAATGAGAGCGGAACCGGAAGGGGCTCCATGACGGCATCGAGGGTGTAGTCTGCTTTTTTGCTGATTTTAAACTGTATTTTCATTCGCGGTTTGTCGATGATGCAATGCCAATTTCCTATCATTTCGACTTCACTCCTGTCCTTGGTCATCTTGTTTTATACGTTCTGGTTTAGCCCTTTACCGCACCGATCGTCATGCCTTTAACAAAGTATTTCTGGAAGAACGGATAGGCGACGAGGATCGGCAGGACGCCAATGACGGCCACGGCCATCCGGAATGTCTCGCTTGGTAGCTGCTCCAGTGCATTCCCTGAATTCATGCTGCTGTTGCGGGTCAAATACTGGATATCGCTCATGATCCGGTTCAGAAGATTTTGCAGGCTGAACAGCTCCGGATCCGTTACAAAGACCAATCCGTTATTCCAGTCGTTCCAGTATGCCAGCCCTTGGAACATGCCGACCGTTGCCATAATCGGCAGCGACAGCGGCAGAATGATCTTGTAATACATTCTGAACTCCCCGGCACCGTCCATGCTGGCCGATTCCAGCACCGCCGAAGGGATCGTGGTGGCAAAGAAGGTCCGCATCAGCAGCACATTGAAGCCATTCATGAGCAGCCAGGGGATCAACAGAGCTAGCAGCGTGTTTTTCATATCGAACAGCTGGGTATAGACCAGATAGGTCGGAACCAGTCCCCCGTTAAACAGCAGCGTGAAGAACACGATGAACGACAGCACGACGCCGCCGGGAAGATCCTTGCGGGATAGCGGATAGGCCAGCAGCGAAGTGATGACAAGACTTGCGCTCGTGCCGATCACTGTGATCAGGATCGTGATCCCGTACGCATGGAAGATCTGTGCCGATTCTCTCCATAGATATTCATATGCGCCCAGGCTGAGCTTGGAGGGGAAGAAGGAATAGCCCTCCACGGCAATTGTGTGATCGTCCGTGATCGATGAGATGAACAGCAGGATGAACGGAAGAATGCACGCCAGGGAAAAAACAATCATGATAATGTGCGCTGCCCATTGCAGACCGCGAGATTCGTTTTTCATATGGTTCGCTCCTTAGAACAAAGCATTGTTTTTATCAATTTTCCGCACGACATAATTGGAGACCAGCACGAGAACGAAGCCGACCAGCGACTGATAGAATCCTGCCGCCGAAGACATACCGACATCACCGAGCTGCATCAACCCGCGGAATACATAGGTGTCTATCACATTGGTGGTCGAGAACAGTGCGCCGGAATCCATCGGCACCTGGTAGAACAATCCGAAATCCGAATAGAAGATGCGCCCGATACCGAGCAGAGTCAGAATGGTGATCACCGGCGTAATCATCGGAAGCGTGATCTTGCGGATCTGCATCCATTTGGAGGCCCCGTCCAGCTTTGCAGCCTCGTAGTATTCGGGATCGATGCCGATGATGGCTGCCAAATAAACGATGCAGGAATACCCCGCTGCCTTCCAAATATGCACGACCGTCAGAATGAAGGGCCAATATTTCGGCTCCGTATACCATGAGATAGGATCCAGCCCAAGTGCCGGAAGCAGCGTCTTGTTCACCATTCCCGTATTCACGCTGAACATGGCGTAAACCAGGTAGCTGACGATAATGATGGAGATAAGGAACGGCAGAATGATGACGCTTTGATAAAAGCGTGATGCCACTTTGTTTCGGATCTCGTTCAGCAATATCGCGACACCAACCGAAACGATCAAGCCGAGAACGATAAACGCAGCATTGTAAAGAATCGTGTTACGCGTAATGATAAATGCATCATCCGTTTTGAACAGATACTCAAAGTTTTTGAAGCCGATCCAGTCACTGTCCCATATCCCTTTGCTGTAGTTCACGTCTTTAAAAGCGATGCTTAGACCGAACAGCGGCAAATAATTGTTGATGAGCAGGTAGATAAGCCCCGGCAACATCATGATGTATAGCGGAACGTACTTCCGAAGGGATCTCCGTCCCTTACGGCGTGTTGTACTTGTCACCGCACTTCCCCCCTTTGCGGCTTTATAGCCGAATCTATATCTTCATTTTAAAGAGCAAGCACACGGGCCACTACCGCTTAAACGACTTCACATTTGTGCTTTCCCGACTTCAGCGCCAGTAGAGTAGAACCTAGGACAGAAAACGCGCTGGATCATCCCAATTCCCTTGGAAGCGCTATGTCAACAAGAAAAAAGCAGGCTGCCAAGGATATAGCCTTGTGCAGCCTGCCGTTCATGCTTCACTTGATCGATGAGCTTAAACTTTAAACATTTCCTTTCACTATACAAATCAGAAACAGTCACGGGGTAACCCGTGACTGTTCACATGATGTTTTACTTCACGCCGTTGGTTTTAGCCCATTCATCCAATTGCTTCTGTTTCTCCGCAATAATCTTATCGATTCCGGCCGATTTCAATTTGGAGATGAACTCCGGCAAAATTTGTTCCGGATCGACGCTGCCCGTCTCCAGCGGCATTTTATATTGCGTAATGACGTTGCTTACGGCTGCATACTCGGTCTTCACCGGAGAAGCATCAAACAGGAAGCCCATCGCTTTGGAGCGCTTGGAGCTCTTGTTGAATTCATCCATCTTGGACCAAATTTCCGGATCGTCGCCATTTATGACATAAGACAAGAACTGATTCCCGAACAGCCAGCCAAGCGGCATTTTATAACCCACCGAGTTGTAATCAACACCCTCCGGATAATCGATCACATTGTCAAAGCCGTCCACCTTTACATAATGGGTGCCTTCGATCCCCCAGTCATACAGGTTCACGATATCCTTGTCGGTGTACATCAGATTTAAAAATTCCATCGCTTTCTCAGGAGTTTCGGAATTGACCGGAATGCCCCACATCGCGCCCGTTACCGTGCTCGTCGTAGCTACAGGAGGTACGAGTTCTGCAGTGACCAGCTCAAGCCCGGACAGCTTCTTCTCGCTCTCCGCAAAGCCGGGTTTTTGCATAGCCATATAGGCAAAGGCTTTGCCTGCCTTGATCATGTCAAACCGCGTTGCCTGCGTTGTAGCCATATCCTGTGGAATCAGCCCGTCCTGATACCAGCCGCGAATCTTGTTGACAAAGTCGGCATATTCCTTCGTCTCGTAATAATTGACAATCTTGAGGCCATTGTCATAGCTCGGAAGAACACCGATCGTGTCGTTCAGACTATCGTAGTTGACATAATTCTCTCGGAAGGATTGCCCCGCTGCACCGGTAACCAGCGGTGTCATGGTAGGACCCTCTCCTTCCTTTACCTTCCGCAGCACGGCCTCCACGTCATCAAGCGTCTTGATCGAGGCAACATCGATCTTGTATTTATCAACCAAGTCTTTGCTCATGGTCAGCCCATAGCTGGCCGCCAAATCCCGTACCGTCGGCGTTCCATATATCTCGCCTCCGATGCGCGTAGCTTGCAAATAATCTTTACCCAAGGCGTCGGCGATCCCCTGACCATGCTGCTCAAGCAATTGATCCAGAGGCTTCAGCTGACCTTTCGCAACGATGTTGCTGAAGTTATAACCGGATAAGTACAGCAGATCCATTTTCTCACCGCTTGCAAACATCAGATTCGTTTGCTGCTCCCAGTCTCCGACAGAAATATGCTCAAATTTGACCTTGGCCTGTATTTTCTCGGCCGCGATCTTGTTGATGGCGTCCTCCACTTGCTGCATATCCTTCGGTATGGAGCCTGCCACCGGAAGCACGACCGTCAGCTCCGTGAGAGCTTTTTGTTCACTTGCCGGCTCATTGTCTTGGTCGGCTGCTTTCCCTCCTCCGCAGGCCGACAATAGTATGACGGCGCTCAAAAGCATCGTAGATAGTCGTGCGAATGATTTTTTCATCTGTTCCCCCGCCTTTGTGATTGATGTATTTCTAGCTATATTGTAAGAGGGGACGTGATTGTGCACTGCTCTTGTAACGACTTTTCACTGTCACTTTACCGACTTTCCCCGGAGCTGGTGATGCCGGCATGCTCTTGCCGGTACTCGACCGGGCTCATATTCATATATTTTTTGAACATGCGGGAAAAATGAGAGAAGTTGGCGTAGCCGATTCGCGTCGCAATCGAACTGACGGACAGCTCGGTATTTGCGAGCAGCCCGGCCGCCATGCGCAATCGCTGCTGGAGCAGGTAATCCGAGATCGACATGCCGGTCCCTTTTTTGAAGATTCGGGTCAAATAATCCGGATTCAAAAACACATGACTCGCGATATCCTCCCTCGACAGATCCTCGGATAGATGCTCGCGGATATAAGCCTTTACTTTCTCTACGATGCTTGGCGAATGCTCCACCGATGATGCAAAATCCATCGCCCTTTGAACGATATGATGAATCCAGGCCAACGCATCCGTAGCCGAGCGCACCGATCTGGCATATAACTCCAAGGAACGGCTGTCCCTGAGAGGCTGATGCGCCTGGATCCCCTTCAGATGAAGCACATAATAGAGCATTTGCTGAAAATCCTGAATGAATTGATTCAGTAAATCCGAAGTGAGTGAGTTACCTTCGATCTGAGACCTGATGTAAGCCTCCGCCTCCTTCAGGACCTGTCCGCTCGCGCCCTCCTTTAGCAGAATCGCCCACATGCTCATATCCGGAAGCATCTGCTGGAGGGCAGCCGACGGCTTCTCTTCCTTCAGCAAAAAGACTTGCTGATCATAAGCCACATTCATTTCGTTCATCCGATCCAATTGAATATACATCGAAGGGACTTCATGTCCGTGACCCGGCTCCCCGATATAACAGGCGACGCCCGCATAGAAATATTTCCTGCAAGCATCGATATACCTCTCACACATATCCTTGTATGCATCATCATCCACCGATGCCGTATCCCTGTTGATCAAGCCGAGCCAGCGCCCTTTCTCCACCGGCACCAGCATACCATGCTCGGCCCTCTCTTGGATGTGCTCCTCGGCGGATTTGCGTATCGCGTATTCAATGATTTTTTCGTCCCGCAGCGTGACTTCCTTATACCATCTCCGAACTTGAATCAGTATCGGGGTAAAGATCATATCCTCCGAATACGGAATATTGCGATTCTCCGCCTGCTCCTTGATTGCAGCGGAGCGGCTTGGAATCGTTTGATTCAGGATATCCAGCCAGAATCGTTCAACCAACAGGGGCTGATGCTGCATCCAAAACTTCCCATATTGACTGAACTCTGATTGCTCGCGCTCCTGGTCCAGCTTCTCGATCGCTTTACTTACAACGGATTCAAGATCGGCAAAAGGGACCGGTTTCAGTAAATAATCAAAGCTGCCCAGCTGAATGGCCTGCTTGGCATAGTGAAAGTCGGCATGACAGGTAAGGAATATCGCAACGATATCCGGATGATATCCCCGTACCCATTCCAATAGATCCAAGCCGGACCCATGCGGCATTTCAATATCGCATAACAGAAGATCCACGCGCTCCCGCCGGATGATCTCCATCGCCTGGCTGGCGCTATGGGCGGTAAATACAGCGGAAACACCCAGCCGATCCCAGTCCACGCCATGTTTCAGTCCCTCTACAGCAATAACCTCATCATCCACGATCAGTACATGACGCATTGGCGTCCTCCTTTCCATCTTGTCCAGGGCTTAACGGAATGAAGAGTTCGACGACCGCCCCGTGCGGATCGTCGTTATAGCAATCCATTACGGCCCCATTCCCATACTGCAGACGCAGACGTTCCCGTACATTCCACAAGCCAATATGCGCTCGCCCGGTGTTTGCACCTTGTCTGCCGCAGCGGATCGCCTCCAATACCTCATCCGAAAATCCATCTCCGGTATCACGTACGGTCAAGCAAACGGTCGGCTCTTCCGCCAGATCGTCGAGGATCGCTTCAATGACCAGCATCGTCCGAACATCTGCCCTTACGGCATGCTTGATCGTATTTTCTACAATCGTCTGAAGCATCAACGGAGGAACAGGGGTCTCCAGCAGATAATCCGGAACATGAATCTCGCTTTCGAATTGATTGGGAAGCCGCAGCTGCTGAATCCGCAAATAATTTCTCGTATGCTGCAGCTCATCCTTTAATAGAACCAAAGCCTGGTTATTGCTATGGAACATATATCTGAAGTATTGAACCAGGCAAATCGTCATCTCCTGGATCAATTCATATCGCTTCACCTGTGCCAAATGGTACAAAATATTCAGGGAATTCATGAAAAAATGCGGGTTGATCTGGAGCTGCAGTTGCTTCAGCTCCGCCCGCTGCTTGCTCAATTGTTCTTCATAGACGTCAATCTTCAGCTTTTCAATTTGCGACACCATCTGATCTAAGGTGCGATATACCAGCTGAAACTCCTCGGGAGCGGTCGGTACTTTCTCGATTCGCAAATTGAAGTTCCCTTCCCCGATTCTTCGCATTAATTGAACGATCTTCTGCAGTGGGCGAAGCAGCACTTTCCGCAGGAACCACAAGCTAACCGGCAGCAGCAGAACAGCGAATGCCGACAGGATGGCAGCCGTCTTTTTGAGATATGGCAGATTTTCGAGCGTCAGCTTGTCCGGAATGACGGCGACCATGCTGATGTCCGCTTTCTTCGAAGTCTCCCCCACGATGAGATAGTCCTTGTCCTTGCCTGACATGTAATAGCTGTTGAAACCATGGGTGAAATCCAACGTTTCATCCTGCAGGGACTTCGTGTTATAAAGCGGCTTCCCCTGGGCGTCGACGAACAGCATTGCTCCGGTTTCACCCGTGTTCAGAACCGACATCGGCGACATCAAGGTTTTGAGGGATACCCATGACCCGATGCTGATATTGTCATCCCTGAGCACCTTGATCGCGTAATAGGACCCTTCAATCTCTTGCAGCTGCCAGTTCGCCTCCATTCCATAGAAACGGTTCTGGCTCGTGCTGCTTTCCTGCAGGTAATCTCGCATTTTCAATAATCCGTTATAGGTCATCGACCCTTTGTAGGCTTCGACAAAATCATGCCGCGGCAATGAATATACGAAAAGTCCGTCAATATAAGGATAAACCGATAGATCGGAGGACAGCTTCCGGGAAACATCGCTTTTGGCCATCATATACGTATGGTCCGGCACTGCGTCTTTCATCGTCAGCACACTGACTTCCGATCTGGACAGATTCACCAGATGCCGTTCGATCTCCGCGAGCTGGTTATCGATCTGTCTCATTTGGATGGAGATCATATTTTTATTGGAGACCGCCACCTGATTATGAATGACGTTCACACTGTAATAGCTCATATAGATCAGTAAGGCGATTAAAGGGATTGCCACGCCCAAAAGGCCAAGCACCAGCTTGACGCGAATCGAATTCCAAGGAATTGCCTTGATATGGCTGTACATGATGAGACTCCTCTCCCTGGTATTGAGCTATCCCCATTTTACTACTACTCCCGATAAAAGTTGAAGCACCAGTCTTTGTCATTGTTTATCCCCGCTCTTGCAATTGTTCTTCCAAAAAGGATAACGTCATCTCAAAGCACTCCATGGCCTCTTTAGTGTTAAGCTGAAATTGATATTCGTGCTGCACGACGCCATGGGACAGCGGGTAAAACAATGACTTCACGGGCACGTTTGCCTCTTTGAGCCGCGCCTCCAATTCCTTGCCGTGTTTTTCAAAAGAACCCGTGTTGCCGTCCGTTATAAAGGTTGGCGGGAAATCAGTTGTCACATGGTTTGTCGTTGAAGCTTCTTCTGCTTCGGTCCCATCCTTCCAGTTCCGTGTTCCAATATAAGCCCACCCCAGCTGATTCAGGAAGAACTTCTCTAATCTGCCGGTAACGCTCGCCAGCTGTTTGACGTTATACGGACCGCAATACAGCAGCGCCGCTTGTATGGATTTCTCCGGAACCGCCTGTTCAATCCCTGTCCGCTGCGCCAAGTCGGCATTCGTCTGAATTGCGATGAATTGGGATGCAATTTGGGCGCCGGCTGAGTCTCCGCCGACAATTAGACGGTCCAAGTCCAAGGACGGGAAATCCGAAAGCTCCTTCAGATGCTGATAGACCTCAGTCATCTGAAGGACTGGTGCCGGATATCGTGCCTCGGGAGCCACCTCGTAATTCATGCTGACGACCGATTAACCTTTGCTGGCCATCATCGTACACCAATAGGCGGTGCCCGATTTATCTCCTGACACAAAAGCGCCGCCGTGAACCCATAGGATCGTAGGCAGTTTGCCCGCACGGTCTTTGGGGAGGTACAGGTCCATTTCGTTGGATTTGAATGTCGAAGGATACTTGAGGTCTTTATGAACCTCTACCACCTGCCTAAGCTCCGCCCAATTCGAAGGTGCTGCAGGTGCTGCTTCCGGCTGGCTGCGCAGCCAATGGATAAATGGAACAGGCGTTAAATCTACAAGCAGAAGCCCCCCTATGATAACAAGAACAATGACGGACAGCATCCATTTTATAATCTTCAGAATCAATATGCTTCTCTCCTTAATGCTTCTTTGGTGACGACATTCTACCTCCTTTGCATCCCTGTGATCTACCGTTAATCCGACTTCTTCGTTGTCATATGACGACCTGCGCCAGCATTCCGCGTGTTCTATAGAGTAATGATCCGAATCTAAGATATGGAGCATCCTCAGCTAAGGACAAAACTTACATCGCTATAGTAAAAAAAGCCGCTAACTTAGCGACTTCTAAATCATCTATGTTCATATCCTCCGGCATGCTCCATTCGAATCGCCGATGTCCGTTGTTATATGAGCAAGTAGCCTGAGGTCTAATCGACTTGATCGCTACGTTTGCTAAGCTCGCGATCTCCTTGGGCTTCGATAACGTCAATGACCGACGACAGGAACGCTAGCGCCAATCCTTGTCCCCAGCCTTGTGCCCATTTCCGGTCAATGCCGAGATATCCTTCGATGTCGTTCATGACCGCCGTTCCTCCGGACACGTTCAGAACCCGTCCGTTATCCGCTATATTGGCGAGAACCCCGGCCAAGGCTTTTCTCACATATTTCGCATGCAGCGGATTGCCCTGCATCACCATCGCTGCTGCAATACCCGCTGTAGCCGATACTTCGCCGTAAGCTTCCGGGTAATCGAGCACGGTGCCCCACAGACCGTCCTCATGCTGAATCCGTCTAATTGCCGCCAACTGGTCGCGTAAGGAGCTCCATATGTGCATCATGGGAGGATAAAGATAGCCTTCCGGCAGCCCTCTTGCCGCTCGGGACATCGTATAGGCTGCCCAGGCGTTGGCGCGCGCCCAATGAATGCCGGACATATGGTCCTTTTTGACATGGTTATAGCCATGGTACCACAGCCCGGAATCCTCATCTTGCAAGTAATGAATATGCCGTTCGAATTGATGGAGCGCGTCGTCGATGAGCGCCTTCTTTCCGAGGAGCACGCCGACCCGAAGCTCCAAAAATGCCGCCATGAACAAAGTATCCGCCCAGCACTGCTCCGGAAAGTCATTGTTAGCCGACACCGTATGCTGAAGGACCCGGTCACCGAATCGCAAAGCCTGATGCTCCAAATAATCAATCTTGCTTAAAATGAGATCCATATATTTTTGATCCTTCGTCTGTTCATATAGGGTCAGCAGCATATGCCCCATCGCACAGGTGTTCACGGTCCATCCTTCCGGAATGCCCGCCTCTAAGTACTCCTCAACCCAATCGATCATGCGTTCCAGATAAGCAAGATCGCCAGTCACCTCGAACAGCCGGCTTATCCCATAGAATGCGACACCTCCCGGCCAATCCCACGTCAAATCCATCCCGAACGTATAATCTGCAACACGCTTGGCGGTTTGCTTTAAATCTTCTAAAGCGATATCTAGTTTCAGATTCATATTGCCCTCCATATCATCCAGAGCCCCCGCTTTCGGCAGGAGCTCGGAGTTTTGGTTTAGATTTTCGTGATTACCGGAATTGACCTGCATCAATCGCTTTTTGCTTCTCGTCCAAAATCTCTTGATAGCCGGCGTCGAGGAATTTCTGCTTGGCCGCTTCGTATTTCGCATCGAACTGGTCTGCTGGCGCAAGGATAATGTCGAGATACAGCTCTTGGAAGAGGTTGTTCAAATCCGCCTTATACTCGGTAACCTTCTCGAGGACTACGGTGAACAGCGGATCCGGCGTCTGGTATGGCTTGGTCTCGTTTCGATATTGAATCATGTCTTCGACAATTTGCTCATAACCCGCAGGCGTCCAGTTATTTTTGTTAGCTTTAAGCGTTAGCTCTGGCGTTGCAAAGGATGGCGCTTCCGTTACAAGTGCCCAATAGTCCTTGTTATTGTTCTGAGAGAGTACGGATTCGCCCTTGAAATCCGGTTTTTTCACCGGCAAGCCATCGGAATCGAGCGTATAGTTCTCCCCTTCCACCCCGTTCTGCAGGAACATCAGGTTCTCCGCTTGGCTCATCCACTCGAGATACATCCATACAGCAGCACGCTCCTCTTCCGTCGATTCATGGTTAATTCCCATGATCAACCCGAACGGCCAGTCTGCGCGTCCTTGGGGCATATTTCCCTCCGGTACGCCGGAGCCAGGGGGAAGCACGGCAAATTCAGCTTCCGGATTATTCTTCAGCGTTGCTTCAAACGCATCGGTGTTATTGGTCAGGTACAAACCGTAGGTGCCCGTATTTCCCGCAACAAACTCGGCCTTGAGCTTGTTATCATCGTCGCGTAGATAGAACTCCTTATCGATAAGTCCGTTATGGTATTGATAGCTCAGGTTACGCAGCCAGGCTTCGGTTGCCGGTGTCGTAAAATCCGCAACGGATAGATCAGAATAAATCGCGTGCGTCTTCGGATCAACCGGCCAGTCACGGAATCCGTAACTATAGTTGAACACGTTCCGTGTCAAACCGGCCCCGGCAACGCCGATTCCTTCGTCCTTCCATTTCATGAGCATTTCATTGTACTTCTCGAGCGAAGTCAAGTCCTCGATTTTCATTCCTACTTTCTCAACCCAGTCTTTACGAATGATATTGACAAAGTTGCTGAAATCAGGACGAGCAGCGAAGAAGAAGGTGTTTTTTTCATCAACGACGCCGTATTGCAGAATCGTCTCGCTCAAATTGCTCCAATAGGTTGGGGCATAGTGCTCAATCTCTTGCCAGTCCAGCTCCTGCATGACACCTTCTCCATAGTATGCAAGCGCTTGCGGCATGTCGTAGTGGAAAATGATATCCGGCGCCTTGCCGGCTGCGAGCAGCTGCTGATAAGTCGTGACTTCGTTGGTACGGGCGATCGGCGTAAACTTGACCTCGATATTGTATTTGTCGCCGAATTCCTTCTGAATCCAGCGTGTATAGTAGTTGTCGGTTACGTTCCAGCCTTCGAACGCACGCTCATACACTGGAATTTCGAGTGTAACTCTTTCCGGGAAGCCTTGCGAATAATCGGGATAGCTGCCTTCCGCGTTTTGGCTTGGCGTGTTACCCTCATCCGATGGAGAAGGCTTCTTCTCACCATTGGTGCTGTTCCCCGTACACCCCGCTATAAGACCGGCAATTAATATTAAAACCATGAACATAGACATGATTTTCGGTTTGCTCATCGTATTTCCCCCTTATCATTCTCATCATATCGATGCAATAGAATCTGGAAATGCTATTCCTTGATAGCCCCAAGCATGACTCCCTGGACAAAATACTTCTGAATGAACGGATAGACACAAATGATCGGTAAAGTTGCAAAAACGACACATGCTGCTTTGAGCACTTCAGGATTGCTGAGCGAGACTTGCGTCATCTCTAGCTGAAAGCTCTCGCTGGCCTGAACCACCAGGTAATATAGTTTCAACTGCAGCGGCCGCAGATCGACATTATGCTTAATATAGAATAGGGCGTCCTGATAAGCGTTCCAGCGTCCGACCGCGTAAAAAAGGGACAATGTCGCTAGAATCGGCTTGGAGAGTGGAAGTACGATGCTGAACAGGATCCTGAAATGCCCCGCTCCATCCATCCGGGCCGATTCTTCCAGGCTCGCCGGAATATTGCTGGAGATCGAAGTCCTTAAGATCAGCAGGTTAAATGCGCTAAAGGATAGCGGTAATATAAGCGACCACATCGTATCAAGCATCCCCAGGCTGTTGATCAGCATATATTCGGGAATAATGCCGCCTCCAAAGAACATCGTAAACATAAAGATGAAGTTAAAAAACGAACGGCCTTTAAGCTGCTTACGGGATAGCGGGTAGGCTGCACAAATGGTGACGATCATGCCGATCAGTGTGAACAGCACCGTGATGATTACGGATATGTAAAGAGACCTCAGAATACTCTGATCGGCAAAAACTTTGCCGTACGCATCCAGAGTGAACCCCGCCGGCCAGAGAAACACCTTGTTAGCGATGACGTAGGCGTCTTCGCTTAAAGATTTTGCAACGACATGAACGAATGGCAGCAAGCAGGCGAGTGAGGCAGCAATAAGTATGAGCCGTATTAGAATATCCCATATGTCCAGTTTCCTGGTGCGGCGCACCGCATAGCTCCTAGTGAATGTTTTCATCGCTTCCCTCCTTTCTAAATGACTCCATCTTCACCCAGTTTCTTGGCAACCCGATCAGCAATTAAAATAAGGACAAGCCCCACGACAGCTTGGAACAACCCGAGAGCGGTTGCTCGGCTGAAGTTGCCGCCTTCAATTCCCCAGCGATATACCAGAACGGGAATGGTCGTGGTGAACTCCGTGGTTGCTTTGTTCGCTAAGGCAAAGACACGCTCAAAGGAACCCGCCATCACGTGGCCAAGGTTCAAAATCAGCAATGTCACGATCGTCACTCGGATCGAGGGCAGAGTAATGTTCCACATTTTCCGCCACCGGCCTGCACCATCGACGACCGCCGCTTCATACAGCTCGGGGTTAATGCCGCTAATTGCAGCCAGGTAGATGATGGTCCCCCAACCCATGCTTTGCCATACGCCAATAAAGATGTAACTGATTAGCCAATTGACGTTCTCTTGAAGGAACGGGATCCGTGTTCCCCCCAGATTCGCGATCAGATTATTGATCATACCGGTTCCTTCACCCAACAATTGATAAGCGATTGCGCCGATAATGACCCAAGACAGAAAGTGCGGTAAATAAAGCAGAGTCTGATTCACGCGTTTGAAGAAAGCATTCTTGACCTCGTTTAGCAGCAAAGAGAGTATAATCGGCATTGTAAAGCTAAATATAAGGTCCGACACATTCAGCAAAAGCGTGTTGCGGATGGCGCGAGCGAAATCGGGCTTTGCGAATATGTCTTTAAACACTTCCAGACCGACCCATTCGCTGCTCCAGAATCCGTGGGCAATCTTGTAATCCTTGAACGCAAGCACAAGACCGCTCATCGGCGCGTACTTAAAGACCAAGACAAACGCTAAAGGAATGAGAAGCAGAAAATAGAGCTGCCAATCCCGACGAAGATAATAGAGAGTTCCCTGTTTCTTGCCTGCGAAGGGGATTAAAGCGGTTTCATTTCCTGGTGCTGCATCTTGGACTTTCAAAATCTCACCTCCTCCATGCGTGATCTCCCCCCGGTTCATTTCCCTATTTCGGTGGCCCCGAGGTTGGATTTATCATATCGCCCCGTTCGTCCGAAGGTAAACGCCGAATATTGATAAGCTGCAGCCACTATTGATCCAAATTGCAGCCGATCCGTTATTCCTGAGAACCCAAGAATCATTTTTGTCTATTTGAATCAAATATTGTCCTGCTCACGAGGTTTTGGATCTCTGCAGCTTGAAGCTGCTCGGCGGCATGCCTTCAAATTTTCGGAACAGACGATTGAAGCTTCGAACATTCATGTAGCCTACCTCGGATGCAATCTGTGCAATCGACAGGTTACTCTCAAGAAGCAGCTCTTTTGCCTTCTCGATTCGGAGCAAATTGAGATAGTCGGACAAGCTTTTACCCGTATGTTCATAGACAATTTTTCGCATGTAGGAGTAACTGATTCCGATTTGCTTAGCCATTTCTTCAAACACGACTTCTTCACGATAGTGCTCATTCAAATAATGGATAATGCGATCGGCATACTTGTTGGACCCGCCCGGTGACCGCGTAAGGTAGTGAACAATCTCGCTGTAAAATTCAATAAGATATTCTTCAAGCTCGTCAAGCGTATCAATAGAAGCAAGGGCTGCGTAAATGTTCCCCCGCGTCGAGAAGATCCGCGCCGTGCTAACATTATTCTCCCTAAGGTGTTTAATGGTCACGCCAACCAATTGATGATAGATGAATAGGATATTATCGTAGGACACGTATTCGGCAGAACGGATTTCGTTACGAATGATTCTCAGTTCTTCGATGATGCTATCCAGATCGCTATGACCAAGGAAGTTCAGAATTCGTCTTTCGCTGTTAACAGGGTAAATGTATTTTTTATCCCGCCCTTCTTCCTCCTTCCAGCACGTAATGCCGCCATTGCCGGCAATCATGCGCTGCTTGATCGCTTCCATCGCCTCTGCAAAGCAATCCGAGATCAGGCGAATTGAATCTGCCGGACTGCTTACGCCGATCGTTACGGAGTGCTCGAGCAATTCCGCCGCACTGTTCCTCAACATGTCTAAAGCCGCATAAATGGCAAGCCTATAGTTGTCATCTTCCTCCTGTCTGTAGTTGATCAGGATTGCGAAGTGGCCGTCACCATGATAGACGCAGCGCGCGTGAACATCTTTCGGGAATAAATCGTCACATTTGGAGATGAGCAAGTAGCGATGGTAACTGCGCGTTTCCGGATTATTGAGGCTTATATAAGTTCGGTAACCGTCGATGGAAACGACGGCTACAAGAAAGTGCAAGTCCGGGAAAATCTCTTCCGCTTGTGGGGTCACTTCACCCCGCAGCAAACTATGGATGGCGTGGCTTTGGGCATCCTGCTCGCGGATACTTAGCAGCTTATAAAGACCTTCTTCCTCTTCCTGCATGCGTCTGAATGCCGCCTCCAGAAAGACGAGCTCATTCTTATCGCGCACCCCCGGATTGACTCGGCCGCGTACCGTACGGACCAATTCCCTGGCTGGCTTGGATAACCATGTCGCAATAAAAACGGTCAGTATGGACCCCGCAAAAATAATAACGATCGTAAGCAAAAGGATACTTCTCTGCAAGGTAAGGGGCTTATTCATCAATTCGTCGACCGAGTAGATGCTTACGTTCGTCCAACCGAATTCTTTCGTAGGGGACCACGCATATAGCAATCGCTCGCCGTTAAGCTCGCGGAACATGTACCCTTCAGGCAATGCTTGCCGGGCGATTTCGCGAATATACGGCTCCTCGTAGGCGTTCTTGAGCAATAAATCTTTGTCGTGATGTGAGATGATGGTACCGCTTGACTTCATAAGCAAATAGCCTTGCTTGCCTGACTTCGATGATTGCAAATACTGCTCGATTTGACTCTCCTTCAGATTGACAACGATCGTTCCGCGTGTAGCGGTTGACAGCCGGTTTAAAGGCAGTGCGAACGATAAGACCTTAACGCCCGAATCGAGCTTGCGCGGATACCATACGCCGCGTATCCCTTTTTGCTCCATAAGCGCCTCGTTCAGCCAGTCGATGGACTCGTATCTGTCCAAGCTCGTTATGCCTCTGTCCGTAGAAATCACGTAATTCGCGTCGTCCAGGTAAAAGAAAGATGAATACACCCCATCGACGCTCTGATTCAGATTCAACAATTCCTTGAGCACCGCCATCGCTTTGCTTACATTCACGTAATTCGTCTTAAGCTCTGCAAGAGACTTATAAGGACGGATTCGATCGAAGACGTCGGTGCCTCCTAGGCGTACCGTATTCTGGGACAAATTGTTCAACGCATTCTCATTAAGCTCGCGATTGGCATTTAATTCTGCAAGCGAAGTTTCCGCAAAGGCATGCTCTGAATTCTGTAGAATCTGAGAGCTGCTATACCAGGTTAAAATCGCCATCGGAATGGCCATGATGCAAAATAGGATTAATGCCAATTGCATCATCATTGGAATTCGCTTCATTGGACCCCTCCATACCCTTATTTTCTATAGAAAATCACTTATGTATTAAGATAACTAAAGCGCTTACATTTGTCTTCGTTTTTATGTTTATGGTGGTTAGATCTGAGTTTCGTATTATCTGAGTTTCCCATTATATGTTAAGTCAATCTTGTTCAACTCGTAAATCGCCACAATTGATATTCTTTATCAACATCTGATTCTCTTCGTATAAAGGATCATTTCTTACCATGATGATCAATAATGGCATGCCTGATATTTTGCAATTACCCTACCTTTTCCATGTTATTAAACTTGGTTATTTTGCTGCCGCTCGAATGGCCGGACTTCGAGTTTATATTAAATTTATTTAGCTGTGCTAGAGTAAGTGCGACAAATTAAAGAGGGGGAAACAACCTTTGAGGAAGCTATTAAGTCCCATTACCGATTGGGTCTCAACCAAAAAAGGGATGTGGATTACGATTCTGGTCTGGCTGATCGTTATGGTCGGTTTAAGCGCGGGTCCCACGCTTGGCGATTACAAAGCGACCAACTTCCAGTCACTTCCAGATGAAGCACAGTCCATCATAGCCGAGAACAAATTGGAGAACACATTTCCGAATGAGCAGGGAACGCCAGGAATCCTGGTTTTTCATAATGCATCAGGAAACGTAAACCTGGATGAAGTAAAGCATATTTTGAATGGAGTCCTATCCGCCAAGATTCAGGGAGTCAAATCCATAGTCGATATCGGCACCCTGCCGCCTCAAGCCCTGAAGGGTTTTACTTCGGAGGATAACTCTACCATCATCGTTCCCATGAGCCTGGAAGCCGGTCTTGGCAGCAGCGAATATTCGGAAATCAATGACGAAACCTCCAGACTTGGCAACGAGATTGCCAGGGGTCTGAGTACAGACTTCTATATTACAGGTCCAGCCGGGATAGCCGGCGATACGATCAAGCTCTTCGAGCAGGCGGATTTTGTTCTGCTACTTGCCACCATTGTCATCATTCTTGTATTATTGATCGTTATTTACCGTTCACCGCTGCTTGCCTTCATTCCTCTACTTGCGACGGCTATCGTATATCAGGTCGTCAACCAATCCGTAGCCTTGATGGGCTCAGCCGGACTCGAAATTAACAACTCGACCACCTCCATCATGAGCATCCTGCTGTTTGCCGCCGTCATCGACTACTCACTGTTTGTGTTCTCGCGATACCGCGAGGAATTGAATAAACATGAAAGCAAATATACTGCAATGCAGTTTGCCATGCGAGCTACCGGGGAACCTGTGTTTTTTGCAGGCGGCACCGTGCTCGCCGCGATGCTCGTTCTGTTCTTCATGGATTTCCGTGATTATCAAAATTTTGCGCCGGTATTCGGTTTGGCCATGCTTATTATTATGCTCGCTTCCGTCACCCTTGTCCCAGCCCTGTTCACCCTGTTTGGGAGAAAAGCGTTCTGGCCTAAGGTTCCTCAATTCGGTCAGAACAATGAAATCAAACACGGTTTCTGGGGGCCAGTAGCCAAATTCGTGGTGAACAAGCCGCTGCTCACCGGTGGAATCGTGGCTGTCTTCATGATCGTGACCGCCTTGAACGTATTCAACCTGAATTATGAATTCGACACCGTCAAAAAATTCCCCGAAAACTTGCCTTCGCGTGTAGGTTATGAGATCGTGGAATCTAAATATAACAAAGGCGAGCTTGCACCCTCGACGCTTCTTCTGGAATCCGAGAACGCGCTATCCGACGAGCAGATCGATCATTTCCTGAAAAAGCTGGAGAATTACGAAGAAATCGACTCCGTCCGCTTGGCCGGCATCACGGAAGATTCCAAGGCGGCAAAACTCAGCGTTGCCTTGACGATGAATCCTTATTCCACCGAAGCTATCGATTTTATTGAAGAGCTTCAGGGCCAGACTGACGCCCTTCTTAACGAGTTGTCTCTTCGGGGCGATGTTTACTACGGCGGCGTGACAGCCAAACTAGTCGATGAACGGACCGTAAACAACGGTGACATTATCAAAGTCATCATGCTGGAAACGGCTCTGATTCTCGTGCTGCTGGTTGCCTTGACTCGTTCGTTAAAAATGTCGATGTATATGATGGCCACCATCCTCATATCTTACGTGTCAGCCCTTGGCCTGGGCATCTTCCTGATCGATATGCTGTTCGGGTACGAATCCATCAGTACGCGAGTTCCTGTCTATGCGTTTATATTCTTGGTGGCGCTGGGGATCGATTATAATATTATTCTTATATCCCGCTTCCTCGAAGAGAGAAAAACATTAAAGATCAAGGTAGCTCTTGAAGTGGCCATCCGCAATACGGGTGGCGTCATTTCCTCGGCAGGCGTGATCTTGGCGGCAACCTTTGCCGCATTGACCACCATGCCGATTGCCGATCTCTTCGTGTTCGGTTTTATGGTTGCGATTGGTATTTTATTAGATACATTCCTGGTAAGAGGCATTCTGCTTCCATCCTTAATTCTATTTTTCGAAAAAGATAAGGATCCTAGAAAGCTCTCATCCCAGGCATAATGTAAGGTATGGAGGAGTCTTCCGTGAAAATTTTAGTCGTAGACGATGATTACGATATCCTGCAGCTTGTGACCATCCATTTGACGCGGGAAGGCTATACGGTTTTACAAGCTCATAACGGGAAGCACGCGCTGGAGCTTCTGGAAGAGTCGGAGGTAAACCTGGCCATCGTGGATGTCATGATGTCCGGGATGGATGGCTTCTCCCTGACTAGAATACTAACGAAAGAGCTCGACATTCCTGTCATCCTGCTGACCGCCAAGGGACAATTATCCGACAAGGAACAGGGGTTCAAATCAGGCTCCGAGGATTATCTTGTGAAGCCTTTTGAGCCAAAGGAGCTGCTGTTTCGGGTTGCCGTTGTTCTTCGCCGCTATGGCCGCGCAATGGAAAGTGTTTTGAAGGTCGGCAATGTGAAGATCAACCGGAACGATTTTGAAGTGATCATCAAGGATGAAACCATTATCTTTCCTCTAAAAGAGTTTGAGCTGCTGACTATGCTGGCAGTACGGGCCAACAAAGTCACTCCCCGGTCCGTTCTTATCGAACAGGCATGGGGCGAGGATTATCAAGGCAACGAGATGACATTGAATACGCATATGAACCGGATTCGCGACCGTCTCAAACGTTACAACGCTTCGATCGAGATCCAGACCATCAGGGGCATTGGTTATAAATTAGAGGCGGCCGAATGAAAACATTATATCGGGAGTTTATATCCACAACACTGCTCATTCTAGGGATCAGCATTTTTATCGGATTTATTCTGGCAAACGTTGTCTACGTGATATTTACCAAAGAAGAAATCACGCAGCAAAACATGGAGGTTGCCGAACAAATCGTCCACGTTCTCGAGGAAATGCATGTATCAAGCCATACCGTGCACCCCTTCCTTGAGTCCGTCGGACAACTAGGATACCAGATATATTTGGCTAACCGTTCCGGGGAGGCGTATTTTTTCGGTGAGCCTTTTGAGCATAGAAGGCTGCCTGACCACACCATGGACCAGGTGTTAAGCGGCACGCCGTATTTGGGGAAAGACGGCATATGGGATCAGCTCTGGATGATGGGGCATTTCTCCAATGATATTAGAAACACCGTCGGGCTCCCCCTTCAAATCGGAAATCAGACTTATGCTCTATTCGTCAAACCGGCCAGCAAAATCCTATTTTCCGATATCCATATGATGCTGGCGGGATTTATCGTAGCTGTCGCCATCGTGAGCCTATTAGGTGTAATCAAAATGACCAAACGGCTAATTCACCCCATCTCGGAGCTGTCCGAAGCGACGAAAGCGATCACCAACGAAGATTTTACGTATTCGCTGGATATCCATCGTAAGGATGAGCTGGGCCAGTTGGCTGAGAACTTCCTGCGTATGCAGCAGCAGCTGCAGCATAATGACGTCGCCCGGAAGTCCTTCATCAGCAACGTGTCTCATGATTTTCAATCTCCATTAATGAATATTCAAGGGTATGGAGACCTGCTCCTTCTTCCGAATCTGGATGAGAAGACGCGGCTGCAGTATGCGGGTATCGTGAGCGATGAAGCTAGACGATTATCGAATCTGACCAAGCAGCTTCTGCTGATTACGTCCCTGGATCAATCCGGTTACCCGGTGAAAAAGAGCCCTCTCCGACTGGATCTGCAAATCAAGGAATCCATCAAAAAACATCAATGGAGTCTGCAGGACCGGAACCTGACCATCTCGTATAAATTAGATAAAGCCGTGTTGTACTCCGATCGCGAGCTGCTGGCGATCGTGTGGGATAACTTGATAACGAACGCCATTAAGTACAACCAACCGAACGGCCATATCTTCATTTCCTGCACCACCGCCGGAAACAAGATCATCCTCACATTCGAGGACACCGGTGTCGGTCTGTCGGAGGCATCAGCCAAGCAAGTGTTCGAGCGCTTCTACCGGGTGGATGCAACCCGCAAGAAAGACGGGACAGGCCTTGGCCTGTCCATTGTTAAAGAAATCGTCACACTATTAAACGGAACCATAACGCTCGAGAGCGAGCTTGCGAAGGGTACGACCTTCACCGTTATTTTTCTAATGGAAGGACATGATGAATCATGGAACAAAAATGGAGTTTACGGTTAATTCGATATGCAGCGCTGTTCGGCATTTTTGGAACCTATCTTGGTTCCAAAATGTCTGGCGAGATGGACTACTCCCTTCGTCCGATCCACGCCCACATTTTACTGGTCGGCTGGTTGTCGGTATTTGCTTGGGGAATCTTCTACAAGGCATACAAAGTAAGATATAAGAAACTGGTTGCTGTCCACGGCTGGCTGGCGATCCTGGGGTCCTTCGGCTTAACGTTCGGAATGTGGATGTACAATTTGAATCCTTTTCAGCTGGACGACAGTTTGGTTTTGGTCTTGTTTATTGTGGGCGGTTCGCTCCTGCTGCTTGCCTTTCTGTTATTTGCCATCATTACATTTTTTACGGAAAAAGAACAACAATAAGCTTCTTCTAAATAGAAAACAGCCAATCCCTCTCCAAGCGAAGGATTGGCTGTTTTTCATTAGTGGATGCTGCGTCAATTTTATGAATCATCAAGGATTGAATTATAGATTTCTATAGGAATAGTGCTTCTTGTGTTGTTACGCAAACATCTCAATGCCAAGGAAAAGGAGCAGACCGCTAACACTTGCATAGGCACTGAGGATGTGCTGTTTGGAATCTTTCTTATAGCGTCTTTCAACAACGGAACGGAAAGCGTGTAGAACAGCTACCACAAGTATAACGTCCTGATAAGCCGACGATCTCCACTCCCAAACAATCCTCATGAAGTAAAGGGCGGTTAGGGACAAAGCTATGATGATCAACTCCCCAATCAGATGAAATCGATTGATATGCTTATAGAGCAGCTGATTTGAATCGTTGGATACCTTGAGCTTTTTTTTGATCCATAAGTACCCGGAGACGAATACGATCGAATATAAAATGAGACTGAGTAAGAGCATGCTTAAGTCACCCCTTTCCAAAGTTAGCGGCCGTGCAACAGCTGGTATTCCCGTAAAGGCGGTTGCAACGGGTTTAACCGAAGCACCTGGACACAAAGTATAACTTTTGGCATTGCAGGATAGTAAGAGGAATATAATATTCTTAAAAATAAACTACCAATTAAAGAGGAGAAATGTATGGAAGAGAGTATGCTCTACATATTATCCATTATCGTCACTTTTATGTTTATTTCTATCGCCGTTTTTCAGGTGTTGCTCGCGCTTGGTTTGCCTTTAGGCGAATTTGCAATGGGTGGATATTACAAAGTGCTGCCCTACAAATTACGGGTTGTAAGTGCTATAAACGCTATTATACTTCTCGTTATGGGAGTTGTTTTTTTGCAGCATACTAACGTCATAAATATCTTTAATGTTCTGCCTACGAATATTTTGGTTTGGGTGATTACTGTATTTCTGGGATTGAATACGATAGCAAATCTAATATCCAGAAGTACAAAAGAAAAATATGTAATGACACCATTATCGAGCATTGCGTTTATATTGTGTTTCATGATCTCTTTATCATAAAGTTTTCAATGCATACAATTGCGAAACGATCCGGTCGAGTCTATCTTTGATGAGGATCGCCTCTGCATATCGGACAGGAATTCCTTCATACCCATAATAGATACCTGCCAATCCACCGGCAATAGCTCCGATCGTATCCGAATCATCTCCTAGATTTGCCGCCTTTTGAACGACTCCTGCAAAATCCGACGTATGGAGCAAAATATGCAGTACCCACCGGAAGGTATGGACCACATAACCGCTTGCCGGGCAATCCGGCTGTGCTTCAATAATGCCTTCGTATTCGCTACCCACCACCTCGGCCATGATGGCTGCTCTTAAATGTTCACCCTGCAGAAGGAGCTGGGCCATTCGGTTATACATGACGCAGACTTCGGCACACCTTGGATCATAATGCGTCATCCGTGACTGCATGATGGTCACTCGGTCAATGTCCGCCGGGTCCTTGTAGGCAAGTGCTGCAGGCAGGCATCGCATGAGGGAGCCATTCCCGCCGCTTTGCCCCATATCCATGTGCACCACAAAGGCCGCTTCGAACCAGTCTCCCTCAAACTTTTGAAAAACTTGACGGATGATATTCCCGATATCTTTGGGCCTCGATTGGTACCATTCCATGAAGAAACGCCCGATCGCCTCCATTGGCTCCCCTGGATTTTCGTGAATTCCTTCTGCCACGCAAAGCGTCATCATCGTATCGTCGGTCACTTCGCCCGGTTCCAGCTGCCACACCCCGCCGCCGATGATCTCCGTCAAATAGCCGTGCTTCTCCTTAATCTCCTGCACGCTCATAAACTCCGTCGTTCCGCCAAGCGCGTCGCCTACAGCCACTCCATACAGGCCGCCTTTGATTCGGTTATATAATATATTGTCCATACAACCACCTTGTATCTGTTCATTAAATAAGAAATCCATTAAGTTAATTATAACAAAATGGACAGTCGTCATCTTCTAAATATAAAGAAATGGGGCATCGGTAAATTAAAAAAGCCGCGATTTTCGCGACTTCGGCTGCGCATATGCTCTAACCATCCCGATTCGTAAAGGTATTTGTGCTGGAAGTTCCCCCCCTGGGAATGAGGGAGAACCGACTTTTTTTTTGCCGGCCCTTCTTCACATAACCTTATCGATCGTGCGAGATTATGTCTCTTGTGCAGTAAGTACATGTTCCGGCGCTTTTTGGTTCATGATCGGCACCATGACGAGTGAGCCAAGAAGAAATAGTAATCCTGCTCCGCTATAGATCGTACTCAGCGAAAAGGCGTCCTTTAATGCGCCCGCGAAAGACATGGAAATGACCATCATCCCAACAAACATCGGATTCAGAACCCCATTCACCCGACCGACAATGGAAGCATGCGACCATTTCAGGATCATGGTACTGATCCCGATATGAATGCAAGGAAAAACAAGCCCATTTAGAAATTGAACGGTCAGCGTGACCGGAACACTAGTGGAATACCCCACAATGGTTGTACAGACCGCCCCTGCCAGCATGCCTATGGCAAGAAGAACCTGCGGCGGAACCCGCTTCGCGAAGACGGCCACGATCCCGCCCCCGATGAGCATGGCTGCGCCATTCACCATTAGCAGATATTGCAGGAACTCCTCGCTCCTGCCCAGCCGCTCCGTTACGATAAACAGGTTGAGCGCTTGGGCTACACCAACAGCGAGTCCGGCGAGAATAAACGCAAGCCCGAGCATGCGCAGCACTTGACTTTGCCAAACATAGCGGAAGCCTTCAACGAAATCTTTACGGAATTGCCCTTTTACGGCGGCTGTTTGAGATTTCATATCATCCTCCGGCAGGCGAATCAGGACGAGCGCGGATAACAGAAAAACTACGCCCATTACAGCGATCGATGTTTCAAGGCCGAACGTGCTGTAAACAAATGTACCAAGCATAGGGCCAAGGACCATGAAGATGGCCATCAGCGATTGGAACAAAGCCATCCCTTGCTGCAGTTGTTCTTCAGACACGTGATACTTAAACAATCGCATACTTGAAGGTTGAGAGAACTGCGAAAGAATAGCTGAGATGAATGCGACAAGGTAGACGGATTGCCATGAACCGTAATGGATGGTCAGAAGCACTACGAATACCGATACCGCGGATAATAAATCGCACCAGATCATCGTTCGCTTTGGCTTCCATCGGTCCGCAAATGTACCTCCGATGAACGAAAAAACAAATATCGGGGCAAATTCTGCTACGCTGATTAGCGAAATAGCGTATGGATCATTATTGGTTCTATCCGCTACATACAGGAGGATAGCAAAATTACGTACCCAGATTCCGATCTGCAGAAGCACGCTTGATAATAAAATCGTCTGCAGGAACCGATTGCGAAGAAGGCTTGGTGCATTAGTGCTTGTGTCGTGCCTATTCAATCTTTTCAACCTCCAATTTGTCTATAAAAATGCCAGCTTGAGTAGTGGTATGTCTCTCCTTTCCAATCCTTATTATACGGACTTCATCATCGTTGACCTCCTCCTTAAGACTGAATTTACATATTCAATATTCAAAATCTACTCACGACGTAAAGTACCATTTCATTTAACCAAAAAGCCGCCAATAGCAGCTTTTGCATACTGATTAAATCGGGCTCGGAACCAGCGTTTGCCGTTAGTGTCAAGACATACTTGCCAGATGTTCCTCAAGACGGTCCATGGTCTGTTCGACACCTGGAACGGCATAGGTTTTCACCTTATCGAATACAGCGACCGTTTCCTCAAAAACGGTTTGATACGTCAATTGTGTCTTACCTTCCAGTTCCTCAACGCTTACTGACGCCAGAAAATGCGGAAACACGGCATGTTTGATAACGATTCGCTCGGGTTTAACGACCACAACAAACACGTTGGTGTTGGGAAAATCAACGCCATCAGGACCGTGCATAATAAACTCCCATGTACCACCCGGTTTCATATCAAACTGCTGAGTAGTCATCGTAAAACCTTGAGGCCCCCACCACTTCGACAAGTGCTCCTGTTTTCGATCATAGCAGGTTATTCATTCATGGATTTCTTTCAGATTGCTCACTTCTATAACCCAATCGTCGCATACGATAACGCCCGATTTCGGAATATTTCTTTCTTGTCCATATCGGCTGACAAAAAAAGTCGCGATTTCCGCGACTTCGTATATGTCCTCATCCTCTGACCATGTCCTGCGACTTTCCTTACTTCACTTGCCTTCCTCATCGGCTGAGGGACCGTACATGCCCGGCACCGGAACATCAAGCAGCCGTAGATAAACTCCGAGCTGCGCCCGGTGGTGAACCATGTGACTTAAGCCGAAAGTGCGAAGCGCGATTGCACGCGGTTGACGCTGGAGAATATGGTCGCCGTTCCGCAAGGTCCATTCCTCGGCGAGCGATTTCTCGTCGCATTCGGCTAACAGCTTATTAATCTGTATAACGTTCGCGTCAAATTCCTCCAGCACGTGTTCGCGTCTTTCCAAAGCTTCCCGCCGAATCGGCACGGATGAAAGATCGAATTCCGGGTATAGAAGAATCGCGACTTGCCAGTTCAGCAGGTTGATCAGATGCGTGGCGAGCCCGCCTAATGTCATTGATTTTACGTGGGGCTTCCAGGTCATATGCTCCTCGGGTAAACACTCCAGAATTCGGCGCGTTTGAGCCAATTCATGTTCGGCATCTCCGACAATTAATGGTTTCGTCATAGTTTCCCTCTCCTTCTTTTATGGCAGACACAAGTGGGTTAAGATTACATCAAATATCTTCCCGTGATCGACTGCTCCGCATGGATGATCTTCGAAGGTGTGCCCTCGAATACCACTTGGCCACCCCGGCTCCCCCCGTCCGGTCCCATATCGATAATCCAATCCGCTTGACTGATCACGTCGAGGTTATGCTCGATGACGATCACCGTATTGCCTGCATCCACGAGACGGTTCATGATCCCAAGCAGGTCACCGATATCTGACATATGTAGGCCCGTCGTCGGCTCATCCATCACGTAGATGCTCCCCTTCTTATGCAGCTCGCTTGCCAGCTTGATCCGCTGGCATTCCCCGCCTGAGAGCGTACTGAGCGGCTGGCCGAGTGTAATATAGTTCAGCCCTACATCACTCATTGCTTGCAGCTTGCGCACAACCTCTTTTAGTTCAAAAAATTCCAATGCCTGCTCCACCGTCATCTCCAGCACTTCTGCAATGGATTTGCCGTTTAATTTGTACTCGAGCACCTCTTCCTTAAACCGTCTGCCTCCGCATACTTCGCATGGCAGCTTCACGTTCTCGAGGAATGCAAGATCTGTATACACTACACCCAGCCCTTGACAGTTATCGCAAGCCCCTTTGGAGTTGAAGCTGAACAAACCTTGATTGACCTTGTTTGCAGAAGCAAACGCTTTGCGAACATCGTCCATTATGCCCGTATAGGTTGCGGGATTCGAGCGTGTTGACACGCCTACCGCCGATTGGTCAATGACAATCGCATCTGGATGGTGGCTGAGGAATACTTCGTTAATCAGCGTACTCTTGCCAGAGCCTGCAACTCCAGTAACGACGGTCAGTACGCCGGTTGGAATATCTAAACTCACGTTCTGAAGGTTGTGAAGTGTGGCATCCTGGATAGATAGCTTGCCGGAGGGTTGCCTGCAATCTTGTTTCAGCTGAAGCGGCCGCTTCATATGAGTGCCTGTCAGCGTGCCTGCCTCCAATAAGCCTTCGAAGCTTCCTTCATATACGATCGTCCCGCCGCGGCTGCCGGCGTGAGGTCCTACGTCTACGATATGATCCGCCACCTTGATCACATCGGGATCATGCTCGACAACAATCACGGTATTGCCCTTGTCGCGCAGTTTCTGAAGCAATTCATTTAACCGGTGTACATCACGGGGGTGTAGGCCCACGCTGGGCTCATCGAAGATGTAGGTGACATCTACCAGACTGCCGCTCAGGTGCTTCACCATCTTGACGCGCTGCGACTCGCCGCCGGACAAAGTGTCCGTTTCGCGATCCAGCGTCAGGTAGTCAAGCCCGATATCCACCAGATGCTGCAGCCGCTCCGTTAGTGACTTCACCATCGGCGCTGCGACCGCGTTGTCAATCTCCCGGATAACTCGAATGAGCTGACCAACCTCCATGGAGGACATTTCCGCAATGTTGAGTCCATTGATCCTGCAGCTAAGGGCTGCCTGACTTAGTCTGGCACCGCGGCAGCTGGAACACGGGCCCTCTGAAATGTAGGGTGCAACAGCTTTTTGTGTGCGCTCGGACTTCGTCTTCACATCCTGCTTGATGTATTTGTTCGTGAACTTCTCAATGACGCCTTCTACTGTAATATTCGTTGCCTTGCCGGCGAAGTCCATCTTTACTTTCCTTGCCTTGGCGTACAGCAGCTGATCCAGTTCATCATCCGAATAGTCGTTCAGCTTCTTATCGAGATCAAAGTCCCCGGTCTGCACGATCATGTTCCACTCCCAGCCGTTCACCGAATAGTCCGGCAGCATAATAGCCCCTTCGTTGAGCGACTTTGACATATCCAGCGCCTTGCTCATATCGACGCCTAGTTTCCGGCCAATCCCGTTACATTCGGGACACATGCCTTGCGGATCGTTAAACGAGAACATGTTCGCTTGTCCGACATAAGGCTGTCCCACTCGGGAAAAGAGAAGACGAAGAATGGGAGAAATATCGGTAATCGTGCCCATCGTGGAATGGGAACCGCCGCCTAGCCGCTTCTGATCAACGATTACAGCCATGCTCAGATTCTCGATCGCGTCCGCATCTGGCTGCGGATAACGAGGAAGAAAGTTACGCACGAACATACTGAAGTTCTCATTCAGCAAACGCGTGGATTCTGCGGCAATCGTATCGAAGACGATCGATGACTTGCCGGATCCGGATACCCCGGTGAATATCGTGATCTTCCGCTTGGGAATACGCAAGGATACGTTCTTGAGATTGTTTTCCCTCGCAGCCGAGATTACGATATATTCCTGATTCGATTCGCTCATGGCTAACATCCTTCCGATCTGGGTTCAAACGCAACCTGTTTTGTAATATGAAGAGTGGGCTGAAGTGTGGTATGTATAAGCATATACTAATTGGACACCATTTAGTGACACAATGATTATAGGAAACTACTTCGTGTCATGTCAATCCATAATTTTGCTCATATTGAATTTTAGACAGGCATGCAAAAATGGCCCTCCCTTAAGGGAAGGCCATCTGTCAACTATGATCGAAAGACGGAACTATAGTTGCTCGGTCTGTGATTGTTTGCTTTTACCAGGTGCAAACCAACCGAGAAGGGCTATCGCCACCAAGACACCATAGAAGATTATGGTCCAGACTGTGCTATGTGGGAAATGGTGATCCAACACCCCAATATCTTCATGGGCTAAGGTAATCACAGCGAGCTTGACACCGACCCATGCCACGATTGCATAAGCCGTGGTCTCCAGCGCTGGCCGTTGAGCAAGCAGCTTAACAAACCATGTGGCTGCAAATTTGATCAGAATAAGCCCGGCGATTCCGCCAAGCACAACAACCAAGAATTTTCCTCCGTCCATACCACCGAAATCAGGAAGCGGTGAATCCGGGAGACCCAGTGCCAAAGCCACAGCAGCAAGAATGGAATCAATCGCAAAGGCCAGATCCGCAATCGCAATTTTGCTTACCGTTGGCCAGAAGCCTTTACCGGCAGCATCTTTCTTTATGTCCTCGCGAATATTTTTATTTTCCTTACCGAAACGTGCTTTGATGATGTGCTTTAATCCGAGGTACAGAAGATAAGCAGCTCCAATCGCCTGTATTTGCCAGACGTTCGCAATAAACGATATCGCAAATAAAGCCGCGAAGCGAAAAACAAAAGCCATAATGATCCCGTAATTGATCGCTTTCTTCTTCTGGTCCTCCGGTAAGTGCTTCGCGATAACTGCCAACACAAGGGCATTATCCGCCGATAGTAAACCTTCCAATCCAATAAGAATTAGTAATGCCCATGCATACTCTAGCCAAATTGACTCCAACAGTACTTCCCCTCTCTTATGTGCGATGTTCATGGTTAAACTTCTGGCTGAAAACATCTAATCTCCACTTTAAAGAGCAGAGGTTTTTCCCCAGTTTTGATTGTTCCATGACTTCCTTTCGTTATTACGTTGTCAAGTAACGTCTCGTTTCATTCATTTCAGGCCAAATTTTCAGACCCACGGTCAGCTTGGCGACTTCCCGAAGCCAGCATCAAAAACCCCCTTTTCAAAGGGGATTTTCCTATACATTCTTTTTTTGCTATTTTCGCCAAAAAGTTGTACAGTCAGCTTTATCCATAATATTAAACTCGATCATTTTCTCAAGTAATGAGAAGTCAACCGGTCTTTCCCACCGGATACGTACTAACTCTTTGGTGTGATCATAGCCTGCCTGTACAATTTCATCAGAAAAATGCTGAATCACTACTCTTTCGGGTGCAACAGCCAAATGTTGTTTGGCAATGCTAAAGCCAATGATAAATGTACCGTGGTCGGTAAACATAGGCTGGTTCCACGCCATTTTCGGCATTAATTCCGGAAATTTTTTAGTTACCCAAGCCAAAACCTCTTCCGTACGTTCACGATGTTCAGGGTTATCAATATGTGCTAAATATTCTGCAAAGACTTCCATGTTGTTCCTCCTAATATGAAAATGATGTCGATCGGAGAAGCAACTATATATTCTCAACATATACGATCCCCACACAATTCTAATACAAGAGGATTTTCTTATGCAAGAGAGTTTTTTATTTCCCCCATTAAGTTTTTTTTTCAATATATAATGATATGTCTTGGTTTCTACGCTTTTGTATTCAAATAGAAAATGACCCCATATTGCGATTCACCTTTGTTATCATGTCCATTTTATCCACATTGTAATTAAACGCCCCTGGTTGGCATCAAAAGCGGAGCCTACGGGAAACTTAATGGTGCAATAAGATAAAAGTTCATTTGGCACAAAAAAACCTCCGCAGCCATTTCACAGGGAAGTTCCTAAATCCCTAGAAAGTTGTAGAGGGTCCGGCCCGGTATTTCTTGTCATCCATATGTGCATGTTCTGACCTTTTTTTACATACCTATGAGAGAATACTCATGTTTTCAGGCGAAAGAAGGGATATCATGAAGACAAGATGGGGCATGGCTTTGTTGTTGCTCTTTATAATCGCGGCTATGATTCTTTACCGGCAGGTTCATGATCGTTCCAAAGTAGAAAACCTGTATACTGATGGGCAGCTTCGCATGGAAATACAAACCGTTCAATCTGTCGCAGAACCCATGAAAGAAACGTCCTTCCAGGTTTTCATTACCGAGCTGCCTAAGAAGCCCATTGCTAATGCCGATATTAAACTAAACCTCAAGATGCCCGATATGTTTTGTGGTGTGTTTCCCGCCGAGATTGTCGAATCAAAGCCGGGTGTATACAGCGCAACGGCCGTACCTGTTATGCAAGGACTTTGGGAAGCGGAAGCGGTCCTTCGTTGGGAGGATCAAAATGTCACGGTGAGGACGTTGTTCAACGTTCGCTAGCCCTGCTTACCATAACCATGGGTGAATTCCCGGGATCCATCCGTTAGCGCTAATTCCTTTTAAAATGGAAAGCACCCCCATTAAAAAGGCCAGAAATCCGCCGAGTTTACGCATTCCTCTGCGCCACTTTTTCGTTAAACTGCCGGCGGACAGCGCCGTTAGGAGTAGAATGGGAAAAGTCGAAAGTCCAAATACCAGCATGATCAAGAGGCCTTCCAGACCAGATCCGGATGCCGCTGCATTCATATGCATCGCATAGGTCAAACCGCATGGAAGAAAACCGAGCAGGAGGCCCGTTAGAAAAGTCGCAAACAACTCATACCGCTGACCAAGCCGTTCCAATTTCAGATGCAACAAAGAATGTCTCGGCAGATGCGCGTTATAAATGGGCAGTGTGTACCGACGAAATGTCCACAGCAGAATGAGCAGACCTCCAATGATGCTGGCCGCGCCTTGAAAGCCAACAAAGCTGCCAGCCACATCCAGGAAGGAGCCCACCATCCCCATAAAGCCTCCGATCACCGTGTACGTTGTCACTCTGCCAGCGTTGTAGGCTAACGTAGAAGCAAGCGGAGATCTGCTGGTTCGAAGGGCCAAAGAAGAAACGATCCCTCCGCACATCACCAGGCAATGCGGCGCCCCCATCAAGCCTGTCAGAGCTACTAACAGTAATCCGCTCCCCGTCCAGTCCATGTTCTCAAACCCCTTCCCGGCCGGACAATATACGCCGTTCTTCATAGGATCGCACATCCATTCATTGTATGAAGGTGCACGAATATTAAGAATAACTATTCTACTGAATCAGGTCCGAATACCGGCGCTAATTTTGATGAGGACAATTGCTCGCTTAGACCGAAATATTCGCAAAAATTCATAATCATCGGATTCCATTTCGAAGGATCGACATAGTTTGAATGGGCATCCATAAGAAGATCTGCCTCGACACGAACTTTATCAACGCGCACTTCGATGGCAACAAGTGAGCTTGGTTCTTCAAAAGGATGGAGCTTAACAAACCTGGCTTCCAGATGGACAGGGCATTCTTTCACACGCGGCGCTTGAACGAGCTGGGACGGAAGTGGTGTTAACCCTGCGACACCGAATTTATTCGCCTCAAACTGATACCCCCTTGCTGCTTTCGACTCAGGGACCGGGTTGCGACCTGTTAACAGGGTCAGACGCTCAACTGCGGGAATCAAGTCAGTCGACGGGAGATTAAGCACGCACTCCCCTTCACGAATGATATTTTGAACAGTCTGAGACTTGCTGCTCATACCAAGCATGCATGATTGATTGAGCCACCAGGCTGAGGACATCGGAGCCAGGTTGGGTGTGCCGTCTTCGTTGATGGTACTTATCAACACGACCGAAGTCCCGAAATAATGAATTTTTGGATGTATGACTTTATGCATATCAGATTCCATCTCCTCGACATGATTTTTATGTAATGTATCACAAGCTCGTTATTGGAGCATAGGGTTATGGAATAAGACCGCAAGATATAAAAACTGGATCCCTACCATTCATTGTTGATTGAAAACAGCCGACCCTAAGGCCGGCTGTTACAGGTCATTCAATAAGAGCAGCTTTCATCACTGGTTTGTATGTTGCTTCTGCGAGCGCAGGGCCAGCAATAGAGCCACGGCGATGAGCACGAATGCGGCAAATGCCAGCATCGGAATGGTCAACCAACCGAACCAATTCAAATAGTCATTCAAGCAGGACACCGGCCCGCATGCGGCAATATCCGAATCTTTGGGGAGTTTTTGAATGATACTATGATATGTAGATATGCCTCCGCCAATGATGACAAGGGGTAGGATGTATGGGACAATGTGCGTCTTTTGCCGATATGCCGCGATTCCCAAGACAATGACTAATGGGTACATGAAGATCCTTTGGTACCAACATAAGACGCATGGCGTAAAATGCCATACTTCACTAAGAAACAAACTTCCGCTAGTTGCCACAGCTGATACAGTCCATGCAAAAAACAGCCATACTCCCGTTTTATTCATTGTTCAAACGACCTCCCTTCTATTTTTGTTCTAGCCATCATACGAGATTTGGTCATATGTTTTCTCATTTTCTCTTAATTATCTATAAATGAAAATGGCTCCTTCGGGCTATAGATTCATAAAACACGTTCCTTTCAACTTTCAATATCCTTATCCTCTCCTTAGATCATGAGTCAAAAAGACTGCCGGTAATAATACCGACAGTGTTAATTGCGCTCCAGGACACCAAGATTAAACAACTGGAGAAGAAATGCTTGCAAGTTCCTTAAACTCGTTAACATGATGAAGGGCATGCGAGATTTCATTACAACGAACAATCTTGCCGTTTTTTATTTCAAAAATCGCGATAAGCTCAATTAATCCCCGGGTTCCGCTTTTCTTGGTAACATCTACGGTGTATCGCAATGCCAAAGTTTGAAGCTCTTCGTCATAGAGGGTATCGTAAAATGGAGAAACGGTAATTTTGTCTACTGTAGCTTTTAATGCAGTTAGATGATCCTTAAATGCTTCCAAGTTTATCTTTTTGCCATCAGTCACTTGATAGTATTGGTTATGAAAATAATCGGGTATTTTAACAAAATCAAAATTAACTATAATGTCGTTATACATTTGCGATATAAAACGAATAGCTTCCTGCTTGTTCATTTTGGTCATCTCCTACAGAGTTATTTGGATTCCGAAGTCATCAGCAGCCACGTATTAAGAAAGCGAATAATCACATCGATTTCGTTATCATTAAAATGACTGAACAGTTCGTAGTACTTCTCTTCAGCGTGCTGATGCAGCTTATCGTGCTCTGCAGCCAACTGCTTCCCTTGATCTGTAGCCTCATAATAAATTTCTTTAAGATTGTCCGTTTTCTTTGCAGTCACGACTAAATCGTGTTGAATCAATGTATTTATGGCTTTGGTTATAGCGGATTTTGATAAATTTAATTCCGTTGCTAAAGACGTATTATTTAATTGACATGGGTGACGCTTTACTAAAGATAAGATGTGAAGTTGCGTCATGGACCAGTTTTTTACTGAATCTGAACCAACAGCACTCTCAATCGACGTGTTCCGAGCCCTTAAACTTTTCTCTCTATTCATAATGAAATGTTGGACAGCTTCAATCGCTTCTTTACGTTTATTTGAGGTCATGGGAGTCACCTCCTTTGAGAATATTGTTAACCATTCAACAATTATAGTTTACCGGTTAACAAAAATATGTCAAGAAACTAAGCTCATAAAACATATTGGGGAAAAGTAATAACAGGAAGACAAAAAAGCCGCCAAAATTGGCGACAGTTGATGGGTTCGAAGATGTTAGCTTAAAATAATACAACGTTGTCCACATAAGAACATACGATTGCTGCCGAAACAGCCTATTATTAGTCTCTCTAAACATTCCAACTCTGTTACTCGTTTCTAAAAAGCATAACATTACTCATCTGCGCCAATGTTCACATCGGCCCCTTGCACTCTTGGCTGCCCGTCAATGTCCTGGGTACCGATGATACCGTTATCCGTCGAACCGGCATCAATCGCTGGGGACGAAGATTGAAGATGAAAGTTGCCTCCGGAAGCATTGACGAATGCAGGATCCTTGAAGAATGAATGCGCATCGTTGCCGGTTCCCGCTTGATATGCGGAAAAGCCAGCATAATCTTTGTTCTTCCATGTCCAGAAAGCATCCGTGCTACCGCCTGGTGAAAAATATAGATTGTAATCCACCACGTTACCTGAATTTTTTGTATATTCATTGTAGATCAGCACACCCGTTGAACTGGCCACAATGATATTGTTCTTAATCACGTTATTTTTCGTATCATACTGCACATAGAGCTGACCGCTGCCCTCACCTAAAAGATCGTTATTGTAGACGGTGTTGTTCACGATCTTGCAATTCACCGTTGACCCCCGTTCGTCGTCGTATCCACCCATGGCGATGCCCGTCAACCGGTTATTGTGCACAACGTTGCTTCGGATCGTAATATCACTGGTGGATTTGCCCGCATGCTCCGAGGCAATTTCAATGCCGATGTCATTGTTGTTGCTGTAGTTCTGCTCAATAATGCTGTCTTTACCGCCATCAATATAAATACCACCGGCTGCATTACTGTTATTCGGGAGTTTTTTCCCATAAGAAGGATTGTTGTTGGAGGAAATATTATATACCCGATTGCCTTTCACCAAACCATTTCGGGCCTGGTCGTATGCTTCTTCCGGCGCAGTTCCCTCGAAACCGATAATATCGATCCCGATGTTGTCGTTATCGTGAATGAGATTGTCCGTTACTTTAAACGTATCTACATTACCATTCAGCACCAGTGTTTCACTGGAACCCAAGATTAGATTGTACAGCTCATTCCCGTGAATCGTAATGTCATGAAGCGATTCCGGAGCTTTGGTACCGTATACGGCGATACCATGAGCATCTCTGCCAAGCAAATCGCTGCCGATAGGTGTGACTGTGCTCTTGATATCATGGATTTTGTTATTCGTCAGATTTATAAAGCCGCCAGAACCTTGAACATAAATTCCAACAGGAACCGCGTTTCTGGAAGTCGTTGTATAGTTGCGAATCTCCAAGCCTTGAATCGTAATGTAATTCACATTGGTTAGCTCGACAAGCCCTTCGATCCCGTTGACTGAAAGTCCAGTACCATCGATGATAGCTTTCTCTGAACCATAGTTCTTGAAAGTTATGGGACCCTGCGAGGCTGTACCGGAACGTGTTATCTTGAGTTTTTGATTATATACGCCGCCCCGAACGTAAATCAAGCTGCCCGGATCAGCCTCCTCAGCCGCATGCTGCAGCGTCTTCCAAGGCGCAATCATCGTCCCTGGATTGGAGTCACTCCCGTCGGTAGCTACATAGTACTCAGTACCGGCTGCCGACACGGGGGAAGATTGTACATTTCCAGAATCCAAACCAAATACAGTTATGCTCAATCCCACCAGCAACGCCTTTACTAATTTCAACATCGTTCCTCATCTCCCATCTGTTCCTATTTATATTACATGGAGATCAATACTCGAGTCACTACGAATATGGGAAAGCCTAAAAGGCAGTGCGTTGTTTCAAGACATGTTTCGGCAATATGCCCGCTTCTTTATATAGAAGCTTCCCATCTTTGAAAACAAGGGTGGTCGGTATGCTCATGATCTGAAATTGGGAAGACGTCGCCGGGTTTTCGTCTACATTTACCTTAACTACTTTAATGGAATCTTTTGCCTCCCTTTCAAATTCCTCAAGAACAGGTGCAAACATTCTGCACGGACCACACCAGGAAGCCCAAAAATTCACTACGGTTACTCCGTCGGTTTGGATCATCCCTTTAAAAGTAGAATCTGTTGCGTGTTGAATCGCCATCATCATCATCCCTTCAAATTTTTCTTGTGTACATACTTAGATCCTGCATTCGAACCAGTACTTTGCCATAACGACCACTCTGTCGAACCGTTACTTTGCCGGACGGGTACGCTTGTTCCAAATAGTCTGCAACCAATTTCCGATTCTGCTCATCTGTAGCCAGACTGTGACTGCGAAGCCAGTTCATCATTTCCTCTAACGCCGCTTCTCTTGTAACTTCCGTCGTTTTCGTTTCCCGTGTTATAAGAGACTCATAGGAATAGCCTTTGAGATACAGCAGATGAAGCAAATATCCGAACTCCAAGTGCTTCGATTGGAAGGGCTGACCGGTGATGAGCGGCCAGATTTCATTCACCAAACTGATTTCCGTGGAGCCTGCCGGCATACTGATATAACAATAATCCCGGGCGCATTGTAGAATCTTTTCGACGCTATCCCAATCCAGAATGACCGGACACATCGAGACAAAAACCAGATCAAAGGCATTACTCCAGTCTCTAGCCAGCACGTCAATATCTTCAAAAGGTTCGGGCACAATCTTTACCTGGTCATCGGCGAATTTTGTGATATTTTCCTTCAGCAGTTCGATCAAGGGTAGAGAGGATTCTACAGCAGTAACGCGGGCCCCCCGCTCTGCAAACGGCACCGAGAATACTCCCGAAGCGGCGCCAATGTCCAGCACAGACGCGTTGTTGAATTGAACTCCTTGTCCTTCAATCCAATTCATGATCCGTGTGGTCCGTTTTCTTCCCTCTTCATTAAACGATTGCTCATTGAAAGTCTTCGCCTTGTGATCAAAGGCACGGGTCGGGTCGGTTCCGGCCTTTTTCATCTTGTTCACAACACGTTCGCCATGTTCTTTCCAAGCCTTTTCCCAAATAGCCTCATTAAAAAAATCATTCATAACTTCCATCTCTCTTTCCGTTATAGTTTCTGGTTGCGGTTGTGAAACCCGTTGACGCTTCCAATGATCACCACATCGAAAGTTGGTTGATTCATTGGTTTTTTCATTAATGGATCTGCATTATCCATAATCATGATGCAAAACATGTATCCCTTATTGTTTAGTATACGCTCACTTCCCGAATGTTCCTGAGCCTGCTGTACTTCTGGAGAACAGCATGTCCCCTCCCCTCTTCCTAGCTCTTCTTCTTAAGATCGCTATTATTATGGATGTATAATATCCATAATAAACGAGTCAACTTCAATATGCAATACCATTTTTTAGCCATAGTCTGCTTCTGCCTTATGCTGACATTGAACATTTAACAATCTTACTTTCGATGTACCCATCAAAAACGTAACGTTTACTTCGGGGGCTGAATGGTATAACCGATTGTTAGACCATAGCAAAAGCAGCCGATCATTCAGATCGGCTGCTTTCTGCTCAGATGTCACATGAACCTATACTTTGGTCGCCCCTTTAAGATTGTCTATTGTTAAACACAGATACCATAAAATATAAGTAGGCGGCATGTAACAGCAATCCGACCGAAAAGAAAACGATTGCCAACATAGGTTCATTCTGCGTGATCAGATAGGGCACTTTTGCAGGCCAATACGTTGGGAGCCAAGCGCCTAACACCTGCCAAGCTCCTGGAACGAAGTTGGCCACCACAGGTCCGGCTATGAACAGCCCTCCTATTTTAGATAAGGCTAATCCTTCTACCTTGTTCGCTGAGAAAGCGGCAAGGAACAACGAGAATATTGGAGCTTCCGATGCCAGCAACAGCAAAACACCCAATTTAGCCCAGTGAATATCCGATAAAGTCGAAAAAGACAGATATAGAATGGATAATACGGTGCATAACAGAAAAGGAAGCGTCACTCTATATAGCAAATAACCTTTACGCATTAGTGGGGTAACCGCATAATATGCAATCACATTCTCGTCGCGTTCATCGAGAATAAGGAGACCGGTGAGCATTCCTGTCAGCATGGGGATCGTAACAATTAATAACGATGCCGCAAAGCCGCGATACGGCTCCAAATGAAACGAATAGTTTACATCGAGCCAATTAACGGCAACCGGGAATCCAAACCTCGATAGAAACAAAAGCAGCAGCGGACCGAACATAGCTGCCATCAGAACGGGATCCTTCCACGCATGCCGTAGATCCATGATCATGAGGGCTTTATATCTCTCCATTAATGCCCCCTCCTTCACCTACGCGCATCAACACATGTCGAGTATAGGATCGCTGCGCCCAGATGTAAGCCGCAAAGTTCCAAATCAACAGAATACATATGGAATATAGAACGCTGCCAATAGATAAGCCGTCACTGGGAGACACAAGTAACCGGAGAGTTCCTTCGGTTGGAAGGACGAGAAACAGGTCTTCATGCCACAATTGAAGAAAACTTAACAATGGAAGGATGAATGGCAGCGCGTAGACCTGCACCATCAGAATAAAACCGTTAATTGTCCGTTGGCGTGCCGCCACGCCAATCGACAGCAAGGTCATGAAGGTTGATGTTAAGACAATACCGGCAGAAAAAGCAAGCGGATATTCCGGGAGACTGCCGGTCGCCATATGAATCACCCAGCCTGCCGCAAGGGATAACACCGACAGGGACGCAGCCTTCGCCAGCAAATATTCCCGAATGTGTACCGGCGCTACAAACAACGGATCGTGGACGCCCTGGTCCCTCTCCAGCAGGACCATACCGCCTGCCATGATAAGCCCAAGGGCTGCGGGATCGCTGAATGTCAACACAATCGCTGTTGTCTCCTGGTAGGCCTCGGGTACGAATCGGAGCAAAATCCAATAACAGGTACAGACAAACATATAAACCCAATAGAATCCGTGGCGCCACTGGAAACGCAGATCGAATACAAATAAGCTTAGGCCCTTCATACAAGCTGCCTCCCGGTTACCTCAATAAAAATTTGTTCGAGCGACGCCTCTTGCGAATGAATGGTATCGAGGGGATAATCCTGTATCAGCTTAAGAAATTGGTTATTCTCACCGATGCCATCCAGAGAAAATACCGCTCCCTTTAATTCGCCATCCCTACTGTATTCGACTCGGACCTCCTTTCTTCCCTTACGAAGTTTCAACTCTCTGGGTGAATCGATTAATTTGATTTCACCGTCGACGATAAAGGCTACCCGATCGCAAAGTTCTTCTGCCGCTTGCATATTATGCGTTGTTATTAGAACCGTCTTGCCGGCAGCCTTTTTAGCAAGTATCAATTCCTTCATTCGGTGGGCATTGACCGGGTCTAATCCGGAAGTAGGTTCATCCAGAAATAGGATTTCTGGATCATGCTGTAACGCCCGACAGAAATTCAACCTCATCTTCATGCCCTTGGATAGCTGGGAAACCTTCATATTTGCGGCATCTGTTAGATCGACTTGTTCCAGCAATTTCATGGGATCCTCCGTCTCCCCCTTGTAAAGGGAACGAAAGAGCTTTAAATTGTCAAGAACCGAAAATTTACTGTAGAAGTTCGGGAATTCAAAAGCTACTCCAATTCGCTCATAATAATCGGGACCAGTATCCCTGATTTCGTTGCCCATGACTTTTATACTTCCTTGATAACCTTTCAGAACACCGATCAGCAGTTTTTGCGTCGTGCTTTTACCAGCGCCGGACGGGCCGAGAAAGCCAAAGATTTCGCCAGGCGGGATGACAAAATCAAGCCCATGCAGGGTGGGCTCTTTTCGATTCGGATACGTGTAATGAAGCCCTCTTACTTCGATCACAACGCTCCATCTCCCTTCAGCGCATTAGACACCGCAAGCATGCCGGCAGATAATAACTCGACTAGCAATTCGATCGTAGATGTAAATTGCTCCTCTCCAATCTCTTTTTGGTGCAGCGTAAGCAGTGCCAAGGATCTGATCATGCCCACGATGGATTCGGGTGCCGTACCAGGTAAAATGCCAGCCTTCTGCCAAGCCGTAATCACAGGCAAGAGCGCGTCTTGATCCTCCGTAAAGTTACGCTCCAGCAAGTCTTTCGGCAATTTCCTGAACAAGAACTCCATCTCCCCGCGATCCATCATCTGGCGAAGCATTGGGCTCTCGTCCATCATCCTCAGTGAATATAAGRGAAACCGTTTAATGCTTTCCTTACTGCAGACCTCTTCAGGAGGGAATAAATCAAGAACGGCATTGCGAATTCGCTGCTCCTCCTCCAGAATCAGTTCATAATATAATTCCTCTTTCGATCCGAAAAACATGTAGAACGAGCCTTGGGCAATGCCGGCGGCCTTCGTCAGATCTTCAACACTCGTTTTGCGAAGGCCCGCCGTTTCGAAATGATGGCGTGCCTCCGTCAGCAGTTTTTGGCGTATCCATTCACGTTCTTCATCCGAGAATTTTTTGGGCATGTTGCATATCACATCCTTAATCAGGCCGTTTGTGATCCTGTGAATAATTTTATTTTATATTCATAAAAGTACTCCCTAAATCCCCATATGTCAATATATTTGGTGTTAGGGAGTCTTTAGGTTACAATAAATGGAGATTTAATCCTTTGATGAGGGGTGCCGTATGCATCATTTTAATGAGGTTTTCGTGCAGTTGCTGATTTTGCTTGCGATATCGATGGGTGTTATCTCGATAGCCAAAAAAATGAATCAGCCCTACTCTATTGCACTTGTTATTGTAGGCCTGCTGCTTGGTTTGATCCATGTGCCTGTGTTGGATGAAGCCGAATCGTTTATAACCCAATCGAATGTGTTTCAGGCAATCATTATCTCCCTGTTCCTTCCTATCCTTCTTGGAGATGCAACATTAAAGCTTCCGTTCTCGCATCTTCGTAAACAAGGAAAGCCGGTGATTGCCCTCGCGTTTGGCGGCACCTTGCTCTCTTTCCTTCTTATAGCTCTAGCCATGTATGGGTTTATGGGATTACCTTTGATTGTTGCATTTACCTTTGCAGCATTGATGAGTGCCACGGACCCGATCAGTGTCATCTCCATCTTCAAATCATTAGGCGTACCGAAGAAAATTGTAACCATCATCGAAGGGGAGTCGCTGTTTAATGACGGAATTGCCGTTGTGTTATTTCAGATCTCCTCTGTTTATTTGCTCACGTACATGGAAATGGGTTGGGCGGGAATAGGCAGCGGTGTATTGCTCTTTTTGAAGTTTAGTATTGGCGGTATCGCTGTTGGAGGCGTGTTAGGATATCTGTTCTCACAGCTCATTCGCTTCTATGATGATTATCCGCTGGAGATAGCTTTCTCTATGCTCCTGTTCTTCGGAAGTTTCTTTATTGCCGAACATTTCCATGTATCTGGCGTCATTGCCGTTGTCGTGGGCGGCTTGATTTTTGGCAGTTACGGAGCGCGCATCGGGATGTCGGATACAACCAAGATGAATATTAATTCGTTCTGGGACGTCATCACGTTAATCGCAAATTCATTGATTTTTTTAATGATCGGTCTAGAAATCAAGCATATTAACTTCGCGGACAAGTGGGCGTTAATCGGAGCAGCCATTCTTATCGTTCTACTCGGAAGAACATTGGCCGTCTACGTAAGCTTGTACTTCCTGAAATCCTTCCCATCTTCATGGAAGGTGGTTTTGAATTGGGGAGGGTTAAAGGGCAGCTTGTCAATCGCTCTCGCCTTAAGCTTGCCCGCAACCTTCGACGGACGCGATGATATACTCGTTCTCACCTTTAGCGTTGTCCTTTTCTCACTTCTCGTTCAGGGGTTAACCATCAAACCTTTGGTTAAGAAGTTTGGATTAGCCAGCCCCGTGAAGGAAAAAGACGGGGCAGATATGTAAGAACCCTCCGTATAAGCAAAACAGAACATAAAACGAGTATAAGGTTCAGCCCCGGAGATCGAATTAAACGACTCCAGCTGAACCTTATTTTTTCGTATCCCGATTTGCGGATCGACCACTCTTAACCAATAAGCACTTTCTCTTCAGGCAACCGGTACTTTTGTTTGACTACTCTTTGCGACAGCGCGAAGGCCAGCGTTAAGGGGCCGAGTCTGCCGATGTACATGGTCAAAATGATGACTCCTTTACCAAAAGGAGACAGCTCAGGCGTCAATCCCATCGATAGGCCAACGGTGCCGAAGGCTGAGGTCACTTCGAACAGAACTTCCATAAAGTCCTTTTGCAAGCTATGCTCGCTTATGGTTAACAAGAATGTAGCGACAATCACAACGCTCACTGAGATCACCATGACGGCTATGGATCGGAGGATAATCGATTGGGGGATGCGTCGATTTAACAACTGCACGTCCTGCTTCCCCTTAATAATACTAATCAATGTGAATAACAGTACGGCAAATGTATTGGTTTTGATCCCGCCTCCCGTGGATCCGGAGGAAGCACCGATAAACATGAGGAAAATCATGAAAAACTGAGAAGTCGTCATCATCGCGGCTATGTCGATGGTATTAAACCCGGCCGTACGAGTCACCACGCCTTGAAAATAAGCCGCCCATACTCGCTCTCCCCAGCTCAAAGAGCCGAACGTACGGGAGTTGAACAACTCAATAATGAAAATTACGATAAACCCGGCTAAACATAGACATGCTGAAGTCGACAAAACGATTCTTGAATGAAGGGACAACTTATTCCACCTTCTATGCTTCCATAAGTCCAGAACAACAGTAAATCCAAGCCCACCAATGATAAAAAGCAGGGTGATGACGATGTTGACCAGCGGGTCTCCCACATACCGGCTCAAACTGTCTGACCAAAGACTGAAGCCAGCGTTATTAAATGATGAGATGGAGTGGAACACCCCATAATAAATAGCTTGCCCCAAGCCCAGTTCCTCCTCCCAACGAACAATTAACAAGGCTGCTCCGACGAACTCGATAATGAGCGCAATCAGAAAAATACCTAGCGATAGCCTCACTACGCCTTGCGTTGATAATGCGTTAGTGGATTCTTGGAGGAGCAGTCGATTTTTCAGTCCAATTTTCTTTCCAAGCACAACGGCGATCAAAACTCCGAAGGTCATGAAACCAAGACCGCCGACTTGAATCAGGCACATGATCATGATTTGACCAAAAAGGGAAAAGTCGGTTCCTGTATCCACTACGGCCAATCCGGTTACGCACACTGCAGATGTTGAGGTGAACAAAGCGTTTAACCAACCTACACCTTCACCTGATGACGATGATATGGGCAAGGCTAACAAGATCGCGCCGATTACAATCGGTGCGGCGAAACCAAGAAGGATCAGTCGTGAAGATGATAGGTTAAACTGTTTTAATGATTTTAGCGGCTCCGATTTGCCTTTAGCCATCCTATTTTCCCCTTTCAGATACGACAGACCATGAAACCCCGTAGACTTCTTTGCGTAGTATATACCATAGTAAAGCATAATTTTTGCTGCAATCCAATGATATGATGTTGTTGACTGATCGCTAACTGTTTACTTTCAGCATGTTTTAGCATAATATTTATTACGATAAATTTCATACGCATGAATGCTTAATCCTCTATGAGGAACGGGGGAACCAACAAAGCGACTAAGCTTTAGGGGTGAATTCTTTCTGGATAAGAAGGAACGGGAACTCTCAATCCCGAATCCGACAGCTAACCTCGTCAGCGTCTTGGGAAAGAACACTCTTACTACTTTGACTTGTCCATGATCCGTACAGCCAAGGCCTAGAAGCAGATTTTTCTCTGCCTCCAGGCCTTTTTTGTTAAAGCTGTTGTGTTTAGAAAAGAAAGGAATGATTATTCTGCTTAACAATGAAAAGATACTGGTATGCGTGTATTACGGTCCAAACGGAGAACGTCTCATCCGTCGAGGCGGCGAATTAGCCAGACTTCTTCAGTGTCCCCTGTTTGTGTTGAGCGTTATACCCTTGCGTGAAGATGAGTTAGATCAGGCACAAGAAAGGTATATGGCTGAGTGGCAAATGAAATGCGACGAGTATGGGGCAACCTTCATTGTCAAAACGAATGAAGATCGCAAAGCTTCGGAAATCATAGCGGAAACCGCCAAGAATCATCAAATTACCCAGCTAATCATCGGACAATCCGGTCAAACGCGGTGGCAAGAAATTACGCGTGGTTCGTTTGTCAACGAACTCCTAAACCAGATCGGCGAAACGGATTTGCACATTGTAGCGGTTCAAAGGATGGATGATCAAATGGCTGACACCCATGAACGGGGAATTCGAGTCACTGTGTTCAGGGAGGGTTCTCATTATCTGCTTGGCGGTAAGGAATCCGGGGGCGATCCAATAGCCGAAGGTCTATTTTTCAAAGAGTTAAATACCGATTTTGACACCGGCTTGCTGAAAATAAAAACAGACCACGAGATCCAATATTTGAAAATAAGTCACGGAAAAGTGGTAGAGTCGTCTTTTTTCCAAAACAGAAAATTCTTTGATAAACCCGGCGATCAATAAAGAATGGGGGTGGAACTTGTGAGAAGAACATTTATGAATTCAAAAGATCGAAATACACAACATTCCGCTCCTGACACAATGGAGTTGTTTATCAACAAGCTTAAAAAAAATATGAGTCCCCCTCAACTCGTCATGCTTGTCTTTTTCACTTTAATAATAATCGGGACCACATTGCTCGCGCTGCCCTACTCTTCCTCCACCGGGAGGTCAATTGGTCTGCTGGATGCTTTATTTACAGCCACCTCAGCAATATGCGTAAACGGGCTCGTTGTCTTGGATACCGGTAGTGTTTTTTCAACTTTTGGACAAGTCATTATCATGATCTTGATTCAAATTGGCGGGCTCGGCTTTATGACCTTTGGCGTTATGGTTGCCATTGTTCTGGGGAAAAGGATTGGCTTGAAGCAACGAATGATTATTCAGCAAACCACGCATTCGACCTCGGCACAAGGTTTGGTTAAATTATCCATGTATATGGTACTCATTGCATTCGCGTTTGAAGCCTTGGCTACGATTGTCCTTACGCTCCGTTGGCAACAGGACGTCGGGTGGGGACAGGCAGCCTACTACGCACTTTTCCATTCCGTTTCGGCATTCAACAATGCCGGATTTGCCCTGTGGTCTGACAGCCTTTCTCCCTTTGTCGGCGATCCGATCGTCAATATTACGATTGTCCTGCTATTTATCATTGGAGGCCTCGGCTATATCGTCATTGTGGATGTATTCCAAAAACGTTCATGGAAGAAGCTTTCGCTTCACTCCAAGGTTGTCCTAGTCGGAACAGGAACGTTGTCCCTGCTCGGTTTTCTATTTATATACTTTTTAGAGAGCTGGAATCCGTCAACCTTTGGCCAATTGAGCGAAAGCGAACAAGTGCTGGCTGCTTTTTTCCAAGGCATAACGCCTCGAAGCTCGGGGTTTAACACGATAGATATCGGTAGCATGCTGGCGGCTTCTCAGTTTTTCATTATTATTCTGATGTTCATCGGTGCTGCTTCCGGAGGAACAGGCGGCGGTATTAAGATCAATACGCTTGTTGTACTCATCCTAGCTACGATCCAAACCTTTCGCGGGGGCGGTCAAATCCATGCCTTCAAACGCAAAATTGCAGGAGAAACCGTCATGCGCGCCCTGGCGGTTGTCATGAGTTCTTTGGTGGTCGTGCTGGGTGTTTCCCTGTTGCTGACCATCTCCGAAGGTATGCTTGAAGAACACTTCTTGGAAGTGTTGTTTGAAGCGACATCAGCATTTAGCACCACCGGTTTGTCGATGGGATTGACAAGTGAATTGTCCCCCGTAGGGAAAGTCATTGTAACGATAACGATGTTTGCCGGTCGTCTGGGTCCCTTAACACTGGCTTACGCATTGGCTCAGAAAAAACGCACATCCAAAATTGGTTATGCGGAAGATCATATCTTGATTGGGTAACTCAGGGTTCCCAATCAAGAATTTTCTTGTCCATTAACACCTTAACTTTTGGACACATATCCCTTGTTAAAGGAATTCTCTCAAAAGTGATGGTGTAGCCGTCTCTCAATAAAATCTACAGTTCGATCAACACCTCTCTCCTCTGAAATTTTATCTGACAGTGCCATTACATTGGCTGTCAATGTTGAATGACTGGTTAGCTCCGCTATTCGCTCAGCCAAACTGGCTACTGACATTGATTTTTCAGGAATCGGCTTTGTCGATACACCTAGCTCATACATACGCTTGGCCCAGAAGGGTTGATCCGCATTGAACGGGGATATGGTCATCGGCTTACCTGCTCTCAAAACGGCCGCTGTCGTCCCTGCTCCACCATGATGAATAACGCCTGCAGCTCGCGGAAACAGCCATGCATGCGGTGCTTCCTGTATACACAGGATGTTCTCGGCCCCATTACCGGATACTTGCATTCCACTCCAGCCAACCAGAATGATGCCGCGTTGCCCCGTTTGTCGTAAAGCCTGCATAGTCATCTCGAGCACATGGTCCGGATGCTTTAGAGGCATGCTGCTATAACTGATAACGATTGGCGGGGATCCTGACGCGATAAAAGACTCCAACTCCCTTGGTGGGTCCCAATCGGTATCTTCCAGAAACCAAAACCCCTCCATACAGACGCGATCCTTCCATTTCGGATCAAATGGAATAATCGAAGGACTGCAACCGTAAAGCACCGGAATATCGCGTCCATTTACGTGCAGATCATCGGAGAATAGACTTCGTGGAGGTAAATGTAACGTATCTCTTCTCCATGTATTCAACAATTTTTTGAAGGATAACAGCATGAAACGGTTGAGATGATAGCTTTTTTCATTTAACCATCGATTCCTGAAGGTGAAAGGTAAAATGGGATTGGTGAAAGCGCCTGTCGGTGCAATGATCGGAATTGGATGGGCTGCAAATACGGGAATATTCAGCTTTTGGGCAATATCATATCCAGCGAATGCTTTGGGATGGTAGATGAGGCAGTCCGCATCTTGAGAAGCGGTCCACAGGTCATCGAGCATTTGCTGCATCATAGGATATATAAGCTTTTTCATCTGCTTCATAATCTCGAAGGGATTGCTGCCCAGCATGCGTTTCCCTTCTGCAGATTGGGCTAGTTTCATAATATTTGCCTGTATTGGCGCGAAACCGACACCATGCCCTCGAACGAAGCCTTCGAAATCCTGCGATGTGCATATAACCACGTCATGTCCGTTGTTCTGGAGACCTCGGGCAAGGGCAATGAACGGCTGTACATCTCCCCTTGTTCCGATGGTGAGCAACTTTATTTTCACTCATTTCCCTCCTTACGATAAATGCCGTACCTTAATATGTCCAAATAGGGTTTCGTGTCTAAAGCCGCACTTGCCTCGAGTTCTCCTATAGATTTCTCGTCGTACCGTTTGGTCATTTGCTTCGTAATTAGAGATTCAAGGGAAAGCAATACGAATTCGATTGCTTTCTTGGGATCGATTCCTTCCCTAAAACGGCTCTGATCGATCCTGCTTGCCAGGAGGTGTATGGAATCCTTGTTCATCTGTTGTTGTTTGAGCAGAAGATCCGCTCTCAGCTCTTCCGGCATAATCAGAAATGTTTTAGCCATAAATCCAAACCTGATGGGGTCACTTTTAAATACATCCATCTTTTTTTGAGATAATTGCTCTATCGCCTGAAACAGATCCTCGGAGAGATCCATAGGTGACGAAGTCAGTGAATGGTAGTAATGCTTTAAGCATTCATCCACCACCGTTAAATACAACGTTCTTTTATCCGAAAAATAATGAAACAAAATTCCTTTGGATACGCCAGCTGCTTTGGTAATTTGATTGGTTGAAGCTCCTTCATAGCCCTTGTGATAAAACTCCACTAAAGCTGCTTGCAAAATGGTTTGTTTTTTATCTGGCTCCATTGGTTTGTACGCCACCCCACCGATTGACCACCTGGTCAATATCATTTTGACCAAATTGTATTACACATTGACCACCTGGTCAATAGTGTGGTGACTTGCTTGCATCAAGCCAGGAAATCAGCGGCCACCTTGCGGTAAGACTCACGGATAAACACCAACTTCACAAACTAAGTCCGGAATAAAAAAAGAAACATGACATGAAATGTCATATTTCTCCGCGAACGACACGAAAACCTTGATCGGGGCCAAAGCCATTGGGATCGAACTTCCCTCGGAAGGATATCTCGTTGTTGGTAACGTCGCCGATCCAACCGCCGCCCTTCACTACCCGGAAGGAACCGCTTGGACTATCCAATTCGCCGTGCCAGTCCCAGCACCATTCCCTTACGTTTCCAGACATATCGTAAATTCCTAACTCGTTGGGTTTCTGGGTACCGATCGATTTTGTTTGATTCTGATTGCTCTCTATGATAGGCCAGTTCCAATCCCCAGATAGGTATTTGTCTCCGGCGTTTTTCCAATACCATGCGACCTCATCGGCATTATTGCTCCCGCTATACATGTAACCCTTGCTATTCTGACCTCCGCCCGCAGCGTATTCCCATTCCGCTTCTGTAGGCAACCGGTAACCGTTAGCTCCCTCATTGATCGTGACGGTCCATTTGATATCATCGTTATCGTTCTTATTATTCGCATCCTTTTTCACCTTGTCTATGTTGTAATACGGATTCAAGCCCTCCTGGATACTTCTTTGATTACAATACTCCACAACGTCATACCAGCTCACCATTTCTACCGGCAAATGATCGCCTTTGAATGCAGATGGATTACTGCCCATTACTTCCACCCACTCTTTTTGGGTGACCTCATATTTGCCGATGTAAAAGTTCGATATGGCTTCTTTTTTATCGGAATAGTTAGACTGGTTGTTCTTAAAGGTCCCGCCTTTCACCAATACCAAATCATCCTTCTTTTCAGGCTGATCTTGCGAACAAGCGCTGATCACAGCCATTGCTGATATTAAAAGGAACATTATTAGCTTTCTCATTGATAATTTCTCCTTTAAGCTAATAAAAAAATGAGAGCCCATTGTTGCCCGCAACTTGCCTGCCCGTTACGTCGAAGGCCGTTCGTCTCCGCGAAAAACGACCCGCAACGTATCCGGATTTAGGGCTAAACGAAGGGAACGGTCAATCGGATAGCCGAACTCCGTTTTCCTAAGAGATGCTCCCCTCCGTGTCCGTTAGTTGAGTTTACGGATGGCGATTGGCTACCATACCGTTACGTTAGAGCTTCCGCTGCTTTGATAACCCTCTGTTGCTAACACCTGATAAGACCAGCTGCTCCCCAGATTCATTCCTTTACTTGCCCATGCGTTCACGTGGTTGCTGAAAGTGATGGAGGAGTTGACCCCCGTAGCTCTTTTCGATTGTCGAACGCTCCAGTACTGGGCAAACGTTTGTGTTCCGTCAATGGAAGGTGCATTGTATCGCATGGTCGTATAGATGTCGTATGTGCCTCCATCACTTGTGACTGTCCCTTTATGTGTTCCGGTAGGTCGATAAGTACCCCAGCTATCTACGACGTAGTACTCAATGAGTGCGTTTCTCGTCCATCCGTAGAGTGTCAAATACCCATTGCCGGACGGTGACCAGACGCCGGCATTGTAGTTAATCGTTCGGTTAGGCGATCCGGTATTCCAGCCTTTGCCGACAACGAAATTTCCGGTATTTTGCCATGTCACGCTGTAATTACCGCCGGAGCCGTTAACAGCATTCACGGTTCCGCCCCCATCGGTCCAATTTTGCCAGTAGTCGGTCGCTGCACTTGAGGTTGTCGCAAACATACCAAAACTCATGGTTGCTGCAAGAATAACCGTCATCATTTTCTTTCTAAACTTAAACATAATCTACCTCCTCATATTGTCGAATTGTGCCTTGCGTTGATTTTCTTGGCTGTGCTTAGCATGCGATTTCCCTTGTATTTTTCCTTTTACCTCCTTTCCAAGTAAATTATAGAATGATATCGGTTTCAAAACACTTAGCAAATTAAATATGATATCTAGATTATTTTACAATTTTAGGAACTTGCGAGGGCGGATAGATCATAAAAAAGACTGCCGGAATATTACCGACAGTCCTTCTATTTCACAAAAGTAGTATCCCCCTTATCCTTTTCCCTTGTTCCACCCGATGAATGGACAGTCTTTTCATGAATAGTCGCTCATCTGACCTCCGAACCCCTTCGGCTTTCTTCTTATGCCCATTATGATGAAGATGAGATAGATTACGATCGCAATCGAATCGATTAACGTATCCGTAAGCGCCGATATGTCTTGTAATGCCGTTATACCAAGAATGACCAGCAGCCGGACGATCAGAAGCGATACGATGGTCCAGGCGGCGAAGTGGGTCTTTGATCGTTCACTTTGGAATGACATAAGAATGAACACAAAGCCGAAAATCAGATTTTCCGCCGTGATGATGTGCCATACATACATGAATACTGTTTGGGAGTCCATCGCTATCGCACTCACATGGAGCACTGGCAGCACATTGGATTGCCCGTTCCATGCGTGCGTAAAGGCGAACAGTATCGCCAGAAGGCCGGCAGTCAAAAAATAAAAATTCCTAACCTTAATGCCCATGACATCCCTCCTCAGATATTTCCGGTTCCTTCTTGTGAATAGAGCGGTAAAGCTCGCGAACGATTTCTGCCAGTCGTTGGTCGCTTTCATGATTAAAGTCCCTTAGCGTTTCGGCTGCTACGTCAAGCAACTGACTGACCTTTTCCAGATGGGCCATTTTCTTGCGCGTTTCTGCATTCTTGGCATCGAGGAACGAAGCAACCTCACGGCAATAAGCAGGGTCTACCTTCTCCTTCCTGTGGAATCCAAACGTTCCCTTGATCTCGTCAAGCGTGAAGTCCGCATACTGCATGATTTGGATATTCATCAATTCGATGAGGTCGTTCTTCGAATACCTGCGGTACCGATTGTCTTCACGGGACGGTGATACGATTCCTATCCGGTCATAGTACCGAAGCGTATCCTTTGGAATCCCAAGCAGCTGCGAAACCTCTTGTATAGAATAAAGTTTTTCCATGAATTCAAAATAACATTGGAGTAAGCTCCAATGTCAAGTCATAATGTATTTTCATTATCAGAACAATCAAGCAATCGTTGACATGAAGGCATATGATATCCAGGAGGGTAGTCTCAATTGTTTCGCCCACCGATGCAGCCCTTTCCGGGCCCGCGTCAACGAGATCATCAGCCCTGTCCACGGCAAACGAATTAGGGGCTGATATCTCACATTCAGATAGGATGTGCTTCTTCCCCCACTCATCGAATCCAGAAGTTCAATCATGGTTCGACCCTTCGGTGTCAGCGTATATTCTACTCTAGGCCGAGGCTCCGGATACGATGTTCTATCGATGATTCCATCACGCTCAAGCTCACGAAGCTGTTCAGTTAATATTTTTTTCGAAATGGATGGTAAATGTCGCAGCAATTCGCTATACCGAACGGGGATTGAGTTTTTATACAAAAATCGATAGATTGGAATTTTCCATCTCCCGCTTAACATGGAAAATACGATCTCAACGAGACATTCATTTCGTTGAACAGGCATTACTTCGCCCCCCATTTTTATCCGTAAGGTCAGGGTTCTTCTTAACGATCTCGGTTGGTCAACGGTCGTTGATTTAGGTGATATTCGGCAAAGCTTACTACAAGAATCAATCATGCTTGCATGTGTGATTAGTGAAATTCAACTGCAATCGCCAGGGTCATCCTTTGCCCTTTTAAGACATTAAGTGTAAAACAACTGACTGGGCTATGACCTTAACTTAGCAAGTACTAGTGATTTTCACTTTCCGCTTGTTTTTTGATTGAATCCACAGTGAGAGTGAATGCTTCCGCTGCTTTATATGCATCTAATGCATTTTGAAGGCGTTTTACTTGCTGATTCAACTCGTTTCGATTGTCTTTGACCTTTATCATTGCACGTGCCACGTGAATCAGCTCTTCTTTTGCTGCGTTTATCGCACGATGATGAGCTTTTTCAATCATCTGTACGGCCATATGAGTGTAGATCGCCTCAAATTCCTTATCATCAATCCGCTGCTCACGGGCAGCCAAATCGCTCTCGCTAATTACCCAATCTCCAGAGTCGTTCTTCGAAGCGGCTAAGCGCCCATCATTTATCATGTTAAGAATCGTTTTGTAATGAACCCCAAGTAATAACGCTGCTTCTTTAGCATTCATTTTAAACACCTTCCCTTATCTCTTGTTATCCATATATTAAGTGGTAATTAGAGGTAAGTAAACCGAGATATCTAATGAATGATACAAGAAAGAAGACTGCCGGCATTAGAGGCCGACAGTCTTTCTCTCTTCCAAGCAGTATACTCTTCATCCTATTCGCTAGACAATTCCTTAAGCGATTTGATTTTACCATGGGGATGCTGTTCTTGCTTTCGCGACTTCCAGGCAGCTTCTTTCCTTCTCTTCTGGTGAGCCATGACAGATATCCTCCTTTGGAAACTGAATTGTATACCACTTACTTATAGTGTCATTCCTCAGCTCGGTTCATTCATGGAAATCATATAGAGTCAATTGTTTTAAAATCAGTTATGTACTCGATGGCTTCTCTCTTATACAGGTCATGATCGGAGAAGGTGTGCGGCCTATGATTTCCTTAACAGCCCATTTAGCTTCACTAATCGGTTGGGGAAAGCGTCCGGCAGATCACCCGGAGTCACGTTTGAGGTCGAGAGTGTGGGTAATCTTGCTTACCGGGTTGGCGACTTATATCCGCATTGCCGTCCGTTCGCCTCTATTCTTACTGGGCCGTTAATATCAGCGGTCCGTCCGACGTGATTGCGATTGTATGCTCATATTGCGCCGACAGCTTGCCGTCAGCCGTTCTCGCCGTCCACTGATCGTCGTCGATCGTGATACGGAACGTACCTTCGTTGAGCATCGGTTCAATCGTAAACACCATGCCTTCCTTTAATCGAATGCCTTTGCCGGCTACGCCGATATGCTCGTAGTTCGGCTCCTCGTGCAGGCTCCGCCCGATCCCGTGCGCCAGCAGATCGCGTACGACGGAGTACCCGTTCGATTCCGCATGCTGTTGAATCGCCGACGTAATGTCGCCGAGCCGGCCTCCAGGGATTGCCCGGGAGATCCCCAGATCCAAGCATTCCTTTGTCACCTTCATTAATTTCTGTGCTTCCGGCCGGATATTGCCCACCGCATAGCACCAGCATGAATCGCCGAACCAACCGCCGTATTCCACGACGATGTCGAGCTTCAACAAATCGCCGTCCATAAGCGCACGATTCGAAGGAATGCCGTGGGCCACCACATCGTTAACCGAAGTGCAGGTTTCTGCGGGGAAACCGTTATACCCTTTCGTAAACTGCTTGCCGCCGAGTTTGGTGATGTGTCTGGCAACAAAGTCATTGATTTCGCGGGTGGTGATCCCAGGCTCGATCAGCTTGGCAACCTCACGGTAGCAGTCCGCAACGATTTGGCCCGCCGGCTTCATCTCCTCGATTTCCCTAGGTGATTTTAAGATGATCATCTATGTTTATTCACTCCTTATACTATAATTTTAAAAACATGACGATATCCTTGGCCTCTTCGTGCAGCTTACCGCGGCGAAGCGAAAGCGAGGCGCAGCCGACCAAGGCGGCCAGCAGCATTTCCGCGCGCTGTAGCCGATACAGCGGCTCTGCCGCGTTTCCGCCGGAAGCCGCAGCCCCGTCCTCCGCGCGCCCGGTTTCTAGCAGCTCGGCAAGAGGCGTGAGCACCTCCCGGCGAAAGGCGGCCAGGAGCGGGGCCGAGCGCGCTTCTGGCAGCGAGGCAAAGCTCTCACCGGCCAGCTTATGCAGCAGGTACAGGGCATGGTCCCCCGCCCAAAGCTGCAGCAGCCGGACGCCGGCTACCGCGACGGGGCCAAGCTCAGCGGCAGCGGCCGTTTCGTGGCTTCTCATACGGGAATCCGCGGCAGCAGACTTTCCGGTGTCCGGCGCAGCAGCCAAGCCGAAATGCCCGCCCAATGGCACCTCCCCCGAAGCCGATGCAAGCGGGACCTTCGACGGATTCTTCACCAAGGCTTCTAACGCAGCATCTAGCGGAGCCTTCAGCCATCCACCGTCCCGCTCCAACGCATCCCATAGCAGATCGTGGAGTAAATCGCCTTTATTGCTGTAATAATGATATACCGTGCCATAGCCGAGTCCCGCCTGCGCGGCCACATCCCGGATTTCCAGTAAAGGACCTTTATCCAAAAACACATCGGCAGCGGCTTTCCGGATTTGCACCAGACGCCGCAGCCGGATCTCTTCGTTTTGTTCCTTCGTGCGTGGAGTCATCTAGTCTCATCACCTCTTTTATTTTTGACCTACTCTTATGTCAATATAAAACATCAGCTTGCGAATAACAAGAGATTAGTGGAAGATATTCAGCTCAACCTAGATATCGGTGCTTGACCATCGGGTTAACCTCGAATAAGCGACCTGGTTCAACATTGCTACACTAACGGTTGTCATAGTGTTTAATCGGCCCAAAAACGAAGCAAGCTTCAAACCTTAAAAGGCAGCCGGTCATACTGGTCGGCTGCCTTCAACGCATTATTCAGCTATCGTTCCAGCTCGCTTAGGATAGCTTAGCAATAGATTAGAGTTGTTCCTTTTCCTTCATCCATTCTTTGTATTCCGGTAAAGTATATTCATCCGTTTTTACGACAGCCCAATGATTGTTCTTATGTTCTAAGTAGAGCTTAATTAAATGCTCTCCTCCAGACTCATCAAAATCATCTCTCATATAAACTATACTTGCATGAATGAGAACTTCCACTTTATGATCACTTATCGTTTTCACTTTCATTCGTTCATAACCTTCAATGTTGTAATTGGCATCCAACAAATGAACATGTTGATTTAAGGATTCAACCTCATTTTTCTCTATATTGATTCCTAGTTTGAGGTCAACATTCTCTTTAAGATCCGGGTAATGGTCCCATAAAATATGTATATCCTTGTTAACCACGGCTTGCGTTCTATAATACATGTACTCTCTGACTGGCGTTATATATTTCACCCAATCCGACGGCTCTGGCTCTACAAAACCTGCTAGATCTGATTCAGCAGTGAGGTTTTCTGTTGAGCTCGTATTTTGCTGACACCCGATTAAAGATACGAATAGTACAATTATTATAGTTCTTAATAGTAAAATCATGTTCTCTCCCCTTCATTACTTAATTACTTTAAGTTGCATCGTTGATTCCCATGAGTATCTGTTTTGCGTAAGAATTCCAGTCTGCTTCATCTGTGTTGATCTCTAGAGTGGGAATAAGCGATTGTTTCGCACACATGCGAAGTTGATTCTGGTCCTCTAAGAACTTCTGACAAGCCTCCGTAACTGTGGAGTGATTGTTCATCACATATGATTTCCAAGCGTCGCCACGACTTTCAATATACCTTGACTCCACTGCATCTTGAGAAAGTGTTAAAAGCACACAATGAGCATTCAGTCTTAATAAGCATTTTTCTAACACCTCAATGTCTGAAGAATTTGAAAATGCCGCTCGATGATTTAAATGGAATCTTTCCAAAAGATAGAATATTCCGTTTGATGGTTTCGTATGGCCTAGTGAATCAATCCAATTGTATTGTAGCTCAAGATAATCAACATGACGATTTAACAGGTCAATATGTTCATCCTTATCCATGGATCTCAGGACGCCTTGGTATGAATGCAAAACTTGCGAATAGTGTTCACTTATTGCAATTATCGATTTTCCAACATTATTCGCTTGACTATGTATTCCCCTGATTGCAGAAAACAATGATGTTTTTCCAGCAGTTGACACCCCTTCGATAATGACTCCCCGAATCAAAATTCCAACCCCTCTTCTATGGTTCTTGACAACCATTTTACCACGTATTAGGAAACACGAGCATAACCTGCTTCACGACAATCCTGACCGTCCATTTATGATTCGATTCTGTTTCACGTCAGACAATCATCAAGATTGCTTATGAAACACAAAAAAATCGCCGAAATGGCGACTTTTTAGATCCCTGCTTTATGATTCTTGCGTGTTCTCGTCACTTTTGTATTCTAAAATATCTCCAGGCTGGCATTCCAGCGCTTTGCAAATAGCTTCCAACGTTGAAAGCCTAATGGCTTTGGCCTTTCCGTTTTTCAATATAGACAGATTGGCCATGGTTATTCCAACCCTCTCCGAAAGCTCGGTTACGCTCATTTTTCGTTTAGCCAGCATCACATCAATATTGATAATAATCGCCATAGTTATCACCTCAGACCGTCAAATCATTCTCAGATTTTATATCAATTGCCTCTTTTAAAAGCTTTTGAAGAACAGCAGCAAAAACGGCAATCACCATGGACGCAAAAATCAGGGCCATTCCGATGATTATGATGCCTGGGGCATCGTCTTTCTCCGCTATCAGATAAAAGAGCGGCATGCCTACCACAAACAAGCTGCTGATTATGGTTGCACAGTTTTTTATATTCTTTAGAACGCGTACGGATAATTCCGAGAAAGCTTTGTTCTTGTCAATATAGCCTAGAAGCTTATACGCCTGATACAAAGCAAAGTAAAACGGTATCGCGGTTGCATACAAATCGATGAAAACAAGATATCTCAAATAAGTATGATCTGGATACAATTCTGCAATAAATTCCGCTATCTCTGGTACCACAAATATGCACAGAGCTAGAACTGGAATTCCAATAAGAATTACAGCAATCCTTAAAAATAATGTGGACCCTCGTTTCATAAAAAAGCACCTCACTTCATGATTATGAATTTGATTTTAGCAATTTATTTATCGTTTTGCAATAAATAATTAATGTTTATGATTATATTTATATTGTTATACTGATATCTCCAAGAAAATACTTACATTGAAACGAAATCAATCTGAATCACTTCACTTGCTGCCCCCCCCCTTACTACCACCTAAAAAATACACCCTAAAATGCGTGGGTGTATTTTTATGATTATTCAGTTCATTTCTCTATATAAGTTCATGGATGCCTTTAGTTATTTAAAATGGGTATTTCTCCAAGGAGTTTCTTCAGGTTGATGGAGTCCCACGGCAAATGCTCTGTTATACCTAACCCAACGACATCGGTTTCTTCTGATAGTTCTTTAATCAAACGGAGTAGTTGAGGCAATTGCATGGTTCCCTTAGGAGATAAATTAAAGGGTTCTTCCGGGTTGGCGAATAATACCGAACGAAAAGCCTTTGGATCAAGCACGTCTAAATCAAGATGAATAGCCAGGTGTTTAATGCCGCTTTCTTTGATCCATTCTTTTATAGATTCAGTGCTGCTCGCTAACTCCTTCGTTCCGGCCGTTCGAATACCAAGCCTTTGAATCATTTCCGTGTCCGGTTCTGTAGGTGCAACACCTAATCTTTGAAACGCTTCAGAAATTACAGCAACTTCTTCTTCTGTAGGAGCCGCTAATCCCGCAATAAAGACATTTTCAGGTTTTAGCGGGGTTTTCACATGTTTTGCGAACTCCTCATCTCCTTCTCCCAAAAGATTCCCGAGAGGTACTGCGTGCCCGTTATCATAGCCGACATAATTGACCAAATCAGAGTGAGCATCGATCCATACCAAACCTAATTCCCCACCGTACCGTTCGTTTAAATAGGCAAATGGAGCTTGTTCAACTAGGCAATCACCACCAAACATGATAACGCGATCCGGCTGATGAGCCTCAATAAGATGATGAGCAGCCTTTAGCTGTTCAAGCAGCTGTTGTCTTCCATTCATACCGTTCTCGTTTTCGAGCGGAGTTCCATCATAAGCTTGAACAGGTACACGGATATGGGGTTGATCATTGTCCGGAGCTAGCCAAGCAAGCAGCTCGGCTCCAAAAGAGTAGTTCGGGTTGTTTCCTCCTTGCCATTGTGGCATTAACAGACGTATTGTTTTTTTAGTCATTTGTTTCTCTCCTTTACATCAAAGTAAGGTTAGTATAGACTGAGCACAAATATAAAAGTAGTACGCACATTTATGATAGGTACTACCCGAAAGGATAGTGTATCAGTATGAGTATGGAGGAATTTAAAGGTAAAGTTAAGAATGTCCAAGACACACCTTTTGGTTATACCATTTCGATTATTGGCGGCAAATGGAAAATGGTGATTATGTACCTCTTGGCTGAAAACCAAACGGTTCGCTTTAATGATCTGAAAAGACAAATAGGAGCGATCACTTACAAAACATTGAGCTCACAGCTCAAAGAACTGGAAGCGGATGGTCTGGTGACACGCAAAGAATATCCTCAAGTTCCGCCAAAAGTCGAGTACAGTCTTACAGATAAAGCGGAAACTCTATTACCCATTTTGGAACAGTTATGTGAGTGGGGAGTAAAGAACCAACATCATTGAGCCCTATTTTCTAGTTGCAAAATAGCCGCATAAAATGCGGCTTTCAAGGGTTGATCTGTTGAAGCAGAGAATTAAAGTCGTAAAACGGTTATTAGCTCGTCGTTTTCGATTTCGCCGTTGTCACGGAAGCCGTAGCTTTCATAAAGCTTTTTGGCGGCTGCGTTATCAGCCTTATAAGAAATCCAGCAGTAATGTGCAGGCCCCGCAGGAAAGGTACGGACAAATTCCAAGATTTTTTTCATGGCTTCCCGACCATAGCCTCTGTTCTGGAATTGCTTGTCAATCATCAGCCGCAGGATGCAATAGCTGTCGTCTGCGATTGTCGGAAGTTCATATCCGGTGATTCTGTAGGTAATCATAACAAAACCAACCGGCTGCTCATCCGCGTAAATGGCAAATGGAAATGGCTGCCCCCCATTGGTTGCAAGGACATAACACGAAGCCACGCTCGATAAATTGGACGCTACGAAGCGCCGTTGATCTTCTGAGACCTCCAGATTAAATATGGCACGTCGGTTTTCCAACGTGATTTTCCTGAGTGTTATCATGCAAGGTTTCTCCCTTCATTATCTTGGGTTGATCGTTGCGCCGCGGTCGCTTATATAACATACAATTTATCCAAAAAAAGTAATAGACTTATATTGAAATTTTTTATATAATATTATGTATCCATGCCTTTTTTAGGTTAGTATGAATTAACCGGCACATTATTGCGCCGGTTTTATTTTTTTGCTCATATAAGCTGCGTTTTAGCATTCCTGTTGATGGATCAACCAGATGAACGGTATCCCATTTTCATCGTTGCCGCTTATACATCTGTTACACCGCTTTCTGCTGACGGATATATAGAGGCAGAGGCTGAAGATACATTTAATTAAGTGAATCCCCTTAAAGCAGACATTGTTGAAAACCCATAAGGGAAACTAATCATCTTTAGGGGGTTATGAGGAAGAAGCTATTTAACCAACTCCGTATAGACCGTGGTTCCGCTATTTGTAAGAAAAGGTGCTGAACATAGGGTTAGGCGGACACAGGTTCCGCTATTGCCTGCAAATCACAGAAAAATCCGAGAATAACGGATTCTGTGTCCGCGAATCGGTGATTTCGGTACAGTTGTTGGGAAATAGCGGATCTCCTGTCCGCATACAGCTATGCACACCGTATATAGCTCTGTGCAGACCAACACATCAGACGCACGCGACATACAGCTATGAACACGGACACAATAGCGCACTCGCATATAGGTGTGCACACATCACATCAGATGCAATCCCATACAGCAGTGAATACCGACACATCAGCGTACGCCACATATAGCTGTGTACACCGACACATTAGCGTACGCCACATATAGCTGTGCACACCAATACATCCTTGCACACTGTCCATCAATTGTCCGACGCGTTTACATTATTGAATCGGTATTGTCAATTCCAGCTCTTTCGGGAAAATGGGACTCCGCGCTTATCCATTATGTCCGCTTAGCCATTGTATTAGCGGAGAGGCTTTTGAAATTATAGAATCTGGATCATGCGTCGGTTCAAATTGCGGAAAGAAGTCAGGAAACATGGCAAGGTATTCCCTTACACACCATCGAACCGTCCAATTGATATCCGTTGACAATGGAATCCACTTGGAACCTTCATTTTTCCTTGCGTCTTGCAATAATGCATAGGCATACCAACCACGGACGCCGCCTTCCGATTCCTGAGCTAATCGCTCCCAGAAAACCTCTCGCTCATATTCGTTTATGGGCTTTTCCAAAGCACAAACAGCGATTTTTCTTACGATTGGCGAGCGATCGAATGAATATTGCCATAAAAGGTTCCGTGAGCAAAGCTGCCTTTCCACGAGAGTAGATAGGGATACCGCCCTTTTGATGTCATCTTGGGAATGTAGTGCGATATGTGTGTCCCTGATCCGCAGGGACTGTAAAGCTACTTGGGGTTGATTCGTTATCTGACCCAATTCAATTGCGGTTTTTGTTTTGGCGACGTTAACCCTGGGGGCTAGATTATCGTAGCCATGTATACGATCACCGTATGTAGTCAACGCAGTGCGTAGAGTTGCTGCATCTAAACCTTGAAATGTAGACATTAGGTATGCTGCGACTCCGGTTACGAGTGTTGCTGCGCCTGATGTTCCCTCATAATAGGAAACGACATCTGCTTTTTTAATGAATTCACAAAAAGGAACGGTCAAGTATACTCGTGGTGCTAGAACGTCAGGCCTGAAGTGCCCCTCGGCATTTCGTCCATACGGTTCATCGGGAAATGGTACATGGATGTGGCGCTCTGCGTGGCCTCGGTCATTGTATCCCCCCACGGCTAGATATTCGCGAGGCGGCAACATATTCGCTGTTCTCGTATTCCCATTTGCACAGACCACAAGAACCCCACTTCTAACGGCTGAAGCTAGTGCCTGAACCGTGCTGTTTTTGCTTGTGCTTTTTAGATATACCTGATGATCTAGTGCATGCCATCCCGTACTTAATATGATTCGAATATTCCATTCTTTCTGCTTATTCAATATCCACTCGATCCCGGCTTTTAATCGTTCTCCTTCCCCAGTCTTGAACGCCCCGTGATTAAGCACGATATAATGTGCCGCCGGTGCAATGCCTATATGCGTTTTTCCTTGGAAAACAAAAGGTTTATGAGATAGTGCCAATAGTGTCATCAACCCATGCTCACCACTAGCGTCTTCATGTTCAACGGACTCTTCTAAAGCAATATTTCGGCATGTAATGGAGAAGTCGTCATGAACGGTGACGTATTGTAATCGATCGCCTAAATGCTGAAGTGCAGGATGAGGGGTAATTGTATCAATGATGACGATACCCATGTTTTTCCCGGATTCCGTAAAATCCGGAGCTTCTGAAAAGCCTAGTCGTGCCCACGTAGGTTCAGGTAATACTCTCATGGATTCATGCTCCTTCTAAAGCTATATACATCTTTAGCCTATTGCTTGATCATTCATTTGGCTAGTTGAATGAAGTAACAAAAAACAACCCCGAACCTAAATATCTTCGGGGTTGCAGTCTATAAAACCTTGTTTGTATGTCGCTGATACGATTAAGCGCTATCTATTCTTTTAGCCTGATCCTCTCCATAAGTAAATGGATAACTTTCACTTCCTAGCAGCATTCTATAAGCGGTCCGAAGCCATTTTTGAAAATATGTACTTTTATGGAGCAGCATCGCTAACCCGAGTGACATCATAACCATGAGCGGAACGCTGACCGCGCTGAAGTAAAACGTGTTGAACGCCGCCTTGCGGAAGGAAGCACTTCCCAGCAGCTCTACGTAATTATCGAAACCCACAAAATGGCCGTCTACCGTTTAGGGAAGATACCTTAAGTAAAAAGTGGAGAAATATTAAAATATCTTAAATAGTGAACGCAGCCAAAAAATCCAATCCCTTCACCCCTCAAATCACATCAATTATGTTCCAACTGTAGCACGCATGATTATACTCGGAGCACTTTTACGAATAGTCGTTTGACTACGCCTAAAATCCGAGGTTTCGCCCATGAAGAAGATATGAAAATCGTGTACATCCCCAGACGGTTTCCTCCCCATAGATCGGTAATGATGCCGTTTCCGATAACGGCTGTCTCGTTACGGCGCGTTCCAAGTAGATTCAATGCAGCTAAAAACGCTTTTTTCTTCGGTTTACCGGCTTCGAACAATGCTGGAATCTCATGGATCTGTCCGTGACCATGCATCGGTGGTTTGCTGTTAGAGACGATGATCACCTTAATTCCGTATCGGGACTGCATGTTATTCAGCCAATCTTTCATCAAATCGGTTAAGGATTCAGCATTTTTCGTCGTTATGGTATTGGTCCAGTCAAGGATGATCCCTTTAATACCTGCCTGCTGGAGTGTTTCTCCGTCAATCTCATATATCGAGCGCGCAATTTTCGATGGTTTAAAAATAGACATACATATCCTCCACTAACTTGATATAAGTGAGCCAATCGTGTATAGATTGCCTTCATTCTGTTAAAATCATACTTTTGAACAATCATTTCTCTTGGATGGTCTGTATGTTTAGTTTCACCTAAACAAAAAAGCCGCGATTTCCGCGACTTCATAAGCATGTTTGTTTTTTCCTTCCGACAGGTAAGGATACTCGCTGCCTGAACGACGTAATGTTCCGAATCGATATCGCACTACACATGACGTGTTCCAACGAATCGTCTACAAGGCACGACGTCGATCATGCAGAACGAGCAGAATGATCATAATCATCATTACACCTAAGATGATACCGGCCTCTGTGGTCAGCATCCGCAGCAGCGGGTACTCTGGCGAGAACTGCGAATCGGTACGAATAGCGGAAAAGAGATTATAAGAGAACAGCATGCCCGACGAAATCCAAGCCAATGCCATCGGGTACAGAAAACGCTGCGACCCACGCCGGGAAGTTAGCACCAGCAATCCCCACGCCCCCGCGATGGACCACGCTCCGGTACTAAACGTCAGCAGATGCCACCACACATCACGATCGTCCAATCTGGCCGGATCCATGCCGAGGGTACCTCCAGCAGCCCAGAACACCTTAATGGTACCTAGCAGGATACAGCCTGCTCCAACCAGCTTGGACAATGTATGCTGCAGTCTCCAAGTATTACCAGGCAACCTGCTATAGTCAATCGAATCACCGAACGCCTCCGGCCATCGTGTCTTCGCATACCCTGCGAAGGCGAGAGGCAGACAAATGCCGATGCCAACGAGCGAGACCATGACAAAGAATTGTTCGTACACCCAAACATCGGCTGCCCCCGCTTCCTGATCCCGAGTCATAGCTGCCGGTCCTAGCACCGGTGCCAAGACCAGCATGGGAACGAGCAGACCCGTGCCAACCCATACGGGAAAGGCAATCAGCCATGCAGGCAGGCGTTCACCCCACGGCCTGGTGAACGCCAATGCCAGTAGAATTCCGATCGCCGCAAGCACTGCGGTAGCTGCGTTGATCGCACGCCAACTATCGTCTCCCATTTGCTCGGTTGGTATGAAGTAACCGAGGGTCCATGCCAGTTTAATCAACAAATACGGCGTCACCGCTATGGCAGCGCCATAACCACAAATTCTACGCATCTTTATCCATCGTGCTGTCTGGAGCTCTGCTGAAACTTTTTTATGCTCAATCTTCATGTTGGTTAACTTACCTCCTTAATAACTCAGCCTTCACTTTAAACCCCATTCTACCTCCCTTATCGAAAGACAAAGTGACCTCAAGTTTAAGTTTGGGTTAATTTCGTTTACGTGAAGCTGTAAACTCTCTATCCTGGATAGGTAAGTCAACGCTCAAAAAAGAAGCTGCGTATAAGTCACTCTGAGCGACTTGTACGCAGCTTCTTCCCTGGTCTTTGAAAGAAAAGGTTACATATATTCCAATAACAAACATAAATTCGATAACGAACTCGCATTCGTTTCAGATACTGTTACCTTCTCATAGCTTAATCTGTCTCGTGAATTATAACACTGCAACTGCTATCAATCCAAATATAAAACGCACTTCCGTCTGCGTCGGATTTCATTTCCCATTGCATCCCCATCTCCTTGGCCATCATCGATACAATGGACAAACCGATCCCTGCGCCTTTTTCAGGCGACTCGTTGCAGAAGCCCGGGCCCTTGTCGTTGATGACCAGCATCAGCTGCTTCTCACGATCAATCATTTGAATGCCGATGTAGCGACCCGCTCCCGCATGGCGTACTACATTCTGAAACACATTGTCCAGGATCCGGTTAAACCACAATGGATCCACATCCCATAATAACGTCTCATCAGGAAGCTCGACAAAGACATCGAATCCCTTAGCCTCGAATACTGGATACCACTGAGCCACTCGATTCCGGACTTCTTCTACAATATCAATCGGCTGCTTGTGCAGCGGATACTTCCCCGCCGATAACAACGTGTATGACAGAAGATTATCCATCAGATTACTGATGTCGTCCAGCTTATGCTCGATGACAGAAAGTGAAACCTGTCCCTGGGGAGAAGCAGGATTATTGCGAACCGTATGGACATGTTGCCGGATGACAGTTAACGGGGTACGAAGATCGTGGGAGATCGTTGAAATGAATTGCTTGCGCAGTTCCTCCTCCTCCCGCTCCCGTTGTTGACTTTCTTTGAGCTCCTTCACCATCCGATTAAACGAGCCTTCGAGTTCTCCGATCTCGTCGTTTTTCATAATCGTGACTTCGTTCGGAATTTCTTTCAATCCATTTACGGTCATCGCGGATTGGAGCCTGATCAGTCTTTTGCGAAGCTTAATGAAGAACAGCCATGACAGCATAAAGAAGCATACACAGATCATTAGAAACAGAAAGATGAGCGGCAGGTTTCCCGATAGCGACATCTCTGCATCAAGGATATGGGAATCCGGGAGCCGCATCACCATAAAGCCTTGCTTCGGATCGTTTCCGATGAGGGAGGTTAAGAACAGCATTTCTTGATAACGGTCTTGCGCTCGAATCGAGAGAATATCCTCATAAGTCCATTGCTCAGGTATATCTTCCGAGAGGTCTCTGACTGCATTCGTCCTCCCTGACGGGTCCACCCAAAATATTTCAGCATCCGGATAGTCCTCGTTCAACTCTCCCAGTCTAGAAATAATCCTATCCCTACCTGCACCGTCCAGGTTGTCTGCCTCCTGCTGCCACATGCGGGTTATCTCTTCCGGACGATATACTGGATGATCGCTAAACATATAACCAGGTAAATAAAACAGGGCTGGAATGATTGGCCATAGCAGTAAGGCGGTCAAAATAAGGATCAGATATTTGCTCATTAACGAGCTGCGGATCTTCATGATCGCACCCGGTATCCTACGCCGCGGATGGTCTCGATAATTTGGGGAGAGCCGGAATCCAGCTCGATCTTCTCTCGCAGATGCCGGATATGCACATTCAACGTCTTGTCTCCGTTCAGATGCGGCTCGCCCCATACGGCTTCATAAATCTGCTTCTGGGTCAAAATATGATTCAGATGGTCCAGGAAATACATGAATATGTGAAACTGCTTACCTGTAAGCACAATCTCTTCCCCGGTTACGGAATTCCAAATACGGCTTCCTGTTCGGTCGATGATTAAATGCCGGATCAGAAGCTGTTCCGGTTCCGCAGTGACGGAGCGCCTGAGCAGGACTTGAATCCGGGCAGCCAACTCATCCGGATGAAACGGCTTTGTCATATAATCATCGGCAAAAGACAATCCGGTAAGCTTATCCTCGATTGCGGTTCTGGCCGTAAGCATCAGGATGGGGACAGCGGGATTGATTCGTTTTAGCCGCTGACCGACCGTGAATCCGTCCAGACCCGGAAGCATGATGTCCAAAATGACAAGATCGCAATGTTCCATTGCTGCTTCCACATCATAGCCTGAACTCTTCCATATCACCTCATAGCCCTGACTGATTAAAAACTCCTTGGACCAGGAACCGATTTCCTGATCGTCTTCAATGTACAAAATAGTAAATGTCTTCATCGTATGATGGACTCCTAAAAGTAATATATAGGTAGTCTAGCATATTATGGCTGTCAGGAGATCGGGAAATCCATCGGAAAAATTCACGTAAATCACCAAGCATCGTCATAAGTTCACAACATGGATTTGTTAATGTTATCAACAGCCGGGAAAATCAATGCAGGCACTGGCAATATTCATACAAGTTGGAGGATGAATCGGACGGGGTCTTATCGACTTCATCAGGCGACAGATTAACACATACATGGGAAAGGAACGGATTGGATATGAAAACAATCGATATCGTAAAAGAAAACCTGCTTTTCATTCTCGGTCTGGGCGCTTTAGCGCTTGTCAGACCCATCATGAAGATGACCGGGATCATGGAGCTGATCGGCCAAGCATTCGGCAGCATTCTGATGACGGTTCTCATCTCTTTGGCCTGGCTCATGCTCGTTCTATTCAAAAGAACGGCTTATCCCGTTGTCATTCTTGTTTTTGCGGGTTTGAGTTATGCCTTATTTGCTACCATTATCAGCGGGATTACCTCTCCCCTTATCGATGGAACATTGCAAGGTCCATTAACGAATCCGCTGGCAATGATAAGTGTCTTTGCAATAAATGCGGTTTGGGGCTTAATCGTTGGCGTAATTGCCAATGTACTGCGTCGTAAAGAGTAAATAGTCGATAACAAAGAAATGGCGGCATAGGGGAACCCCCTGCACCGCCATTTCTTTATATGCAGCAGCTATTTGACCCCAACTAGGGATCACGCATACGGGTATACCACTTCTGAGAACCCCCAACACCTGCTATGTTGGACAAGTCATGTGAATCCGTAATCTATACCACTGCCTGTTTCATGTGATGAAATTCCTCCAGCGCTTGACGTACGGCTTGAGGCGTATCGAGACGAAGTATGCGCTTCGCCAGCTCGCGGCATTCCTGACGATCCAGAGTAGCGAGCCTTTCCTTGATCCGGCTGAGACCACTTGCCTCCATGCTCCATTCGTCGAGCCCGAGTCCGAGTAAGAGCGGTGCCGCGGGATCACCCGCCATACTTCCGCACATGCCGGTCCATTTACCGGCCGTGTGGGATGCCTCAATGACCGTGCGGATTAGATGAAGCACGGCTGGATGATAATAATCGTACAGGTGCGCGACATGTTCATTCATGCGGTCCGCCGCGACCGTGTACTGCACAAGGTCGTTCGTACCGATGCTGAAGAAATCGACTTCGCTCGCGAATCGTTCCGCCAACACGGCCGTTGAGGGAATCTCAACCATGATGCCAACTTCCATCTGCTCGTCGAACCGGATGCCGTCCTGCCTCAATTCCGCCTGCACTTCCGTCAGGATGGCTCTTGCCTGCCTCCATTCCTGCAGGCCGGAGATCATCGGGAACATCACCTTTACCGTACCGAATCCGCTGGCCCGCAGCACCGCCCTCAGCTGCGTGCGAAGCAGCTCCTGGCGGACAAGCCCTACCCGTATCGCACGGTAGCCCAGGAACGGGTTCGCTTCCTTGGGCAGCTGCAGATACGGGAGCTTCTTATCTCCGCCGATGTCCATCGTGCGGATGATTACGGGGCGGCCCTCCATCGTCCGGGCCGCTTCCTGATAGGCACGGAACTGCTCCTCCTCGCCCGGCATGGCCTGGGCGTTCATGAACAGGAACTCCGTGCGAAACAGCCCTACGCCGTCCGCGCCCTGCAGGACGGCGGTCGAGGCTTCCGCGGCGCTGCCGATGTTCGCCGCGAGTTCCACGCGCGCGCCGTCGGCGGTCACTGCCGGGCGCGCCGCGTACGCCTCGAGCGACTGCCTGCGCTCGAGGTCCTGCAGCATGCGGAGCCGATACTGCTCCGCTTCTGCCTTGTCCGGCCGGGCAACGCACAGCCCGGCGGATCCGTCGAGGACGAGCGTGTCGCCGTCCTCAATGCCGTCGACGCCGTCCCCAGCGCCGACAATAGCCGCAATCCCGAGCGACCGTGCGAGAATAGCGGTATGTGAGGTCGCTCCTCCAGTGCGAGTAATAAAACCGATCACCAAGTCAGGGTCCAGCTGCACCGTATCCGATGGCGCCAAATCGTCGGCAACCAGAATAACCTGTTCGGTGATACCCGTAAAGCCGAGCGATTGCCCTGGCGACAGACAAGCGAGAAGACGATTGCCGATATCACGTATGTCTGCGGCGCGTTCCTTCATATAATCATTGTTCATGCCTTCCAACATGGAAGCGACCTGACTCACAATTTCGGCAACGGCCTTTGGCGCGGGCTCCAGTTTCTCTCGAACCCGCGTCTCCATCTTCGGATAGAAGGCAGGATCCTCCAGAAGCTTCCGCTGCCCCGCAAGAATACCGGCTTGCTCTTCGCCCACGGCTTCCTTCGCTTTTTCCGTCAGCGCATCCAATTGCTCCGCACAGCTGGCTTTGGCTTCACGGAGCTTGATAAGCTCGGCATCGATAGCGGCCGGTGTATCGGGAATATCCTTCTCATCGGGGCTGCTGTCGCTGCTTGCCCCCTGCGAAGGCTTGTAGATGTATGCCTTTGCGATCCGGATTCCCTCCGATACGCCGATTCCTTGAATATGCAGCTTCTTCATCAGGCTTCACCAAACTTGCTTTCGACTAGCTGTACCAGTGCTTCGACTACCTCTTGTTCTCCATCTCCATTAGCTTCGATGGTCACGACAGCCCCTTGTTCAATGCCGAGCGTCATCAGCTCCAGCATGCTTTTGCAATCCGCGGAGCGTCCTTCGCTAGTTCTCAGATGAACCTCTCCTCCAAACTGTCCCGCTTTTTCCGAGAAAAGCTGAGCCGGACGGACATGAAAGCCCTGCTCATTCTGTATGGTTACGGTTTGTGTGAACATGTCTTTCCTCCTCATCCTGTAACGGCCTGCCGAGACAATTTTCTTGCAGAAATCGCAGTTACGGCTTCACTCTTCCGTATCCCTGACGTTCGCGTGCTTGATCTTTGCCAGGCGGCCTGCTTTATTTATTGTTCAAGATCCTGCTCATGGGCAATTCGTATATATGCTAATAATGACTGCTTCCCGTTTAGGTAGGATGATTTTCGTTTTCGGACTTACGTTCATTTCGGAAGCTAAGCTATTTCTCGCTAAGCACATTCTTATCATGCCAGTAAAGCGATCCGTCCTTTATAAGCCTCAACCAGCGCTCTGTTGTGTTCATCGGAACCATCGATATTTCCGCTGAGAAATACGGGAGGATTGAAGCCTTTTTCAATCATAATCTCAATAGATTCGGCGAACAGGGAGTTCAAAATGAGGGCCCCGATCACCGTCGAGCTCGGCGTAAAGGGTACCTGGAGGCCCGGATGGCTCAATACGGCATCGCCCTTGACCGAGAAATTGTCGATCACCAGATCAACGGCATCCGCCAGATGCTTGCCGCTGCTGTGTCGGGAGGGCATGCTTTTGGAATATTCCAGAGAGGTAATGCCTACAGTAAAGGCCCCCTTCTCCTTCGCCATCAAAGCGACATCTACAGGAACGGGATTTCGCCCCGAAGTGGACAATACGAATACAATCTCGCCTTCGCGAATATCCTGCTTCTCCATAAACTCAACGGCAAGATCGTTTTGTCTTTCCAGCTCTGACGACCGGACCGCGCCTTCATGAAGCATCAGCTTCTCAACCAGAATCGGACGAATCGGTACAAGTCCGCCTGCCCGGTAAAAGACTTCTTCGGTCAATATATGTGAATGTCCGCAGCCGAACAAGTGAATAATCCCGCCCTGCTGAATACAGGTCGCTACCTTCTCCGCCGCTTCACGGATCGGCTTGGCCTGCTCGGTTCGAACTTTGTTCAACAACCCGCCAATCACATCAAAATAGGTGTTCATCATCGTCTTTTTCACCTCGTTGTTCCTGTAATTGCAATGCTATCTGTTCTCTTCCGGTTGATCATCGGTTGACAAAGCACTTTTGGCTCGGAGAACCATCCCGGCCATCACTTCCAAACTGCGCTCGATGATTTTCTCCCCCTTCTCCCTCGTTGCCAGCGTTGCATCCCCAAGCACGGCAGTGGAAGTCATTTCCTCCCACGGCGTTGGCGTGCAATCCGCTTCGATCGGGATCTGCGGGGCACCATCGATCGCCTTGCTCATGTCCACATATTCGCCCGCGAGATAGAGCATATAGGATGTCTCGATTTCATCAGCATGCATATAGCTCGCGTGCGCAGCCGAAGCTTCTCGTACCAAAGCCGTTACTTCCTTCGTGCCAGGGTAAAAGAAGTAGAACACTTTTAGTGCGGGCACCCGTTCGTATAACACTCTCGCAGCTTCCTTCAGTGCAACCGCATTGCCGAGATGGCCGTTCACCATGACGAAAATGCGGAATCCTTGCTGGTACAAGCTTTCGCCGATATCTGCTAACAGCCGGATGAGTGCTTCATTTGAGACGTTGATGCTCCCCGGGAAATTGCGCAAGCTCCACACCTGGCCATAGGGGAGGGTCGGCAGAACGAAGCTCTCCGTCCGTTCGGCTAATCTGTCCGCGAGTCTGGTCGCGAGCAGGTTATCCGTGCCCAGCGGCAGATGAGGACCATGCGCTTCAACGGCACCAATAGGAAGGATGGCAGCACGGAATTGGCGTATTTTATCCTTCACCTCAACCGAATTTTCGAGTTCGAATTTCATAGTGGCACCCCCCTTACTTTTTAAATGAAAAGCAGTTGGCCGGGTTGCTTACGAAAAATTTCTCCACCAGCTTTGGTCCGTCAAAGCCGTTTCGGTTCGCCTCGTCCACAAAGCGCGGTACCCATTTGGAAATAATGTACTCCAGACCGAGACCCTGATCGTAATGCTTGTAGTAGGTTTTCCGGGCGGTATCTCCGCTGATGAGGATTTGATCTTCGAAGCCTTTGCGGACAAGCTCCAGAATAAGCGAGATTCGGGTGCTCTCCGGTGCATACTTGATTTTGCCGATACCGTCAAAGCTCATGAAAGCCCCCGTTGCGGCGATCTGCTCGTGATAGTACGGGTCGGGATTGCGGTCCATATGCCCCAGGCTCAAAAAAGACAGATCCACACCTTCGCTCTTCAGGAGCTCGATTTGCTCCAGCGCCATGGTGCCAACCTCGGTATGGGAATGAATGGGCGCCTTTGTCTCATGATGAGCGCGCGCTACAGCACGCAGCGTCTTCTCCTCCAGAGGCGTAATACGGTTATAGCCTGTCCCGAATTTAACCTGGCCTGCTTTGAAAGACGTTCCCTCCAGCCCTTCTTCAACCTCCCGGATGACGAAATCCGCCAGCTCGTTGATGCTTTTTGCTTCAATCCACTGGGCGTAGGTTTCATAGTGGCCGATCAGCGGTTTAAGCTCCTCTTTGATTTTGGCATCCCACAGAAAGCTTTTGTTGAAGCCCGCCGTTCCTACAATATGAATGCCGGTTTCAACTGCGATTTCCTGTACCGCTTGAACATCTCGTCCATAATCGATGGCTGTAGCGTCCACGATCGAGCGTCCGCCGTGTTGTTTGAAGTCAAGAACGTCGAGCTTGGACTTCTCTTTATCGTCCAGGAGCAAATCGTCCTCCCCCCGTTCCTGCCAGTAGGCC